>NZ_JABFBB010000001.1:0-16313 GCF_017168555.1 Micrococcus sp. KRD012
TGTGGCGGGTGCCCGCCTCCCGGCTGGGCTGGGCGCCCGTGGCCGCCGTGCCGGACCTCGAGGCGTGGTGGGGCGGCTGGGGCTGAGCGGGCCGGTGTCCGCGGGGCTGGCACAATCGCGGACAGGACGGAACACGGGAGGACCGATGAGCGAGCTGGACGAACTGGACTTCGCGGCGCTCTCCGCGTTCCTGGCCTGGTGGTTCGGGAAGACGGGCGTCGACTGGATCCGGCGCGAGGACGGCTGAGGAGAGAGGACGCAGGCGTGCACGAGGACGAGGGACGACGCCGGCACTACGGGCACTTCTACGGGCTCGAGGACCTGCCCGAGGACGACCTGCTGCTGGTGTGGGGCAACTGCCAGGGCGAGTCGTATCGGCGGCTGCTCGGCGGGGAGCCCGGCACACCGCTGCACGGGGCGGACCTGGTGAGCGTGCGCGTGCCGCCCGCCTTCGAGGCCCAGCCGGACGAGGTCGCGCACCTGGAGCGGCTGCTGCCGCGCGTGAAGGCGCTCGTCACCCAGCCGATCCCGCACGACTACCGGGGCATGCCCATCGGCACGGACCAGCTCGTGGCCCGGCTGCCCGAGGACGCCGCCGTGGTGCGGATCCCCGTGGTGTACGACGTCTCGCGCTTCCCCTGGCAGGTCACCCTCCGCAACTGGAAGTTCGCGCCCGGGGCGGCCGAGCGGCCGGGGGAGGACCCGCCCGTCGTGCCGTACCACGACCTGCGCGTGCTGGCCGAGGCGGCGACGGGCCGTCGTCGGGAGGTGGCGCCGGCGGCGATCCGTGAGGCCGCCGCCGCGTCCGTGCAGGCGCTGCGGGCGCGGGAGGAGGCGAAGGGGACGCTGTCCATGGCGGATCTGGTGGCGGCGGAGCGGGGCGTCGGCTTCTACACCGTGAACCACCCGACCAACACACTGCTGACCCGCGTGGCCGAGCGCGTGGCCGAGCGCCTGCCGGGCGACGTCGCCGTCCAGCCCGTGCCCGCCTCCCGCGTGCTCCTCGGCGGGGTGCGCGCGCCCCTCGAGGCGCCCGTGGTGGAGGCCCTCGACCTCGACGCCGCGCCGACCGAGGACTGGACCGTGGCCGGTCAGACCGTCCCGGCCGAGCAGCTGCGACAGACCCACCTGGACTGGTACGCGCAGAACCCGCAGGCCGTGGAGGTCGGGATGCGCAAGTACGCCGACCAGCTGCGGCTGCTGGGCCTTACGGGCTAGCGCCGGCCCCGGCCACCAGGGGAGGATGGGCGGCACGTCCCGTCTGCCGCGGAGCACGTCTGCGGGGGCGGTCGTACCGTTTCCTTGACCCCGTCACCCCACGGAGGACCACGTGACCGAGCAGTACGACATCCTGATCGTCGGCGGCGGCAACGCCGGCGTGTCCTTGGCCGCCGCACTGCGGCGGAAGCGGCAGGGTCGGGTCGCCATCGCCGACGGCCAACAGCTGCACCGCTACCGGCCGATGCTGAACTACGCGGCGGGCGGGCAGGCGGACATGGCCCGGTTCGAACGGCCGATGCGGGCCGTCATCCCGGACGGGGTCGAATGGATCCCGGACCACGTCGTGGCCGTGGACGCCGAGGAACGGACCGCGGTGACGAGCACCGGGCTGACCGTGGGCTTCCGCCACCTCGTGCTCTGCCCGGGGCTGACCCCGTGGTGGGGTGCGATCGACGGGCTGCGTGAGGCCTATGCCGCCGGATGGGCGGCGAGTGCGCACGTGCCCGAGCACGTGGACGCCGCCCGGGCGCTGCTGTCGCGTGTGGCCGCGGGGGACCGTGTGGTGGCGAATGTGCCGGCTGAGCCCTCCTCGTGCGGCGGCACCGTGCTCAAGGCGCTGTTCCTGGCCTGCGCGGCATGGGAGCGCACGGGGATCCTGCCGGACGTGGACGTCCACCTGGTGACCCCGTACGGCCGGATCCTGGACCGGCAGACCATCGACCCCGCTCTGGCCGAGGCCGTGGCGAGGTACGGCATCCATGTGCACGCCGGCGCAGAGGTGAACGCCGTGGACCACGAGGCCCGCGAGGTGGTGCTCAACACCGGTGAGCGGATCACCGACGTCGCGGCCGCGTACATCACGCCCGTGGTGCGGGCCCCGGAGTTCATCGCCGAGGCAGGCCTGGCGGACGACGGCGAGGCCGGCCTGGCGGCCGTGGATCCCGCGACCCTGCGGCATCCCGTGCACCCGCACGTGTGGGCGCTGGGCGACGCCGCCGCCCTGGGCACACGGCCCTCCGGCGGAGCCCTGCGCCGGCAGGTCAAGATCCTGACCCAGAACATCCAGGCCGCGGACGCGGGGAAGCCGCTCCAGAAGTACGACGGCTACACCGTGATCCCCGTGATGGTCAGCCGGGACGAGCTGGTCCTGGACGAGCACGTCCGCGACGGCTCCGAGGACCGGTCGATCCCCGGCGTGGACCTGACGAAGCCGCGGAAGAGCACGGCGGCCTTCGACCGCCTCGGCCAGCCCCGGATCTACTGGCACCGACTGCTCAAGGGCAAGGTCTGAGCCCAGCGTTCTCGCTGCCGCGACCCGTGCGGCGGACGTGCTGTCCCTCGCGGGGCGCCCCCGCCCGATCCGGATGACGGCGCCGGCCCGCCGAGCGTTTTCGTTCGGGAAACGGCGGCGTGTCGCATTGCTGTCGTTCGGGAAGCGGCGCCCTGCCGACGACGTCGGCCTCAGTCGTCGCGGCCCCGCACCGGGCGCTCCTCGAGCGTGGTCTGCACGACCCGCCCGCGCTCCCAGCTGTTCGCGCCCGGCACCACGTCCGGGACCGGGATGTCCGCGCGGTTGCGCCGCTTGGCCGCGGTGTCCACGCCCACGCGCTCGTCGCGGGCGCGCAGGAGGGCCTCGTCCACCTGGCCGTCGCCGGTGAGGCCCATCATCAGCTGGGGGATGCCGTACGGGAAGTCGTCCCGGTCGTACTGCCAGGTGTGGAACGTCTTCCCGTAGGTGTGGATGAGGTCTTCGAAGTAGCTGTGCTCGGCCAGCTCGGGCACCCCGGGGGCGGTGAGGGCGCCGGAGGTCACCTCGTAGTGGTGGCTGTGCCACAGGCGCCGCTCCTCCTCGGGAAGGCTGCGGAACCGCTCCTCGCTGATGATGTACTCGATGCCGATCAGCCGTGCGTCCGGCGCGTTGCGGTCGAAGATCACGCACTGGTGCAGGTCGTGGCGCAGGTGGATGCAGAAGTGGCTGGCTTCGACCTGCCGGCCGAGGTCGTCTGCGTAGAAGTGCAGTCCGTTGAGATAGGTGCTCATTGCGCCCATGGGGTACTTCGGCTGGACCAGGCCGGATGCCGCGTCCAGGAGTCGGTGCTTGAGCGGGTGGCCCTTCCCGACGGCGGCCATGAGGGCGATCTTGCGGGCTGCGGTGACAGCGGCCGCGGTGCCCAGTCCGGCGGCGAACCCGAGGGCGGTGGAGGACAGGCGATGGGTGCTCATGGCCCCACGCTAGGAGCGCGGGGCGGACTCGGCCAGGGTGGTGGGGCTGCCGGGTCTGCCGGGGCTGCCGGGGCTGCTCAGGAGGCGGGGACGGCGGATCGTCTGCGCATCTGACCCTTCTGAGTGGGCGCGTGGTCGCCAGAAGGGCCAGAGATGCAGAAGATTCCGGGCGGCCGGCGGGCGCGACGTCGGTCCATACGACACGCGACAATGCGCAAAATCCATTTGCGCTAATCGTCTATCGACTAAGGCTCACCCCTCTTGTGCTATTCGTAGGCCGGAGTAATCTCGATTCCAGCAGCACCGTCCCGGCCCGGGGCGGTCCCGAACCGGGAGGATCACGCCATGACCACCGCCGTCCGCACCTGCGCCGCCAGCGCCTGCGCCTTCAACGCCGAGTCGTCCTGCAACGCCCTGGCCATCACCGTCGCCGGCTCCGACCGTACGCCCGGCTGCGGCACCTTCGTCCAGCTGGACGTCCGCCGCCCGGTGACCGAGGGTGCCTCGACCGTCGGTGCGTGCCACCGCCTCGAGTGCACCTACAACGCCGACCTCGCCTGCACCGCCGAGGGCATCGAGGTCACGGACGTGGCCACCTGCGCCACCTACACGATCGACTGACGCCGCCCCTCAGGGGTGGGCGACCCGCGCCGGGATCGCGTCCAGCAGTCGCCGCCAGGCGTGCCGGGGGCTGTGGTTGAGCCGGCCTGCACCGGGCAGGGCCACGTGCACCGCGGTGGTCTCGCCGTCGCGGACGCGCAGCAGGGTCACTCCAGCTTCGTCCGCGTCGAGGGCGTGGGCGGGCGACTCGGGCAGGGGCCCGGTGCCGACCTGCAACGGGGTGCTCTCGCCCGGCAACAGGCCCAGGGCGACGGCGTCGGCCAGGTCCGCGAGCACCTCGGGGGCGGTGCCCAGCACGTCGTCCGCCAGGTCTGCGAGCTCGGCCTGGTCGACGAGCCCCCGCGACGTGAGCGGCAGGGTGTGGCGGCAGAACACGGCGACGCCGTCGACGTCGTGCAGCAGGATCCGCTGGGTCTCGACGACGCCCACGCGCACCCGTGGGCCGACGTCGGCCACGAGGTCCGCGACGCGGCCGCGCAGCCCCAGCTCCGCGACCTCGGCCGAGTCCCGGCACCAGCGCAGGGTGCCGAGCAGATGCACGGACGCCAGGCGGGTGGGGAGCGTGAGGTCCAGGGCGTCGCGCAGGACGTCCACGCGCACGTCCAGCGGCGCGGGCGTGTGGAACGCGCCGAGCGAACCGAAGAGGTTGGGGACGTGGGCGACCACGAGGCGGCCGTCCGCGCTCACGCCGTGGACGGCCGTGGTGAGCGTCTCGCCGGCGCGGAAGGTCGTGACCTCGACGGAGCCCTCGCCGCGGAGCAGCCGTTGGGCCAGCAGCAGACGACGGGGCGCCACGGGCGGCAGCGGATGGGCGGGGTGCGTGGAGGCGTGGGCCATGGGGGTCCTTCCGGCGGGGGTCCGTGAACCAGTAAGGCACACCTCAGTGAGATACGCAAGGCGAGTGTTGTGTATTTATCGGGTGCGGGGCGGTTGGGGTGCGTGGTGCTGGGCTACGGTGACGGGACTCACATGCCGTCGTGGAGAGAGCCAGCCGATCATGACCTTCCGCCCCACCTGGGCTGACCCCGTTTCGTAGGTCCAGTCGTTATGAGAGTCGTCCTGTTGCCCGCGGTCGCGGGCAGGGAGACTGGTCAGATCATGACGAACAGCAGGAAGCGTCACACCCCCGAGCAGGTCGTCCGTGGCCAGCACCGGGCAGTTCCCGTGGCCATCACTGGGCAGTCCTCATGGCCGTCAGCGGGTCATTCCCTGGCCACCTATGGGCAGCTTTTCATGGCCGCTTACAACCATGAAGATCGGTCTCCGCAAGCCCAGCCTGAAGAAGTCCATCAAGGCCCGCACCACGGGCCGCGCCAAGCGTGCGATCAAGCGCAAGGTCATCCCCGGCTACGGCCGCAAGGGGATGGGCTGGCTGCGCGATCCGAAGCGCGCCGCCTACAACGCCGTCTACCGGCGCACCACGGTCGGCCTGGGTGACGTCCTGAAGATGTTCAAGTGACCTCCACGCCCTCGCGCACCTGACCGGGGTCGGCCCGGGGGAGGCCCGCCACCGGCCCGCGCCGCCGGCCTGGCCGCTCACGGCCCGGGCTGTCGCCCGCCCCTCACCGGCCCGCGAACGCCTCCACCCGCCGCACGGCCTCCGGGTGCTCGGACGCCGCCGCGATCGACGCCGCCTCCTGCCGCACATGCGCGCGCAGCGCCTCGACGTCGGCCCCGCGCGCCAGCGCCTTCGTCGGCCCATAGGTGTGCGCCGGACCGGCCACCAGCTCGTCCTCGAGCTCCGCCAGACGCGCCGCGAACGCGCCGCCGGCCACCGCCTCGGTCGCCAGGCCCCACTCGACGGCCTCGGCCCCGTTCAGGCGCCGCCCGCCGAGCAGCAGCTGCGTCGCGCGCACCGGCCCCAGCACCCGCGGCAGCCAGTAGGACACGCCCGTGTCCGGTGTCATCCCGAGGGCGGAGAACGCCGTCACCAGCTGCGCGTCCTCGCGCACCAGCACGACGTCGCCGCCCAGCAGGAGCCCGAGCCCCGCCCCGGCGGCCGTCCCGTTGACGCCGGCCAGCACCAGCAGGCGAGAGCCCGTCAGCGCCACCGCGACCTCGCCCGCCGCCTCGCCGAGTTCCTGGATCATCGCGCGTCGCTCCGGCCCGGCGGGGGAGGCGGCCATCGCCTGGACGTCCCCGCCGCCGCAGAAGATCCGCCCCGCGCCGGTCAGCGTGAGCACGTGCACGGACTCGTCCGCCTCGGCCGCGGCGATCGCCGCGAGCACCTCGCGCGCCATCGTCAGTCCGAGCGCGTTGCCCTTCGCGGGCCGGTTCAGCGTCAGCCGCACGACGCCGGGCCGCGTCTCGACGAGGACAGCGGGGGCGTCGTCGGAGGAAGAAGGGGTGGGTGCGGTGCTCATGTCAGCTCCTGGGGTTGGCGGGTGCGGTGCACGGGTGCCGGCCGCGAGGACGGCCGGCCGGGCATGGGGTGGGTGCGCGATCCGAAGCGCGCCGCCTACAACGCGGTCTACAAGCGCACCACGTTCAGCGTCTGGGACCTGTTCCGCTGAGTCTGTTCCTCACGCGGGCTGGTCCGCCTCGTCCTCGTCATGCTCCTCCACGCTGCGGATCAGGGCCCGCAGGAACGCGGCCGCGCCGGCGAGCTCGGCCGGGGTGAGGCCCTCCACCGCGGCGAGCATACTGCGGTGCATGGCGCCCAGGGTGGCGCGGACCTCGTGGTCCGTCTTGGCCGTCGGCTCCACCACCACGGATCGGCGGTCCTGTGGGTGGGGCGCCCGTCGGGCGTAGCCGTCTCGGACCAGTCGGTCCACCAGGGCGCTGGCGGAGGCCGGGGTGATCTCCAGGGCGCTGGCCAGATCCCGCTGACGGACCTTGTGGCCGCGTCGGTCGGCCCGCAGCAGGTAACGCAGGGCTGACAGGTGGGTCTCTCCCATCCCCATGCTGTCCCGGGTGCGGGCGCGCATGCGCCGTTCGGCCTCCCGGTAGCGTCGCAGCAGGTTGAGCACGTCCACAGGTTCGATCTCGCGGGCGCCGCGGGTGTACCAGTAGCCCGACGTCGGTTCGCCATCCGTGCTGGTCAGCGTGGTGTGCTCCTCACCCATGCGCTCTTGAACCTCCCTGTTCACGTCACCCCGAAAATTTGGTTAGTCTTCCTAACGCATAGTTAGACTAACATTTTCCAGGTCACGGCGATCTCTGTGAGGGGGCGCCCGGGCCGCGGCGAGAGGAATGTCATGACAGCAACGCTGGAGGCCCCCCAGGCCATGGGGCGGACCCTGTCCGCCGTCCCGCCCGTCCTCGAGTCCCCGGCGCCCCAGCCCGCCGCCTTCCGTCAGCGCTGCGCCCGCCTGGCCATGAGTGCCGCGCGGGCCGTCACCGTGTTCCCCGAGGTCGCTGAGGCCAGGTTCGCCATCACCGGCACCCCCTCCGCCCCCGCGCTGGAGGTGGACTGCATCCTGCGGGACGGAGAGGACACCGCGGCGGTCATCGAGACCATCACGGTGCACCTCGTCGAGGACCTCGAGGAGCTGCTCGGCGCACGGTTCCACGAACGTCGGCTGGAGCTGGTCGTGGACCGCAGCCTGCCCCGGGTGGGCGTGGGGGTCGTCTCCGCGCCCTGAGGGAGGCGCTCACGCGAACGCGCTCATCCCGGTCAGGTCCCGGCCGAGGATCAACGCCTGCACGGACTCGGTGCCCTCGTAGGTGTGCAGCGCCTCGACGTCGGCGAAGTGCCGCATCACCCGGTGCTCGAGGAGGATGCCGTTGCCGCCGAGCATGTCGCGGGCGATCTGCGCCACCCGCCGCGCGCCCCGCGTGCAGGCGTACTTCAGCAGGGACGCCTGCTCGTCGCGCAGCCGCCCCGCCGCCTGCAGGCGGGCCACGGCCACGCAGCGGGTCTGCATCGCGGTCACCTCGTCCAGCATCTGCGCGAGCCGTTCCTGCACCATCTGGTGCGCCCCCAGCGGCTTGCCGAACTGCTCGCGCTGCCGGGCGTACGCGAGTGCGGCCTCGAACATGGCGGTCGCGTGGCCCAGCGCGGACCAGCCCACGTTCACGCGGGTGGCCACCAGCACGCGCGCGGCGTCCTTGAACGTCGCCACGCCCGGCAGCCGCGCGTCGTCGCCGACCCGCACGTCGGTCAGCGTGATCTCCGCCTGGTGGATCGCCCGCAGCGCGCCCTTGCCCGTGATCACCTCGGCCTCGTAGCCGGGCGTGGACTGCTCCACCACGAACCCCTTGACCTGGCCGTCCTCGGTGTCGCGCGCCCACACGATCGTGATGCCCCCGGCGGCCCCGTTGCCGATCCACTTCTTGGCGCCGTTCAGCACCCAGCCGCCGGCGCCGTCGGGCCGCGCGGACGTCTCGAGGGACACCGAGTCCGAGCCGTGCAGCGGCTCCGTGAGCGCGAACCCGCCCGGCAGCGTGCCGCGCGCCACCGGCTCGAGGTACCGCTCCTTCTGCCCCGGGCTCGCGCAGTGCACCAGGGCGCGCAGCACGAGCCCGCCCTGCACCGCCGCCGCTGCCGCCATCGACCCGTCCGCCCGGGAGATCTCCATCGCCACCAGGCCCGCGGCCAACGGGGACATCACCGCATGCCCCGGCACCTCCAGCCCATCGGTGAGCAGGTCCAGCTCGCCCGCCCGCGCCACCAGGTCCAACGGGTACTCCGCCCGGTCCCAGTGCCCGTCGATCCGCTCGAGCACCTCCCGGCCGTAGGCACGGGCGCGGGCCCAGTGCGCGCGGTCCTCGTCCGTGGCCTCCCCGAACGCGTCCAGGTAGTCGACGTCCAGGGGCGTGACGACGTCGTAGATCGGCTTCTGCAGGCTGGTCACTTCGACCCCTGCGTCCGCTCGGCGCGCAGCGCGCGCTTGAGCAGCTTGCCCGACTGGTTCCGCGGCAGCTCCGCCACGAAGTCCACGCGCTTGGGCACCTTGAAGCCCGCCAGCCGCTCCTTCACGTGGGCGCGCACGGTCTCCGCGGTCAGCTCGGCGCCCTCCTTGAGCACGACGACGGCGGTCACCGCCTCGATCCAGCGCTCGTCCGGCAGGCCGATGACGGCGACCTCGGCCACCTCGTCGAGCTCGTAGATCGCGTCCTCGACCTCCCGCGGGGCGACCAGCACGCCGCCCGTGTTGATGACGTCCTTGATGCGGTCCACCACCTGGATGTAGCCGGCCGCGTCCTGGGTGACCTGGTCGCCGGAGCGGAACCAGCCGTCGTCGGTGAACGCGTCCGCGGTGGCGTCCGGGCGGTTCCAGTAGCCGGAGAGCAGCTGCGGCGAGCGGTACTGGATCTCGCCGGGCTCGCCGGGCGCGGCGGGGGCGCCGTCGGCCGTCATCACCCGCGCCTCCACGTGGAACACGGGGCGGCCGCATGAGGCCGGCCGCGCGTCGTGCTCCTCGGGGCGCAGCACGGTGCACAGCGGGCCCAGCTCGGACTGGCCGAAGCAGTTGTAGAAGCCGATGCCCGGCTGACTCTGACGGAGGCGCTGCAGCACGGTCACCGGCATGATCGAGGCCCCGTACTGGGCCTTGTGCAGCGAGGAGAGGTCGCGCGTGGCCAGGTCCGGATGGTTCGCCAGCGGCACCCAGACGGTGGGCGCCAGGAACAGGGAGCCGATGTGCTCGGTCTCCACGAGCTCGAGCATCCGGGGGATGTCCGGGGCGGCCAGCAGGCGCACCGTGGCGCCGAGGCTCAGGTAGGGGAGCAGGAACACGTGCATCGCGGCCGAGTGGTACAGCGGCATGGCCACCAGGGGGCGGTCCTCGGCCGTGAAGTCCAGCGCGATGATCGAGGAGAGGTACTCCGCCACGAGCGCCCGGTGGGACATCATGGCGCCCTTGGGAGTGGAGGTGGTGCCGGAGGTGTAGAGCAGCTGGGCCAGGTCGGTGGCCGACACCTCCGCCTCCGGGGCGGCGGCGTCCAACGTCTCGTCCCGGGCGGTCTCCAGCACGGAGGGCTCGGCGTGGCCGGCGGGGAGCATGGTCCACACGTGCCGCAGAGCCGACGCGCGGCCCTCGGCCCGGACCTGGTCGACCCGCTCGAGCATGCCGGCGTCGGCCACGAGCAGCTCCGCGCCGGAGTCCTCGAGGGCGTGCGCGAGCTCGCCGCCCTTGAGCGCGAAGTTCACGGGCACGTGCACGTAGCCGGCCGTGACGCAGGCCAGGAAGAGCAGCGCGTAGGCGTCCGAGTTGGTGGCGTAGGCGGCCACCCGGGTGCCGGCCGGCAGGCCGGTGTCCTGGAGGCGGCGGGCCACGCGGTGCGCTCCGTCCCGGAGCTGGGCGTAGGTCCAGTCGCGGTCCTCGAAGCGCAGGGCGACGGCTTGCGGGGAGCGGGCGACCGCGCGCGCGAACACGCGGCCGATCGTGTCCTCCGGGGCGGGGGAGGGGTCGGTGGGGTGGGTGATCTGGTCGGGCATGGGAACCTCCGGGGGATGGGTCAGAGACGTTCGATCACGGTGACGTTGGCCTGGCCGCCGCCCTCGCACATGGTCTGCAGGCCGTAGCGGCCGCCGCTGCGCTCGAGCTCGTGCAGCAGCGAGGTCATCAGGCGGGCGCCGGTGGCGCCGATGGGGTGGCCCAGGGCGATCGCCCCGCCGTTGACGTTGACCTTCGCCGGGTCCGCGCCGGTCTCGGTCAGCCAGGCCAGCACGACGGCGGCGAACGCCTCGTTGATCTCCACGAGGTCCATGTCGTCGATGGTCAGGCCCATGCGCTTGAGCGCGTACGCCGTCGCCGGGATCGGGGCGGAGAGCATCATGACGGGGTCGGCGCCGCGGGCGGAGAGGTGGTGGATGCGGGCTCGCGGGGTGAGGCCGTGGCGGCGCACGGCCTCCTCGGAGGCGAGCAGGAGGGCGGCCGCGCCGTCGGACATCTGGGACGCGGTGGCCGCGGTGTGCAGCCCGCCGGGGACGATCGGGTCGAGCGAGGCGATCTTCGTGGCGTCCGGGGTGCGGGGGCCCTCGTCCGCGGTGAGGCCGGCGAGGGGCAGGATCTCGCGGTCGAAGCGACTGTCGGCCTGGGCGGCGAGCGCGCGCTCATGGGAACGGACCGCGAACTCCTCCAGGGCGTCACGGTCCAGGTTCCAGTGCCGGGCCATCATCTCGGCCCCGCGGAACTGGGAGATCTCCTCGTCCCCGTAGCGGGCGGCCCAGGACTCGGAGCCGGTGAACGGGTCGGGGAAGCCGAGCTCGCGGGCGGCCGTGTTGGACAGGGAGAGCGGGATCGCGGACATGGACTGCACGCCACCGGCGACGACGAGGTCCGCCGTCCCGCTCATGATGGCCTGCGCGGCGTAGTGGACCGCCTGCTGGCCGGAGCCGCACTGGCGTTCGACCGTGGTGCCGGGGACGTCCTCGGAGAGCCCGGCCGCGAGCCAGGCGTTGCGCGCCACGTCCATGGCCTGCGGGCCGAGCTGGTCGATGCAGCCGAGGATGACCTCGTCGTACTCGGCCGAGTCGATGTCCTGGCGGGCGACGAGCTCGCGCAGCGGCGCGGCCGCCAGATCGAGGGGATGTACGCCGGCGAGCCCCTTCCCTCGGCGACCCACGGGGGTGCGGACGGCGTCGATGATGTAGGCCTCGGGCATGGGGGCTCCTCCGGACGGCGGGGACGTGACGCCGATCACGCTATTGCTTGGACATCCAACGATCAAGAGTGTGACGGGATCCGTCGCGGCGGCGTGGAGGGCGCCGTTTCGTCAACGAAAGCGGCTCGGGGCGCGCCGTTTCGACCACGAAAGCGCTGGGGGTGGGCGTCGCCTCGCCCTGGTCAGGACCCCCTGCCCCGGGCCTACCGTGAGGGCCAGCGGCGCGCACCCGTGCCGCCGAGACGAGAGGAGCCGGCCATGGCCACCCCGCACACCCCCGACCCCCAGGACGCCCGGCGCGCACGCGAGGCGACGGACGAGACCTCCGGCGCCGCGTTCGACGGCGACACGCCCCCAGCCGAGGGCGCGGGCGTCGGCCCGGACAACCCGGGCATGGACGTGGAGCAGACCGGCGAGCGCTCGGCGGGCAAGATCGTGCTCGGGCTGATCATCGCCCTCGTGGTCATCGGCGTCCTGCTGTTCATCCTGGGCCGCGTCGCCGGCCTCGGCTGAGCCGCGGCGCAGACCCCTCGGGCACGCCACCGGCCCGACACGACCGCGGGGCGGGCACCGATCCGTCGGTGCCCGCCCCGTGGTCGTGTCCGCTCCGCGGTGATGCCGTTCAGCGGCGACTCCGCGCCCGCGCAGCGGTCAGAAGCCGCCGCCCACGGTCCGGCGGCCACCCGCCGTGCGTCGGCCGGCGGCACCGGACCGGCCGCGGGAGGCGAGGGCCCCGCCGAGCAGCCCGCCCAGCAGGCCGGTGCCGAGGCCGCCCGTGGACCGGGCCGAGGGTCCGAAGCCGCCGCGGTACGCACCGGAGCTGCGCCCGCGCGTCGTGCTTCCGGCGCCGCGGCGCGAGAGCTCACGCAGCGCCAGACCGCCGAGCGTGCCCAGGAGGGCACCGCCCAGGCCGCTGGACCGGCGTCCCTGAGAGCGGGCCTGCCGGCCGAAGCCGGGGGACCGGCCGATGTGCGCACCGATGGTGGGTCGGCTGGAGCGGCGGCCACCGCCGCCGAGAGTGCGGGTGAGGCTGGAGAGGATGCCCATGGTGTCCTCCTCGGACGTCGTGCCGGCCACTCGTGCGTGGCCGGTCGGGTGCGCCTCAACCTAGGCGCCGACCCCCGCACGGTGTCCAGACCGCGCCTCCTCATGCATCGAGGCGGGATATCCACCCCACGGCCGCCCGCGGCAGCCGGATGGGGTCGATATCCCGCCTCGAAACGCGCGGGCGGGGGCGTCAGTCCTGGAGCGGGGAGGTCTTCGGCTCGTCCCTCCAGAGGGCCACGTTCCGCGCCTCGGGCAGGTCGGAGATGTGGAAGCCCGGATCCACGCCCGCCTTGAGCTTGCGCTCGTAGTCCCGGAGCAGCTTCACGGCCAGCCCGCCCAGCGGGATGATCGCCACGAGGTTGATGGTCGCCATGAGGGCCGCGAACGTGTCCGCGAGGTTCCACACCAGCGCCACGGAGCCCAGCGCGCCGCCGACCACGCACACCAGCACGAGCACGCGGAACACGATGATGGCCCGACCCGCGTGGCGGCCGGCCAGGTACCGGATGTTGGCCTCACCGTAGTAGGTGTTGCCCAGCACGGAGGACCAGGCCAGGAAGAAGATGATGACGGTCAGCGCCGGGCCGGCCCACGCGCCCACGGCCTGCTGGAGCGCACCCTGGGTCACCTGCATGCCGAGCGCCTCCCCGCGTCCGTAGGCCGGGTTGGAGAGCAGGATGACGAACGCGGTGGCCGAGCACACGATCAGGGTGTCGAAGTAGACGCCCAGGGACTGCACGAAGCCCTGCTTGGCCGGGTGGGAGACGGCCGCGGTGGCGGCGGCGTTCGGGGCGGAGCCCATGCCGGCCTCGTTGGAGAACATGCCGCGGCGCACGCCCTGCATCACCATCGTCATGCCGACGGCGGCGCCCGCGACCTCGCGCAGGCCGAAGGCGTGGCCCACGATCAGCGCGATCATGCCCGGGACCTCGGTGATGTTGACGACCATCACGATCAGGGCCAGGAAGATGTAGAACGTGGCCATCACGGGGACCAGCACGTTGGTCACGGCCGAGAGCCGGCGCACGCCGCCGAAGATCACGAGGCCGGTGAGGGTGGCCAGGCCCAGGCCCACGATCCACGCGGTGGTGGAGGACGCGCCCCAGTTGGCCTGCACGGACTCGGAGATCGAGTTGGACTGCACGGCGTTGAACACGAAGCCGTAGGTCACGGTGATGGCGACGGCGAACACGGCCGCCAGCCACTTCGCGCCCAGGCCGTCGCGGATGTAGTACGCGGGGCCGCCGAAGTAGCCGTCCGAGCCCTTCTGCTTGTACAGCTGGGCCAGCGTGGACTCGACGAACGCGGTGGCGCCGCCGATGATCGCCAGCAGCCACATCCAGAACACGGCGCCCGGGCCGCCGATCACGATCGCGATCGCCACGCCGGCCACGTTGCCGGTGCCCACGCGCGAGGCCGCCGAGATGGTGAAGGCGCGGAACGGGCTCACGCCGTCGTTCTCGAACCCGGTCTGGGACTTGCCCGTCACCGACCGCAGCATCTCCGGGAGCATGCGCACCTGCACGCCCACGGTCCGGATGGTGAACCACACCCCGGCCACGAAGAGCAGCGCCATCACGACGTACCAGTACTTGTTGTTGAAGGCGGTGACGGCCGCTGTGATCTGTTCCACTGTCGCTTCCACAGCCCCACCCTAGAGGCTGGGGCGGAGGACGGGGAATCGGGGGCCGGGGTCAGCCGGCGGCGTCGTCCTCGACGCGGAGCTGGATCAGCTGCCCCATCCGCTCGGGCAGGTCCCCCTCGGGGGTGCCGACGCTGGCGTGGCGGGCGGCGGCCCGGGCGAGGTCGTCGGCCAGTTCGTTGCCGTGCACGCCCACGTGGCCCTTGACCCACGTGGTGTCCACCTGGACGTCCGCGGCCTGCGCCAGGTCGACGGCGGCCAGCAGGCGCCGCAGGGTGCGGCGGATGCGCTCGCCCCGGGCGCCGCCGAGGGTGAGCCGCTCGCGGCGGGCGGCGTTGAGCAGGGCCAGCGCGGCGCGCGAGTCCGAGTGGATGGTGACCCGGCCGCCGGGGGTGCCCGCCCACGCGCAGATCACGTGCCCCAGCACGAGCGCCTCGAGTTCCACCTCGAGCGGCATCGTGGCCCCGGCCACGGCCTGCACGGCCCACATGCTCGGCCCGGCGACGGCGGCCGCCCCGCCGATGCGGGAGCCGCGCAGCACGGAGCCGTCCACGTACACGTCCGTCACGTCCGCCTCGTCCGCGAACGTGAGGCTGTGGGTCACCCCGGGCAGGTTGCGGCGCAGGAAGCGGTCCGTGCGGCGGCGGGAGAGGAAGACGCCGGAGGAGCGGCGCAGCGCGTCCTCCTCCTCCTGGGCGGCCTCGATGGCCTCGAGCGGGATCCGGGCCGCGCCCGTCTGGGCGACCGTCTCCGGGTCCACGTCCGGCAGCAGGTAGCTGGAGCGCTGCGTGCCCACGGGGGACTCGTCGAGCCGGTAGGAGACCACGCGCGTGTCCACGGGGGCGAGGACCTCGAGCAGGGAGAGCAGCTCGGCGTCCCGGTCCGAGCGCAGCCGCACGATCACCGGGCGCTCCGGTGGCAGGTCGACGGTGACGGTGGACCAGAAGACGCTCAGATGCGCCGTGCCGACCATCCCGGTGTAGACGTGGCCGCGGACGTCGTCGCCGAGCTCGCGCAGCTCGAGCTCGCGGGCCACGTAGACGATGCCCCCGGCCTGGACCTGCATCCGACGACGGGGCCGGTGCGCGTGAGGTCGACGCCGTTCCGGTCCCGCGGGGTGCCCCGAGGCCGGCGGGCACGGACCACGCGCAGCGGGCGGTGCTGCTCCTCCGCCTTGGCGCCCGGGCCACGGAAGTCCCAGCCCACGTCGACGAGCGCCGCGGGGTGTGCGGGCTCGACGTCGTGATGCAGCGTCCGGTCCACGACCGTCCGCGGGTGGTTGATCCGTGCTCCCATGGCTTCGCCGGCTGTGTCGAAGGGGACCGCGCCGGAACTGTGAGCCGGGTCCGGCGGGCCATGCTGGTCCTGCGGCGGTCGGGCGGGATCGCCGTGGACGAAGGGGACGACCCGTCCCGACCTGTTCTGCTCTGGGCGACCTTACCGAGCGCACCTGTGAGGAGGCAGGTCTCCTCTCCTCGGCCTCCCGCGCGGCGGCGTCGGACGAGGGGTCAGAGCGGGTCCGTGCGGTGCCGCTGCACGTCCGGGCCGGTCGGCACGCCGAGCGCCTGCGCCTGCGCGCGCTGCTGCCGCAGGGACACGGTGCCCAGCAGCAGCGCCAGGGCCCGCTCCCCGTCCTCCGGGGTGTCCGCCGCCTCGGTGAGCAGACGGTGCAGGCCGAGGCCGCCCAGCCCGAGCGCGAGGGCGGAGAGCACCACGTCCGCCCCGTCCCGGTGCCGCAGCAGGGCGGCCTCCGCGGCCTCGGCGCGGCCCGCCAGGTCCGTGACGCGGCGGGCGCGCACGGTCTCCTCCGCCTCGGCGACGATCCGGTCCGCCACCCGCGCCAGCAGCGACTGCTTGTCCGGCACGTGCCAGTACAGCGCGGAGGCCTGCACGCCCAGCACCCCGGCCACGCGCCGCATGGACAGGTCGCCCATGCCGAAGTCCTGCAGGATCCCGACGGCGGCGTCCACCACGTCCTGGGCGGTCAGCCGGGGGCGGGGTGCGGGCG
>NZ_JABFBB010000001.1:16413-41139 GCF_017168555.1 Micrococcus sp. KRD012
GGGTCATGCCTGAGAGGCTACCGCCGGGCCGTCCTCCTCCGCCGCGATGCGTCCCCCCGCGCCGAGGCGCACGGTGCGGTCGGCCATCACGGCGGCCTCCGCGAGGTCGTGGGTGACGACGACGCCGGTCGTCCCCGCCGCCCGCAGCACCGCCCGGATGTCCTCGGCCAGGCGCCGGCGCAGGTCCGCGTCGAGCGCGGACAGCGGCTCGTCCAGCAGGAGCACCCGCGGGGCCGGGGCCAGCGACCGGGCCAGCGCCACGCGCTGGGCCTGCCCGCCGGAGAGCCGCTGCACAGGCCGGTCCGTGAGCTCGGTCAGGCCCACCAGGTCCAGCAGCTCGGCCACGCGTGCCCGCCGCCGGGCCCGGTCCCAGCCGGCGGACTCGAGGCCGTACGCCACGTTCCGGCCCACGGTCCGGTGCGGGAACAGCTGCCCGTCCTGGAACACCATCCCCACGCCCCGGCGGTGCGTCGGCACCGCCGCCACGTCCCGCCCGTCGAGCTCCACCGTGCCCGCCACGACGTCCTCGAGCCCGGCGATCCCGCGCAGGATCGTGGACTTGCCCGAGCCGGAGGCGCCCACGAGCGCCACGATCTCCCCGGCGGCCACGTCCAGGTCCGTCCCCCGCACGGGGGTGGAGCCGTCCGGATAGCGGATCGCCACATCCCGCAGCCGGAGGGAGGCCCCCGTCGTCGGCGTCATCACAGACCTCCCGCCCCGGCCGGGCCCCGGGGGCGCAGCCGCTCGCACACCAGCATGATCCCGGCGCTCAGCACGGCCAGCACCGTGGCCGCCGCGAGCGCCATCCCGTAGTTGTCCGCGCCCGGCCGGCCCAGCAGCCGGGCGATCAGCACCGGCAGGGTGGGCGCGGACGGGCTCGCCAGGAAGCTCGTGGCCCCGAACTCGCCCAGGGACACCGCGAAGGCGAAGCCCGCGGCCACGCCCACGCCGCGGGCGAGGAACGGGCCGTCCACGGTGGCCAGCACCCGCCACGGGCCCGCCCCGAGGGTGCGTGCGGCCTCCCGCAGCCGCGGGTCCACCGCCGCGAGCACGGGCACGAGCGCCCGCACCGCGAGCGGCAGCGCCACCACCGCCTGGGCCAGTGGCACGAGCACGCCCGAGGCCGCCAGCTCCGGGAACGCGGCCCGCAGGGACACGACGAAGCCGAAGCCCACGGTCACCGCGGACACGCCGAGCGGCAGGAGCAGGGCGCCGTCGAGGGCCCGCTGGGCCACCAGCGCCGCGCGTGAACGGAAGGGCCGGGTCAGCAGCAGGGCCAGCGGCACGGCCACCACGAGCGTCACGAGCGTGGCGTCCACGGCCACCCGCAGGGACTGTTCGAGCGCCTGGGCCGGCGTCGACCCGCCCACGAACCCGCTGCCCGCGCTCGTGGACAGCAGCCGATAGTTGCCCAGCCCCCAGCCGTGGCGGGTGTGGAAGGAGCGCACCACGAGCGTCAGGATCGGCGCCACCACGAGCGCCACCACCGCGAGCATCACGGCCACCGGGACCGCGTCCGCGCGCGTGAGCCGGGCCGGCGGCGTCTCCCGCAGGCGCAGCGCCCGCTGGGTGCGCGCCGCCGTCACGCCGGAGACCACGACGGCGGCCAGCACCACCGCGAACTGCAGCACGGAGAACACCGCCGCGGTCCGCAGGTCCAGGTAGACGGAGGTCTGCACCCAGATCTCCGACTCGAGCGTGCCGTAGCCGGGCCGGCCGAGCGTCTGGACGATGCCGAACGCGGACGCGCAGAACAGGAACACCAGCGCCGCGCTCGCGGCGATCGCCGGGGCGAGCTGGGGCAGCGTCACGGTGCGGAACGCCCGCCACGGCGAGGCGCCCAGGGTGCGGGCGGCCTCGGTCTGGCGCGGGTCGAGCGCGTTCCACAGCGCGCCCACCTGGCGCACCACCACGGACACGTTGAAGAAGACCATGGCCAGCACGACGGCGGTGGTCGTCTGGTCCAGCCCGGTGAAGCCCAGCGGTCCGCCGGGGGCGAGCAGGGCGCGGAACGCGACGCCGACCACCACCGTGGGCAGCACGAACGGCACGAGCACGAGGGCGCGGAGCACGGCCCGCCCCGGGACGCGACGCCGGTGCAGCACGAACGCGGTCGGCAGGCCGAGCGCCACGGAGACCACCGTGCCGGCGGCGGCCATGCCGAGCGTCTGGCCGAGGATGCGCCACGTGCGCTCGCGGGCGAGGGTCTCCCCGAAGGCGGTGAGGTCCACGGCGCCGGTGAACGTCTCGGCGTCGCCGCCGATCCCGCGCCAGAGCATGGCCGCCACGGGCCACGCGAAGAAGACGAGCAGGAAGGCGACCGGCAGGACGGCGGCCACCAGCCACCACGGGCCGAGCCCGTCCCCCCGGCCGCGGGCCCGCCGGCGCGGCAGGTCCGTGCCGGGGGCCGCGACCTCGGTGAGCGCGGACATCAGCGCCGGGAGGCCTCGGCCAGGGCGGTCCACTCCTTCAGCAGGTCCTCGCGGCGCTCGTCGATGCGGGCGGGGTCCGGGGTGATGGCGTCCTCGACGAGCGGCGCGTTCTGCGCCCACTCCTCGGGCAGCTGCACCGACTCGTCGATCGGGTACATGTACATCGACTCGGGCAGGGCGGACTGGACCTCCTCGGTGAGCATGAAGTCCACGAACGCCTGTGCGCCCTCGGGGTTCTTCGCGCCCTCGAGCACGCCGGCGTACTCGACCTGCGGGGTGCAGGAGTCCTCGATCACCTCGGTCTCGGGGGCGAACGCGGGGGAGGAGGAGTAGGAGAGCACCACCGGGAACTGGCCCTTGCCCTCGCCGCCGGAGAAGTCCGAGTTGTAGGCGTCGGACCAGCTGTCGGCGACCTTGCCGCCGTTCTCCATCAGGCCCTGCCACCAGTCCTGCCAGCCGTCGTCGCCGTACTTCTCCGTGGTGGCCGCGAGCAGCGCCAGGCCGGGGGAGGAGGCCACGGGGGAGGTGGCGACCGTCAGCTTCGCGTACTCGGGGTCGTCGAGCTGGTCGATCGAGGTGGGGGCCTCGACGTCGTGGGCGGTGAACCACGCCGGGTCCGTGTTGAAGCACACCTGGCCCTGGTCCACCGGGGTCATGCGGTCCTCGACCATCCGGTCCTGCGCGGAGGCGGGCAGGTCCTTCGGGGTGTAGGCGGCGACGACGCCCTCGCGGACGAGGCGGTGCGCCGAGTGGTCCTCCACGCCGTAGACGCCGTCCACGGTGGGCTCGTCCTTGGCCAGCAGGAGCTGGTTCACCACGCTGCCGGCGTCGCCGGGGGCCGTCGTCTTCAGGGTGTAGCCGGACTCCTGCTCGAACTTCTGGACGAGCTCCTGGGGCAGGTTGAACGAGTCGTGCGTCATGATCGTCACCGTCGTCGGCTCGCCGCCGGCGCCGGCGGCGGACGACGACGCCCCGTCGCCGGACGAGCCGGACACCGAACAGCCGGTGAGGGCGAGGGCGGCCACTGAGAGGGCGGCGAGGGCGCGGTGCGGGGTGCGGGACATGGCGGTTCTCCTCTGGGACGGCAGAGGGGCCGGGACGAGGCCGCCACCGGAATCCCGGGACGACGTCGACCGGGAGACTCGACTTCCTTCGCCGGTGCGGACCGGAGCAGGTTCGAGGGTCTGCGGCGGACCGCACTCTCAGCGCCGCGCGGGCGCTCCCCTGTCGATGTGGACTGGTCCCGACCCTACCCCGTCCGGCCCGCGCATAGACTGCCCGCGTGAGCGCCGCACAGCCCGCGGGGGTGACCCCGCCGCCCGCCTCGTCCAGCCCCGCCTCCGACTGGGACATCCGCCGCCCCCACCGCATGTGGCCGCGCATGCTGGTGATCGTCCTGACGCTCGCGGGCCTGGTGCTGGTGGTGCAGTTCTTCCAGGGGATCGCCTCCATAGCGGCGCCCGTCTTCCTGGGGCTGAACCTCGTGATCGTGGCCTACCCCCTGCAGGCCTGGCTCATCCGCCGGGGCCTGCACCCCGTGCTCGGGGCCGCCACCACCGTCCTGCTGGTCGTCGCGGTGATGGCCGTGTTCGGGGGCATGATGGTGTGGTCCGGCCTCGAGCTGGTGGCGGAGCTGCCGAAGTACGCGGACCGCTTCCAGCAGATCGTCCTGGACGTCTCGCACTGGCTCAACGAGCGCGGCGTGACCCCGGACATGGTGTCCCAGCAGCTGGCCTCGATCGACATGAGCGCCGTGACCGGGACGGCCGTCAGCGCCATCACGAAGATCGCCACGAACGTCTACGCGGTCTTCGGCCTGCTCGTCACCGTGATCATGGGCATGTTCTTCCTCGCGATGGACTCGATGGACGTCGAACGCCGCGTCCGCCTGCTCAGCACCGCCCGCCACGAGTTCGGCCACGCCCTGGTCGAGTTCGCCCAGGGCGTGCGCCGCTACTGGGTGGTCACCACGGTGTTCGGCCTGATCGTGGCGGTGCTGGACGTGATCGCCCTCATGCTGATCGGCGTCCCGCTCGCGCTCGTGTGGGGCGTGCTCAGCTTCCTCACCAACTACGTCCCGAACATCGGCTTCATCATCGGCCTGCTGCCGCCGGCCGTCCTGGGCCTGGCGGCGGGCGGCTGGTCCGACTTCCTGTGGGTGGTGGTCAGCTACTCGGTGCTGAACTTCGTGCTGCAGTCCGTGATCCAGCCCAAGGTGGCCGGCGACGCGATCGGCGTGATCCCCACCGTCAGCTTCCTCTCCCTGCTCTTCTGGGCCTGGGTCCTCGGCCCGCTCGGCGCCATCCTCGCGCTGCCCTGCACGCTGTTGGCCAAGGCCGTGCTGATCGACGCCGACCCGAACGCCCGCTGGATCAACGCGCTCATCGCCTCGGATCTGAAGGGCATGGAGCGCCGTCAGTCCTCGCTCCTGGAACGGCTGCGCCCGGCGGCCTGGCGGTCCGACGCGCACGGGGGAGACGAGGACCGTGCCCCGGCGGACGGTGGAGACGAGGACCGCGCCCCGGCGGACGAGGTCACGGGCGGGGCTGGAGCAGCACCAGGTCGTTGAGCGCGCCGGCCAGCCGCAGTAGCGGCGGGGCGGGGAACGACAGCTGGGGCAGCCCCGGGTGCAGTGCCGCACACGCGGCGGCCGCGGCCTCCTCGCCCACGGCGTCCTCGAACGCCGGCCGCAGCACCGCCGCGCCCAGCGGCAGCGTGTCCAGGAGGGAGCGGGGGCCCCGCTCGGCCGGGTCGTACGCGGCGGGCTGCGCCGCCCCGGTCACCGTGCGCACGCGCAGGGGCCGGCCGGCGGCGTCGTCGGCGCCCTGCAGGAAGCGCAGCGCCGCCGCGGCGTAGGGGTGCTCGGGGTGGAACCGGTCGCCGCGCCAGTGCACGGCGGCCTCGCCGTCGCCCCGCAGCCGCACCCACGAGGCCAGGTGGCCGGGCCCGCCCCACGGCCCGGTGTCCGGCCGCGGTGCCGGCGGCAGCCACAGCACCCGGGTGACCCCCAGCAGGGCGGCGAACTCGGCGGCCACCTGGCCGGGGGTCCACGCGCCGTTGATCCGCCCGTCCAGCACGGGGTCCGCGGCCACCACGGCCGTCCCCTCGCCGTCGGTCACCCAGGCCCCGCGCGGGGCGCACAGCAGGGGGGTGAGCAGCGGCAGTCCCGCCGCCTCCGCCACGGCCGTCGCGGCCGCGCCGTCGAGCGGCCCGGTCCCGGTCAGTCCCGCGGCGCTGCGCCAGGCGACGGCGGCCAGGCCCTCGGGGCGGCGGATGAAGCTCGGCCCGGTGCGGCCCAGCAGCGGTGAGCCCACGGGCGCGCGCAGCAGGTCCACCTCCGGGGGCACCAGCCGCGCCGCCCCGGCGTCGCGCGGGTGGGCGAGCACGGTGACCGGCAGCACGGCGGCGAGCGTCTCGGCCAGGCCCACGACGGCGTCCCGCGTCTCGTCTAACAGCGTCGGCACCGGGTGGCGGTGGGGCAGGACGAGCCAGGCCCGCTCGGGCGGATCCTCGGGTCCGGGCACGGGCACGACGACGTCCCGGCGCTCCCGCGCGTCGGTGGGGACGGGGTCGGCGGCGGCCATGGCGGACGGGCTCCTGGGAAGACGGCGGCGACGCGCGGGCGCGCGGCGAGGGGATGTCCATCGAGCATAGGCGTCTGACAGGAAGCCGCGGCGGTTTGACCTGTGACCCGGCACACGTGCAGAGTGCGGCCATGACCGCGATGTTCTCCGCCCAGGACCACGACGATCTCGACCGGGTCCTCGGCGCGACCGGCGGGATCCCCGACCCCGCCGACCTGCACGCCCTCGCCGACGACGCCGTCGCGCAGGTGCGGCGTTGGCTCGCCGAGTCCCGCGACCATGAGGCCGACTTCGCGGCCCGCCAGCTGGCGGGCGCCCTGAAGGAGCCGGGCGGCCTCGACTTCATCGTGCGCTTCGTGGACCACGTGGTCCGCCCCGAGGACCCCGCGATCGCCGCCCGGGCGCTGCGGGAGCTCGCCGGCCGCGCCCCCGGCTTCCTGCCCCCGGCCCTGCGCGCCGTCCTCGGCGTCGGCGGCCGCGCCGCCCCGCTCGTGCCGCGCATCGCCGTCCCCACGGCCCGCCGCGTGCTGCGGCGCATGGTCTCCCACCTGATCGTCGACGCGCGGGACCGGCAGCTCGGCAAGGCCATCGCGGCCCTGCGCGACGAGCACACCCGGCTGAACATCAACCTGCTGGGCGAGGCGATCCTCGGCCAGGGCGAGGCGGACCGCCGACTCGAGGGCATCGCCGCGCTGATCCGCCGCGACGACGTCGACTACGTGTCCGTCAAGGTCTCCGCCGCCACCGCCCCGCACGCGCCCTACGCGTTCGACGAGGCCGTCGCGGACATCACCGAGCGGCTCACCCCGCTGTTCGAGCTCGCCCGGGACCGGGACACCTTCATCAACCTGGACATGGAGGAGTACCGCGACCTCGACCTCACGCTCAACGTGTTCACCGCCCTGCTCGAGCAGCCGGGCCTGCGCGACTACGAGGCCGGCATCGTGCTGCAGGCCTACCTGCCGGACGCGCTCGCGGCCATGGTGCGCCTGCAGGAGTGGGCCGCGCGCCGCGTCGCCGCCGGCGGCGCCCCGGTCAAGGTGCGCGTGGTCAAGGGCGCCAACCTGCCCATGGAGCGGATGCAGGCCTCCCTGACGGGCTGGCCGCTGGCCACGGTGGGCTCGAAGCAGGAGGCGGACACCAACTACAAGCGCGTGCTCAACTACGCGCTCACCCCGGAGCATCTGGCCCACGTGCGCATCGGCGTGGCCGGGCACAACCTCTTCGACGTGGCCCTGGCCCACCGGCTGATCGAGCGCCGCGGCCTCGACCCGGCCGCGGTGGAGTTCGAGATGCTCCTCGGCATGGCCACCGGCCAGGCCGCCGCCGTCCGGGCGGACGTCGGCGCCCTGCTGCTCTACACGCCCGTGGTGCGGCCCGAGGAGTTCGACGTGGCGATCTCCTACCTCGTGCGCCGCCTCGAGGAGGGCGCCTCCCCGGAGAACTTCATGTCCGCCGTGTTCGACCTGGACGCGGACGCGGACCTGTTCGCCCGCGAGGAGGAGCGCTTCCGCGCCTCGCTGCGCCACCTGGACGCGGCCGTGCCCCGTCCGAACCGCCTCCAGGACCGGTCCCGCGGGGAGGACGGGCCGACCCCCGCCCCCGTGGACGGCTTCGCCAACACCCCGGACACGGACCCCGCGCTGCCCGGCAACCGGGAGTGGGCCCGCCGGATCCTCGCGGCCGTCCCGGGCTCGGACCTCGGGACGGACACCGTCCGCGCCCACCGCGCCACCACGGCCGACGACGCCCGCGCCGCCATCGCCGCCACCGCCGACCCCGGCGCCCGCTGGGGCTCGCTCACCGGCCACGAGCGCGCCGACGCGCTGGACGCCGTCGGACGGGCCCTGCACGCCGGCCGGGCCCGCCTGCTGGAGGTGGCCGCCGCCGAGACCGGCAAGACCCTGGACCAGGGCGACCCCGAGGTCTCCGAGGCCGTGGACTTCGCGCACTACTACGCGCGCCTGGCCCGCGGCCTGGACGCGGTGGAGGGCGCTCGCGCCGTGCCCGTCCGCCTGACCCTGGTGATCCCGCCGTGGAACTTCCCCGTGGCCATCCCGGTCGGGGGCGTCCTCGCCGCGCTCGGGGCCGGCTCGCCCGTGGTGTTCAAGCCGGCCCCGCAGTCCGAGCGGACGGGCGCGGTCGCGTGGGAGCTGATCGTGGCCGGGCTGCGGGACTCGGGGCTGTTCGACGACCGCGGCCCGCTCGCCGGGCACGACCCCGCGGACCTCGTGCGCCTGGTGACGCTGGCGGACGAGGACGAGGCGGAGGTCGGCGCGGCGCTCGTGACCGACCCGGCCGTCGAGCGGCTCATCCTCACCGGCAGCTGGGACACCGCACGGCTGTTCAAGGGGATGCGCCCCGACCTGCACCTGCTCGCCGAGACCTCCGGCAAGAACGCCGTGATCGTGACCCCGTCCGCGGATCTGGACCTGGCCACGAAGGACGTGGTCCAGTCCGCGTTCGGTCACGCCGGCCAGAAGTGCTCGGCGTCCTCCCTCGTGGTGCTCGTCGGCTCCGTGGGCACCTCCGAGCGCTTCCACCGGCAGCTGCTGGACGCCGCCTCGTCCCTGCACGTGGCGCACCCCGCGGACCCGCGCGCCGAGATGGGCCCCGTGATCGAGGCCCCCGGCGAGAAGCTGCGCCGCGGGCTCACCGAGCTCGGCCCGGGGGAGCGGTGGGCCCTGCGCCCGCGGCAGCTGGACGAGACGGGTCGCCTGTGGAGCCCGGGCATCCGCTCCGGCGTACGACCCGGCGCCGACGCCCACCTCACCGAGTACTTCGGCCCCGTGCTGGCCGTGATGACGGCCGAGACGCTCGAGGAGGCCATCGGGATCGTGAACGCCGTGGACTACGGCCTCACCTCCGGGCTGCACTCGCTGGACCGGGAGGAGATCGACGTGTGGCTGCGCGGCGTGCGCGCCGGCAACCTCTACGTGAACCGCGGCATCACCGGGGCCATCGTGCGCCGCCAGCCCTTCGGCGGCTGGAAGCGTTCCGTCGTCGGCCCCACCACGAAGGCCGGCGGGCCGCACTACCTGCACGGCCTCGTGGACTGGGAGGACGCGCCCACGTGGGCCGGGGGAGAGGGGCGGCCCGGGTCCGAGGCCGACGGTGCGGGCGCGTCCTGGCTCGAGACCGCCCGCGCCCTCGACACCCACGCGTGGACCACCGTGTTCGGGGTGGCCACGGACGTCTCCGCGCTCGAGGCCGAGCGGAACGTGCTGCGTCACGTCCCCACCCCGGTCCTCGTGCGCCGGCACTCGGGGCCCGCCGACCACCTGCTGCGCATCGTCTCCGCCGGCCTGCGCGCCGGGGCGCCCATGACCGTGAGCCTGCGCCCGACCCCCACCGCGGAGGGGCCCGACGCGGACGGGCTCTCGGCCGAGGCCGTGCGCGGCCGGGTGGAGGAGCTGGTCCGGTCCGCCCGCACGGAGGGTGCCGGCACGGCCGCGCCGGTGGACGTCGTCGTCGAGGATGACGCCGCGTTCCACGACCGCGCCCGGCGGCTGGCCCTCATCCCGCCCGCGACGGAGGGCGGCGGCGACGCGCGGATCCGGCTCGTCGCCGACTGGACCGGCGACCGGGAGGCGGCCGAGGCGGCGCGGAGCGCGCTGCACGCGGCGCTCGGCGACACCCCCGACGTGGCGGTCTACGCTGGCCCCGTGGTGAGCGCCGGCGAGGTGGAGCTGCTGCCGTTCCTGCACGAACAGGCCGTGTCCGTGACCGCCCACCGGTTCGGCACGCCGGACCATCTGACCGAGGGGGTCCTGTGACCCCGAGGAGGAACCTCCGATGCATCTGATCCCCCGCACGATCTGGGTCGTCGCCCGCGCCCGCCGCCGCCCGCGCGCCGGACTCTGGGAGCCGACGACGCTGCCGATGCGCGCCCTGCCCACGGACGTGGACCTGGCCCTGCACGTCAACAACGGCCAGTACTTCGGGCTGTTCGACCTCGGCCGCTTCGACGCGATGGTCCGCACCGGCCTGTGGGACGAGATCCGCCGTCGCGGCTGGACGCCCGTGGTGCAGGCCGAGCAGATTGCGTTCCGCCGCTCGGTGACCCTGGGGCAGCGGTTCGACGTGGAGACGCGGATGATCGGCCTGGATGAGCGCGCGGTGTGGTTCGAGCAGCGCGTGGTGGTCGACGGCGACGTCGCGGTGCGCGCGTTCATCTGCACGCGCCTGCGCAAGAAGGACGGCCGCCCCGTGGAGAACGACGAGGTCCGGGCGATCGCGGCGGCGGCCGGCCACGACCTCGCGGGGGAGCCGACGCTGCCGGAGTGGCTGCACGAGTGGCGGCGCAGCGTGGCCCTGCCGTCGGCCCGGACGCCCCTGCCCCACACGTGGGACCTCGACACAGTGCGGCGAGGATGAACGTTCGAGTGATATAGGGCACGATGGTCGGGTGAACAACAGACTCCTGATCGTCGCGACCCTCTCGCTGGCCGCGCTCGTCGTCGTGCTGGTGGCCGCCATCGGCGGCGGCGCGTGGTGGGTGCTGGCGGTGCTCCTGGTGGCGCTGCTCGTGCTCGCCGTGTGGGACATGACCCAGAAGCGGCACGCGATCCTCCGCAACTACCCCGTGCTCGGCCACATGCGGTACCTGCTGGAGTCGATCCGCCCCGAGATCCAGCAGTACTTCATCGAGCGCAACTTCGACGGCAAGCCGTTCGACCGGGACACCCGCTCGATCGTCTACGCCCGTGCGAAGGGACTGGACAGCCACAAGGCGTTCGGCACCGAGCGGGACACCTCGGAGATCGGCTACGAGTTCCTGTTGCACTCCACCGCCCCGGTCAACCCGCCGGAGGAGCCCCCCACGGTGCGGATCGGCGGCCCGGACTGCCGCCAGCCCGTGGACATCTCGCTGATGAACATCTCGTCCATGTCCTTCGGCTCCCTCTCCGCCAACGCCGTGGTCGCCATGAACAAGGGCGCCGGCCTGGGGGGGTTCATCCACGAGACCGGCGAGGGCGGCCTCACCAAGTACCACCGCGGCAACGGCGCGGACCTGTTCTGGGAGATCGGCTCCGGCTACTTCGGCTGCCGCAACGAGGACGGCACCTTCAGCCCGGAGAAGTTCGCCGAGAAGGCGGTGCTGCCCGAGGTCAAGGGCATCACCATCAAGATCTCCCAGGGCGCGAAGCCCGGCCTGGGCGGCATGCTGCCCAAGGAGAAGATCTCCCCCGAGATCGCCGAGGCCCGCGAGATCCCGATGGACAAGGACTGCCTGTCCCCGGCGTCCCACTCCGCGTTCCGCACCCCGCGCGAGATGGTCAAGTTCATCGAGCAGCTCCGTGAGCTCTCGGACGGCAAGCCGATCGGCATCAAGTTCTGCGTGGGCTCCCGCGTGGACGTGCTGGCCATGACCAAGGCCATCTGGGAGGAGCGGATCGCCCCCGACTTCATCATCGTGGACGGCTCCGAGGGCGGCACCGGCGCCGCCCCGCTCGAGTACTCGGACCGCGTGGGCACCCCGCTGACCGAGGGCCTCATGCTCGTGCACAACGCGCTCGTGGGCACCGGCCTGCGCCACATGATCAAGCTCGGCGCGGCCGGCAAGGTCGCCACCGGTTCGGACATCGTCAGGCGTCTGATCCAGGGCGCGGACTTCACCATGTCCGCCCGCGCGATGATGATGGCCACCGGGTGCATCCAGGCGCAGAAGTGCCACACGAACGAGTGCCCCGTGGGGGTGGCCACGCAGGACCCGCGTCTGATGCGCGCCCTCGACGTGGAGGACAAGGGCAACCGCGTCTTCAACTACCACCGCCTGACCGTGCGCGAGGCCGTGCAGATCATGGCGTCCATGGGTCTGACGCATCCGTCCCAGCTGAACACCCGCATGCTGCGCCGACGCGTGGACCACCTGAGCACCCGCTCGTACGCGTCCATCTACCACTGGCTGCGCACGGACGAGCTGCTCAACGACCCGCCTGCCGGCTGGGCCATGGACTGGGAGGAGGCGGACGCGGACCACTTCGGCGAGCACGCCCGCGTGGACTACCTCACCGAGCGCGACCCCGAGTGGCGCTCCGAGCTGCTGATCCCGGGCCGCGAGGCGGGCGGCGCCCCCGTGCAGGGCTCCCCCATCTCCGGGACGGGCTCCACGCTGGTCGACGCCCGGCAGACCGAGTCCGTGCCGCTGACGACGTCGCCGATGCCGCGCGTCAGCTCGTTGGGTGAGGGTGAGTCGCTGTCCCCGCACGGCGGCCGTCGTCGGGCCCCGCAGGATCCGGCACCCGCCGCCACCGCCGGCGAGACGCCCACCGACGAGAACGAGGGCCTGCCGGCGGAGGCCGGCGAGCGGCCCGAGCGCCAGGACGGCGAGGAGGTCACCCAGCGGGGGACCACCGGCCGCGTCGAGGGCGAGCACCGCGGCGAGGGCCGCGTCGGCTGACCTGTCCCCGCAGTCACCCCCGCTTTCGAGGCGGGAAATCCACCTCACACGACGCCCCCGGGCGCCCATGAGATAGATTTCCCGCCTCGTCGCGTGAGGGGTCGTAGCCTGGGGCCGTGACCCTGCCCGCCCCCGCCGCTCGCCGCCCCTCCGCGGCCCTGCTGTGGGTGCTGCTGGCGGCGATGGGCGCCGGGCCCCTGTTCAACTACGGCGTCTCCGCCTCCTCCACGGTCGTGATGGAGCGGCTCGACGTCACCTCGGGCCAGCTCGGCACCGTGATGACGGTCGTGTTCGCGGCGGCCGCCGTCACCTCGCTCGGCCTCGGCCGGGCCGCCGACCGCCTGTCCGCCCGCGCACAGCTGAGCATCATCTTCGGCGGCACCGCCGCGGCGCTCGTGCTCGGCGCCGTCGCCCCGTCCCTGCCCGTGCTGTACGCGGCGGCCGCCGTGGCGGGCGTCACGCAAGCCATCTCCAACCCCACCACGAACCGGATCATCCGCACCGTGGTGCCGCCGGAGAGGCGCATCGGGTGGGTCGGGGTGAAGCAGTCCGGCGTGCAGGCGGCCCAGCTGGTCGGCGGCCTGTTCTTCCCGGCCGCGTCCCTCGCCCTCGGCTGGACGGGCGCCGCGCTGGGGGCCGCGGTGCTCATCGGGGCGCTCTGGGTGCTCGCCCTGGTCGCCGCCCCGCCGCTGCCCGGGGCGCCGCCGCCGGCCACCGGCCCCGTCGGCGGGCGACGACGGCGGGACACCTCGCCCCTGCCGGCCACGGTCTGGTTCTTCGCGGCGATCGCGTTCCTCACCGGCCTGGGCATGCAGGCCACGAACACCTACCTGCCGCTTTTCGCGGTCGAGACGCTGGGAATGACGCTCGTGGCCGGCGGCGCCGCGGCGGCCGTGTCCGGGGTGGTGGGGGTGCTCTCCCGGATCGGGTGGAGCCGGCGGATGAGCTCCGGAGACCGGCCCACCACCCTGCTGGCCGTGATCTGCCTGGGTGCGGTGGCCGGCGTCGCGGTGTTCCTCGCCGCGGACCTGCTGGACCTGCCGGCCCTGCTGTGGGTGGGCGCCGCGGTGCACGGCCTGACGGTGCTGGGCGCCAACGTGGTGATCAACGCGGGCCTGTTGAGCGAGGTGCCGGCCGAGCGGCTGGGCCGTGCGACCGGGGCGAACTCGATGGGCATGTACGCCGGCTTCGCCCTGGGCCCGCTGCTGATGGGCCTGCTGCGCGACGTCACGGGCGACTACCGGGCCGGCTTCGCGGTCGTCGCGGCCGGGTATCTGCTGGCCCTGGGCGTGGTGCTGCTGCTGCGTCGCCACGTGGGTCGGCGGGGCGCGGCCTGACGCGCAGGGCCAGGACGAGGCCCACCCCGGAGGACCGCGCCTCAGCGACATCACCGCAGTGCAGCCCTGCGGTGATGTCGCAGCGCCGCGGTCGAACGGGCGTACGGCGGAGTGCGGCGCAGTGCGCGGCGGGGCGTGGACGCCTGACACACGACGACGCCCCCGGTCCGTGCGGACCGGGGGCGTCGGAAGCCGTGCGTCAGGCGAAGATCAGAGCTTCGTCACGTTGGCGGCCTGGAGGCCCTTGGGGCCGTCCTGGGTCTCGAACTCGACGCGGTCGTTCTCCTGGAGCTCCTTGAAGCCCCCGCCCTGGATGGCGGAGAAGTGCACGAACACGTCCGCGGAGTTGTCCTCGGGGGCGATGAAGCCGTAGCCCTTCTCAGCGTTGAACCACTTGACAGTACCGACAGCCATGATGGTGTCCTTTCGATGTGCCCCCGCGGTGCGGTGGCGGTGTTGGACCGCGGCCCGGATGTGGGACGCGGGTGAAGCGGCGAGACTGAACCGCTTGCCCAACACTCATCGACGCCGGCGATGCCGGGCTGACGAGCAGTGAAGATGGCGGGATACAGCTTGATCAACTTCAGGCTCCATCATTGCACGGATCTCGCCGACCGGGAACCAGGGGCCCGATTGTTCACCTGGAGTTCGCTCAGAGCGCGCGCAGGCCGTGGAAGAGATTGCGGTGCAGGGCGGCCGGGGGAGCGGCGTCCGTGTGATCCGCCAAGGCCGTCACCTCCAGCAGCACCACCGTGTGGTCGCCCGCCGGGACCTCGGCGTGCACCCGCGTCTCGAGCCAGAGCGAGGAGCCCCCGATCAGCAGGGCGTCGTGCGGGCTGCGGTGCACGTCGAGACCGGCGAAGCGGTCGCCCTCGCGGGAGGCCAGCTGGCGGCACAGCGGCGTCTGGTCCGCCGCGAGCAGGGAGACGCCGATCGCCCCGGCCCGGCGCAGGCGCGGCCAGGTGCGGGAGCTGTTCTGCGCGGAGAAGGACACGAGGGCCGGCTCCCAGGAGATGCCCACGCCGAAGGAGGAGGAGACCATCACCTCGGGGACGCCGTCGGCGAGGCCTGCCAGCGCGACGACCCCGGTGGGGAAGGCCGAGAGGCCGGAACGGAGGTTGCCGAGGGACAGGTCGGTGTCCCACGCGGCGGTGTGGGGTTCGTGGGTCAGGGTCATGGCGCGCGTCCTCTTCCGATGACTGACGCGGCTCCGCAGACGGCGGGAACGCGGATCGCCCGGATCCGCGGAGGCGCGGTACTTGCCCGCCGGGGTGTCCGAGGGGCCGAATCATCACCTGGAGCACCCCACTACTGCGTGAGAGGGTTGCCGTCCCGCCGGCCAGGGCCGTGAATGACGGGAACTCGTGATTCTGGGGCCAGCCTACGGAGGGGTCCGTGGGGTGGTCAAAGCGCGGCGGTCGCGCGGCGTCATCCGAGCTGCCCGATGTGATGCTTGACACACCGCGCATCGCCGGCCAGGATCAAGCCACTCGAGAGGGGGGAGCTCGAGACCGCGGCCTCCGGCCCCGCAGTCGGTTCTCCGAGAGGGACCGGATCATGCGGATGGACATCGAGAAGAAGCTCGCGGCATTGTCGACCGCCGTGGTCGTCGCGGCTCTCCTCGGTACCGCCATTTCGGGATGCTCCGCTTCCCAGGGCAGCGTCTCCTCCACCGCGAATGCTTCCACCGCTGCGGCGTCCTCCGTCACCCCGACGTCAGCGGCCCCCTCGGCAACCGGGTCGGCCTCCGCCACCGGTTCGTCCGCGTCGTCGCCCGCCGGTGAAGAAGCACTCCCCGCCGCGCTGTTCGAGGAGGACGGGATGACGTTGGTCGAGTACACGCGCCGGCATCCGGATGCGGACCATCTCGACCCGGAGAAGGAGTCCGTCCTGGAGGAGGCGGTCGGGACGGGCACACAGCAGATCACCGTGGACGCTCAACAGGGTGCGGTCCTTCGGGTCATCGTGTTGTGTCCTTCGGATGCCACCGGTGAGACGGAGATCCTGACCTCACGGGGTGGCGGGGGAACGAAGACCTGGATGGCCGGATCGGAGGCGCTGTGCGGCGGCTGGTCGGCGGCGACTCCCCCCGTGGATGAGGCGGGGCCGATGACGTTCACCGTCACGGTGGACAATGACAAGCCGTTCCGGATGGTGCTGACCGCACCCTCCGCATGAGGCCGCCATCACGACGGCGGATGACGGCGCGGGGAGGACTGAGACGCTCAGCGTCGGTCGCGGCCGCGCAGCGCGTCCAGCTGCCGGCGGTCCCGCTTGGTGGGCCGGCCCGCGCCGCGCTCGCGGTACGGCACCGCGAGCAGCTCACGCGGCACGGGCGGCGGGGAGTGGTCCACGTACTGCTGCCGGGCCACGGGGGCGCCCACCCGCTTGGCGATCAGCCCCGTGACCTCGAGGATCCGCTCGCCTCCGTCCTGGCGCACCCGCACCCGGTTCCCGACGACGACGGGCGTCGCCGCCTTCACGGGCTCGCCGTCGATGCGCACGTGGCCTGCGCGCACGGCCGCCGTGGCCGCCGACCGGGTCTTGTACAGCCGCACGGCCCACAGCCACGCGTCGATGCGGACGCCGCTCACGCCCGCCCCCTCACGCGAAGCGGGCGCGGATCGCGGCGCCGTGCGCGGGCAGGCGCTCGTCCTCGGCCAGCACGCCGATCTCGTCCGCGACCTCCTCGAGCCCGGTCTCCGTGTAGCGGATGCGCTGCTGCAGGCGCAGGAACGTCACGGTGTTCAGACCGGAGGAGTGCCGGGCCGTCCCCGAGGTGGGGAGCACGTGGTTGGACCCGGCCGAGTAGTCGCCCAGCGGCACGGGGGCGTACGGGCCCACGAACACGGCGCCGGCGTTGCGGATGCGCCCCACGAGGGCCTCGGGGTCGCGCGTCTGGATCTCGAGGTGCTCGGTGGCGTAGCGGTCGGAGACCTCCACGGCCTGGTCCATGTCCCGCACCAGCAGCACGCCGGACTGGGGGCCGGTGAGGGCCTCGCGGATCTGATCCTCGTGGAACGCCCCGGGCACCTGCGCCTCGATCGCCGCCAGCACGTCCCGGAGCAGGTCCTCGGAGTCCGTGATGAGCACGGAGGCGGCCAGCGGGTCGTGCTCGGACTGGCTGATCAGGTCCGCGGCCACCCAGTCGGCGCGGGCGGTGCCGTCCGCGATCACGGCGATCTCGCTCGGCCCGGCCTCGGCGTCCACGCCGATCACGCCCTGCAGGGCGCGCTTCGCGGCGGCCACGTACACGTTGCCGGGCCCCGTCACCAGGTCGACGGGCGCGCAGAGCCACCCGCCGTCGTCGTCCTGGACGCCGTGCGCCAGCATGGCCACGGCCTGGGCGCCGCCGGCCGCGTAGACCTCGTCCACGCCCAGCAGCGCGCACGCGGCGAGCACGGTGGGGTGGGGCAGGCCGCCGTGGTCCCGCTGCGGGGGCGAGGTCACCGCGAGGCTCCCCACGCCGGCCGCCTGCGCGGGCACCACGTTCATCACCACCGAGGAGGGGTACACGGCGCGGCCGCCGGGCACGTACAGGCCCACGCGGCCCACGGGGAGCCAGTGGTTCTCGACGACGGCGCCCTCGCCGAGCTCGACCGTCGAGTCCTGGGGGTGCTGGGCGGCGTGCACGAGCCGGGCCCGGCGGATCGACTCCTCCAGCGCCGCGCGCACCCGCGGGTCGAGCCCGGCCAGGGCGGCCTCGAGCGCCTCCGCGGGCACGCGCAGGGCGGGCGGACGGACGCCGTCGAACCGCTCGGCCAGCTCCAGCAGGGTCTGCTCGCCACCGTGGCGGACCTGCTCGATGATCGGGGCGACCACCGGCACCACGGAGGACACGTCCACGTTCGCCCGCGGGATGATGCGGGACAGGTCCGCGGTGGCGGTGTCGAGCGGGCGCAGGTCGGTGACGGAGAGCATGGATTCCTCCAGAGGGGCGGCGGCGGGCCGGCGGGACGGGGCGCGACGACGGCCGGGCCCGGACCGCGCGGACGGTCAGGCTCCATTGTGCTCTTCTCCGGGGTGCGTCCGGGGGCGGGTGTCAGACTGTCGTCATGGTCCTCCCCGTCCTGCCCGCCCTCGCGACCCCGCCCCTGCTGACCGCCCTGGACCGCCTCCTGGCGGGCGAGACCGTGCCGTCCGGGGTGGAGGGGGACATCCAGGACGGGGCGGCCGCCACCACCCGGGCCTTCGGCGTGGAATGGGGGACGCTGCTGACCGTGCTGATGGCGTTCGCGATCGGCGCGGCGGTCGTGTACCTGGCCCTGCAGGTGGCGCGCGTCGTGCTCGTGCGCCGCCCCGCGTTCCAGCACGGCGCCGCCCGGCTGAGCCTGCCGGCCGCCGTCGCCGCCGGCCTGCTGGCCTCCCGGATCTGGCTCGGGGTCATGGCCGAGGAGCAGACCTGGTACCGGCCGGCGTCGTTCCTCTTGCTCATCGCCGTGGCCGCGGCGGGCGCGTGGGCTGCGTGGCGCCTGGTCGGCGTGATCGAGAAGGGGATCCTCGGCCGCTACCAGGAGACCAGCGTCGAGCACCGCCGCGAGCGACGCATCCGGACGCAGACCATCCTGATCCGGCGCATCCTCAACGCGGTGATCGTGGTGGTGGCCGTCGCCGTGGTCCTGCTGGGGGTGCCCGAGGTGCGCTCGCTCGGGGCCGGTCTGCTCGCCTCCGCCGGTGTGATCTCGGTGATCGCCGGCCTGGCCGTGCAGTCCACGTTGACCAACGTGTTCGCCGGCTTCCAGCTCGCCTTCACGGACGCGATCCGGGTGGGCGACGTGGTGGACATGGAGGGCGTGTTCGGCACCGTCGAGGAGATCACCCTGTCCAACGTGGTGGTCAAGCTCTGGGACGGGCGACGTGTGGTCTACCCGTCCTCGCACTTCACCACGCAGCCGTTCGAGAACTGGACGCGCGTGGGCACCGAGGTCTCCGGCGTCGTGGAGCTGGACGTGGACTGGCGGGTGCCGATGGACGCGCTGCGCGCACGGCTTGCGCAGCTGCTCGAGTCCACGGACCTGTGGGACGGGCGCGAGCACGCGCTGCAGGTGACCGACGCGACCGGCGGCGTCGTGCGCATCCGCGCCGTGGTCTCCGCCCGCAACTCCGGCGACCTCTGGGACCTGCGCTGCCTCGTGCGCGAGGACCTCGTGGCCTTCCTGCGCCACGAGCACCCCGAGGGCATCGTGGTGCAGCGCATGGTGGTCCGGCACCCCGCCCACGGCGACGCGTCACCCGCCTCCGAAGGCTCCGACGCGGGGGCCCGCGGTGGCGACCGGACGGGTGAGCCGGGCCCGGACGGCTCCGGGGTGGCGGCCCGCGAGCCGCGCCCGCGCACCGCGCCGCTGCCGCGCGTCGACGGCGCCGATCCGCGCCCGCACACCCTCACCACACCGCTGACCCGCGTGGGCGACCACTCCGGCCTGTACACCGGCTCGATGACGGCGGTGCAGCGCAACCGCGAACTCGCCGGCCCGGGCGAGGAGGCGTTCGCCGAGCGGCGCGCCCAGCAGGCCAAGCAGGCGGCGGAGGCCGCGGCGGCGGACGAGGCCGGGCGGCGCAGCGGCGCCGGCTCCCACGCGGACGGCCCCCTCGACGACGCCGTCACGCGCCGCCGTCAGGACGACGAGGACTGAGGCCCGGCGGGAGCGCTCAGCGCTCGAGCGTCGGGTCCCCGGAATCGACGGGCGTGAGCCGACGCCGCTCGGCCATCGGCTCGGACGCGGGCAGGCCGTGGGCGGCCGGGTCCGTCTCGGCGACGTGGCTCACGGCCTCGGGCGTGTGGTCCCCGTACTGCCGGTACTCCTTCACGCACAGCACCGGCTGATCGATCTCCTGCAGCAGCTCGTCCGAGACCGATCCCATGACGAACCGGCCGAAGCCGCCGCGGCGGCGCACGCCGATGACCACGATGGACGGGTCCAGCTCCGCGGCCACGTCCTTCATCTCCTCCACCGTGGACCGGCCGCGCGCGTACTGACGGAACTCGGCCGTCACGCCGGAGGCGTCCAACCGGGCCTGCACGCCGCGCTGCTGCTCCTCCGTGACGAGGGACTTGGTGCGGTGCTCGCCGCCGGGGCCCGCATTGACCACCACCACGTGCTCGCCGGTGGAGCGGGCGATGTCCAGGGCGGTGTCCAGAGCGGCGTCCGCGGCCTTCGAGGGGGCGTAGCCGACGAGGATGGTCATGGGGTGCCTCCGCGGGGTCGAGGGGACGGGTCTGAGGTCAGCGTAGTGCGGACCGGGCCCGCGGCGGAGGGGCTCAGCCCTCGCGCAGGTGGCGCAGGTGCGCGGCCACCGTCTGGACGGCCACGCGGGCCACGGTGCCGGTGAGGCCGGGGTAGATGCGCGGGGCCAGGTCCTCGGGCGTGATCGTCGCCGCCTCGGTCTCGGGCAACGCGGCCAGGGCGGCGCGGATCTGCTCCAGGCGGCCCTCGCGGTGGTGCCGGTAGTCGCGGGCGACGACGTCGAGCGGCTCCGGCACGGGCCCGTGCGCGGGCAGCACCGTGAGCGGGCCCGCCGCCTCGAGGCGGCGCAGGCTGGCCAGGTAGTCGGTGAGGGTGCCGTCCGGGTGGTCGAGCATGGTGGTGCCCGAGCCGAGGATGGTGTCGCCCGTGATGACCGCGCCGTGCGCGCCCGCGTCCGGGACGGCGAACGAGTAGGAGTCCGAGGTGTGGCCCGGGGTGTGCCACGCCAGCATCGGGGTGCCGGCGGCGTCGATCCGTTCGTCCGGCGTCAGGACGGCGGCCCCGCCGCGGCACCAGTCCGGGTCCGCGGCGCGCACGGGGGCGCCCGTGGCCGCGTGGAAGGCGTCCACCCCGCCGGTGTGGTCGGCGTGCCGGTGCGTCACCAGGATGAGCGCGATCCGGCGCCCCTCGGCCGCCGCACGGACGCGCTCGAGGTGGGCGGCGACGTCGTCCTCCGGACCCGGGTCCACCACGACGGCCGCGTCCGAGTCCGGTGCGGCGACCACGTACGTGTTGGTGCCCGCGAGGGTCATCGGGGAGGGGTTCTGGGCGGTCACGCAGCGCACCAGCGGGGCGGGCGTGGGGCCGGGCGTGGCGGTGGTCGTCGTCATAGGCTCGAGTGTATGGAGAACCAGCAGACCGGCCAGGCCGCGGACCGCGGCACCATCGACACGCGCGAGGGGTTCACGGGCAACTACGTGCAGTCCGGGGCGGAGTTCACGCGGGACACGAACTACATCGCGGACCGGATCGTGGCGGATCCGGAGGCCGTGCGGGCCCTGCCCGTGGCCGAGCCGTCCACGGTCGGCCGCGTGGGCGGCGGGCTCACCGAGGGGGCCGAGGCGTGGCCCGTCGAGGCGGGCCGCTACCGGCTCGTGGCGGCGCGGGCGTGCCCGTGGGCGAACCGGACGATCATCGTGCGGCGCCTGCTCGGCCTGGAGGACGCGATCTCGCTGGGCACCCCGGGGCCGACCCACGACGAGCGGTCCTGGACCTTCGACCTCGACGAGGGCGGGAAGGACCCCGTGCTGGGCACCGAGCGGCTCCAGGAGAACTACTTCACGCGGTTCCCGGACTACCCGCGGGGCATCACGGTGCCGGCGATCGTGGACGTGCCGACGGGCGGCGTCGTGACCAACGACTACCCGCAGATCACCCTCGACCTCTCGACGGAGTGGACCGCGTTCCACCGCGACGGCGCCCCGCAGCTGATCCCCGACGCCGGGCCGGAGCGGGACGAGATGTTCGAGGTGATCGAGCGCGTGTTCACCGAGGTGAACAACGGCGTGTACCGGTGCGGCTTCGCGGGCTCGCAGGAGGCGTACGACGCCGCGTACGAGCGGCTGTGGGCCGCGATGGACTGGCTCGAGGAGCGCCTGTCGACGCGCCGTTTCCTGATGGGGGAGCGGATCACCGAGGCCGACGTGCGGCTGTTCACCACGCTCGTGCGGTTCGACCCCGTGTACCACGGGCACTTCAAGTGCAACCGGAACAGGCTGACCGAGATGCCGGCGCTGTGGGGCTACGCGCGCGACCTGTTCCAGACCCCGGGCTTCGGCGACACGATCGACTTCGTGCAGATCAAGGAGCACTACTACGTGGTGCACGAGGACATCAACCCGACGGGCATCGTGCCCGCGGGCCCGGAGCTGGCGAGCTGGCTGAGCGAGCACGGGCGTGAGGCGTTCGGCGGGGACCCGTGGGGCGGCGGCACCGCACCCGGGCCCGTGCGCGAGGGCGAGCGCGTGGACCCGGAGCACACGCCGCTGCGGTGAGGCCGCTCGGCCCGGCCCGCAACGCGGGTTGAGTTATCGCGGGTCCTGGGCGGGGACACCCGCGATAACTCAACCCGCGTTGGCGTGCGGAACGCCGCCCGCGAGGAGGCGCGCCGGGGATTGTTGAACAATCATCCTTCATGCCTCAAGATTGTGTGACCGGCACCTCAGCCGGGCCCGATCCGAGAGGACTGCACCGTGTCTCACGCGCCGCAGATCGACCTGAACTCCGACGTCGGCGAGTCCTTCGGCTCGTGGACGATGGGGGACGACGCCGCCATCATGCCCTCCGTCTCCTCCGCCAACGTCGCGTGCGGCTTCCACGCGGGCGATCCCTCGGGGATCGCCCAGACCTGCCGTGACGCGGTCGCCGCAGGCGTCACGATCGGCGCGCACGTGGGCTACCGCGACCTCGCCGGCTTCGGCCGCCGCTTCCTGGACTGCACGCCCACCGAGCTGGCCGACGACGTCCTCTACCAGATCGGCGCCCTCGACGCGCTCGCCCGCGCGGCCGGCGGCCGGGTCCGCTACGTGAAGCCGCACGGCGCCCTCTACAACACGATCGTCCGTCACGAGGCGCACGCCCAGGCCGTCGTCGACGGCGTCAGGGCGTTCGGCTCCGACCTCCCGCTGCTGCTCCTGCCCGGCTCCGTCGCCCTGGACAAGGCGGCCGCCGCGGGGCTGCGCGGCGTCGCCGAGGCCTTCGCGGACCGCGGCTACAACCCGGACGGCACGCTCGTCTCCCGCCGCGAGCCCGGCGCGGTCCTCCACGACGAGGACGACGTCGCCGCCCGCATGGTGCGCCTGGCAACCGAGGGCGTCGTCGCGGCGGTGGACGGCACGGACGTGCGCGTCGACGCCGAGAGCATCTGCCTGCACGGCGACACGCCCGGCGCCGTGGCCATGGCCGCGGCCGTGCGCCGCGCGCTCGAGGGCGCGGGCGTGGCCATCAAGGCCTTCGCATGAGCGCCCCACATCACCCCGCCGCCGAGCCGCCGGCCCGCCCGATCCGCTGGGTCGGCACCCAGGGCTTCCTCGTCGAGTGCGCCTCGCTCGAGGACGTCATGGCCGTCCACGCCCACCTCACGGCCCACCCGGAGCGCGGCCAGCGCCAGGTCATGGCCGCCGCCGCGACCGTCCTGGTGACCTTCACCTCGCAGGCCGCCGCCGAGCACGCCGCACCGCGGGTCAGCACTCTCACCCCCGACGCCGGTGAGCTGACGGGGGGCCGCGTCGTCGAGATCCCCGTGGTCTACGACGGTGAGGACCTCGCCGAGGTCGGCCGGCTCACCGGGCTCGGCGTCGACGGCGTCATCCGGGCCCACAGCGAGGCCGACTGGTTCGCCGCGTTCGGCGGCTTCGCGCCGGGGTTCATGTACTGCGCCTCCGAGGCGGCCCCGTTCGAGGCGCCCCGCCGCAGCTCGCCCCGCACGGCCGTCCCCGCGGGCGCCGTCGCCGTCGCCGGGGCCTTCTCTGCCGTCTACCCGCGCACCTCGCCCGGCGGCTGGCAGCTCCTCGGGCACACCACCGCGGCCCTGTGGGACCTCGGCCGCGAGCAGCCCGCCCTGCTGCAGCCCGGCGACCGTGTCCGCTACGTCCCCGTGCGCCCGACGGCGTCCGTCACCTCCGGCGCGGACGCGGCGGTCGACGCCACCCCGCCCGCCGACGCCGCGGCCGGCCTCCCGTCCGTGGCCGGCCGCCGCGGCGTCACCGTCGTGGACCCGGGGCTCCTGACCCTGGTCCAGGACCTGGGCCGCCCGGGCTTGGGCGACCTCGGCGTCGTCGCGTCCGGCGCGGCCGACCGGGACGCGGCACGCCAGGCGAACCGGCTCGTGGGCAACCGCTCACGCGAGGCGGTGCTGGAGACCGTTCTGGGCGGCCTCACCCTCGCCGCGCACGGCCACCAGGTGATGGCCCTGGCCGGCGCCGAGGCCGGCGGGACGATCACCGCGGCCGACGGCGCCACGCGCCGGGCGCCCGCCCGCACGCCGTTCGTCGTGCTGGACGGTCAGACGCTGACGGTGGACGAGCCGGTCGGCGGCCTGCGCGTGTATGTGGGCCTCCGGGGCGGGATCGACGTGCCGCCCGTGCTCGGCAGCCGCTCGACCGACACCCTGTCCGGGCTCGGCCCCGCCCCGCTGACGGCGGGGGACCGCCTCGCCCGCCGCGTCGGCCCGGATGCGAGGGGCGCCGCCGGCGCCTCCGCCGCGAGACCGACCGCCGCCGGCGCCCCCGCCTCGGAGGAGGCCGGCGTCGTGATGGTGGGGGACCCGGAGACCTCGCTGCGCCCCATGCCCGCGCCCGGCCAGGTGGCCGTGCTGCGCGTGGTCCCCGGCCCCCGCGACGACTGGTTCGGCGAGGCGGGCCTGGAGCGGCTGTTCACGCAGGTCTGGGACGTGAGCCAGCAGACCGACCGGATCGGGGTGCGCCTCACGGCCCCCGACGACGGCGCACCGCTCGAGCGCGTGCGCGAAGGTGAGCTGAAGTCCGAGGGCGCCGTGCGCGGCGCGCTGCAGGTGCCGCCCTCGGGTGAGCCCGTCCTGTTCCTCTCCGACCATCCGGTCACCGGCGGCTACCCGGTGATCGGCGTCGTGGCCCGCGCGGACCTCAGCCTGGCGGCCCAGCTGCCGCCGGGCGCCCGCGTCCGCTTCGTCCCCCATCCCCGCCCCGGCGCCGAGACCGTCGTCGACTCCGCATCGCCCTCCGAGGAGACCCCCGCATGACCACCACC
>NZ_JABFBB010000010.1:0-14382 GCF_017168555.1 Micrococcus sp. KRD012
ACGCCCTGCACGTGGCCGTCGCGGACGAGGCCTTCCACCTGCCGGGCGCGTCCTCGGCGGACACCTACCTGAAGATCGACGCGGTCCTCGACGTCGCCCGCCCCGTCACGCGGGTGCTCATCGCCAACCGCGGCGAGATCGCCGTGCGCGTGGCCCGCGCCGCCCGCGACCACGGCATCGCCTCGATCGCCGTCTACTCGGATCCGGACGCCGACGCCCTGCACGTGGCCGTCGCGGACGAGGCCTTCCACCTGCCGGGCGCGTCCTCGGCGGACACCTACCTGAAGATCGACGCGGTCCTCGACGTCGCCCGCCGCGCCGGCGCCGACGCCGTGCACCCGGGCTACGGCTTCCTCTCCGAGAACGCCGACTTCGCGCAGGCCGTGATCGACGCCGGGATGACCTGGATCGGCCCGTCGCCGGACGCCATCCGCGCCCTCGGCGACAAGATCACCGCCCGCTCCCTCGCCCAGCAGGCGGGCGCCCCGCTCGTGCCGGGTTCGGACGGCCCCGTGCCGGACGCCGCCGCCGCGCGCGCGTTCGCCGAGGAGCACGGCCTGCCGATCGCCATCAAGGCGGCCTTCGGCGGCGGCGGCCGCGGCATCCGCGTGGTGCGTGAGCTCGGCGACGTCGAGGACGCGTTCGAGGCGACCGTCCGCGAGGCCGTGGCCGCGTTCGGGCGCGGCGAGTGCTTCGTGGAGCGCTTCCTGGACCGCCCCCGCCACGTGGAGGCCCAGGTCCTCGCCGACGAGCACGGCCACGTGGCCGTGCTCGGCACCCGCGACTGCTCCCTGCAGCGCCGCAACCAGAAGCTCGTGGAGGAGGCCCCGGCGCCGTTCCTCACGGACGAGCAGCGCGAGCGCATCCACACCTCCGCCCGCGAGATCTGCCGCGCCGCCGGGTACACCGGGGCCGGCACGGTCGAGTACCTCGTGGCCCCGGACGGCCTCATCAGCTTCCTGGAGGTCAACACCCGCCTGCAGGTGGAGCACCCCGTCACCGAGGAGGTCTTCGGCGTGGACCTGGTGCGCGAGCAGTTCCGCATCGCCGCCGGCGAGCCGCTGAGCATCCCCGAGGACCCGACGCCGCGCGGCCACGCCCTCGAGTTCCGCCTCAACGCCGAGGACCCGGCGTATGGCTTCCTGCCCGTGCCCGGCCCGATCGACGCGTTCGAGGCCCCCACCGGCCCCGGGGTCCGCATGGACTCGGGCGTCCGCACCGGCTCCGTGGTGCCGGGCGAGTACGACTCCCTGCTCGCCAAGCTCATCGTGTGGGGCGAGGACCGCGCCCAGGCCGTCGCCCGCGCCCGCGACGCCCTGGCCGAGCTGCGCATCGACGGCGTGCCCACCGTGGTGCCGTTCCACCGCGCCGTGCTCGAGCAGGACGCCTTCACCTCGGGGGACCGCCTCGGCGTCTACACCACGTGGATCGAGTCCGAGTTCGCCGAGCCGCTGGCCGAGTCCCCCTACCTGAGCGCCGAGGTGCCCGCCGGCGGCCGCACCGCCGTCACCGTCGAGCTGGACGGCCGCGCCGTGCGCCTGGGCCTGCCCGCCGATCTCTACGCGGCCCTCCTCGGAGGCGGCGGCGCGGGTGCCGCGGCTCCGGCTGACGCCGCGGGCGCCGGGAAGCCCGACGACGACGGCGCCGTGGCCTCGCCGGTCACCGGCACCCTGGCCTCGTGGAAGGTCGAGGACGGCGCCGAGGTGGCCGAGGGTGACACGGTCGCGATCGTCGAGGCGATGAAGATGGAGACGCCGATCCGTGCCCCGCGTGCGGGCCGGATCCAGCTCCTCGTGGCCGAGACCCCGGCCTCGGTGACGCGCGGCCAGGCGATCGCCCGGCTGGGGGCGTGAGGGTGCCGACGCGCGACGGTGTCACCGGGGACGACCTCGCGCCCGGCGCCGGTGACGGGGAGTCCGCCCCGGCGCCGGCTCCCGTGGCCGCGGCCGCGCAGCTGCGGCAGCGGATCGCGGCGGCCGGGCTCGTGCCGGGGGAGCGGCTGGGGGAGGTGGCGCTGGCCGCCGAGCTCCAGGTCAGTCGCAACAGCCTGCGCGAGGCGTTCACCATGCTGGCCTCGGAGGGCCTCGTGGAGCGCCGGCCGCACCGCGGGGTGTTCGTGGCGGCGCCGGGTCCGGAGGACGTGCGCGGGCTGTACCGCACGCGTCGGGTGATCCAGCTCGGCGCCCTCGAGCACGGCGAGCTCACCCCCGGCGCGGCGCGCCACCTGCGCTGTGCCCAGGACCTGCTCTCCGGTGGCCCGGACACCCCCGCGCGGGTCCTGGGCGACGCCAACCATCGCGTCCACGTCGGCATCGTGGACCTTGCCGGCGCCCCCGAGCTCACGCGGCTCATGGCGTCGGTGCAGGCCCGCGTGCGCCTGGCGTTCCATCCCATGGACGAGCAGACGCGCCTGCACGTGCTGTTCGCGGACCGCAACCGGTGGATCGTGGAGCGGCTGCTGGCCGGCGACCTGCCCGCGGTGCACGCCATGTTCGGCGGCTACCTGGACGAGGCGGAGCAGTTCGTCCTGGCGCACCTCGCCGCCGTGGGGGGCTGACCGTCTCCCCGGGCCCCGGCGGTCACGGGACCTGGAACATCCGGTCCGGCAGGTCCGTGATGAGCATGTGCCCGGGCGCGTGCGTGATGGCCAGCGGCGGGCGGGACTCCATGATCGCCGCCTGCGGCGTCACCCCGCACGCCCAGAACACGGGCAGGTGGCCCTGCGGGACCTCGACGGCGTCGCCGAAGTCCGGTGCCGACAGGTCCGTGATCCCGAGGCCGGCCGGGTCGCCCACGTGCACGGGCGCGCCGTGCACCGCGGGGTAGCGGGAGGTGATGCGCACGGCGTCGGCCACGCGGTCGGCGGGGATGGGGCGCATCGAGACCACGAGCGGGCCCGAGAGGCGGCCCGCCGAGGCGCAGCGCCGCGTGGTGCGGTACATCGGCACGTTCACGCCGGCGTCCTGGTGGGCCATCCGGATGCCCTCGGCCACCAGGGCGGACTCGAAGGTGAACGAGCAGCCGATCACGAACGTCACGAGGTCGTCCCGCCACACGTCGAGCAGATCCGTGGGGCGGTCCGTCTCGACGCCGTTGCGGTACACCACGTACTGCGGCACGTCCGTGCGGACGTCGCCGTCCAGCGCGGGGCCGTTGACCTCGCCGGCCTCGAACACGCCGAGCAGCGGCAGGGCCTTGGGGTTGCGCTGGGCGAAGAGCAGGACGTCGTAGGCGTGGTCCTGCGGGATCGAGACGAGGTTCGCCTGCGCGTAGCCGTCGGCGATCCCCGAGGTCGGCCGCACGAGCCCCGCGCGGAACCGCTCGCGGGCCTGCGCGGGGGTCGTGGCGGCGTCCAGCGGCGGCAGCGGCGTCGTCGTGGTCATCTCAGGCACCGGTGATCATCTCGACCATGGGGATGAACCCGCGCACCGCGATGAACACGGACACGATCCACGCGAGCGCGCCGATCACGAGCAGCCACCCGGGGTAGCGGTAGCCGTGCAGCAGGTCGCGGCGGCGCCAGGCCACGTACAGGAGGGCGGCGAAGCCGACCGGCAGGATCATGCCGTTGAACGCGCCGGCGAACACGAGCAGCGTCTGCGGTGCCTGGCGCAGGGCCAGGTAGAGGGCGGTGCAGACCACGATGAAGGCGACCGTCAGCAGGTTGCGGGTGCGGGCGCTGGTGGTGGAGCGGGTGACGAAGCTGATCGAGGTGTACGACGCACCGATCACGGAGGTGACGGCGGCGGCCCACAGGACGATGCCGAACATGCGCAGGCCGATGTCGCCGGCGGCGGCCTGGAAGGCGGAGGCAGCCAGGTTGTCCTTGGACAGCACCGCGCCCGAGGCGACGACGCCGAGGATCGCCAGGAACAGGAGGGCGCGCATCAGGCCGGTCACGAGGATCGAGGCTACGGAGCTGCGGGTGATGTCCTGGACGTCGTCCACGCCCTTCACTCCGGAGTCGATCATGCGGTGGGCGCCCGCGTAGGTGATGTAGCCGCCGATGGTGCCGCCCACGAGGGTGACGATCACGAAGAAGTCGACCTCCTCCGGCATCACGGACTGGCGCAGGGCCTCGCCCACGGGCGGGGCGGAGGTGATGGCCACGTACAGCATCAGCAGGATCATGACGGCGCCGAGCGCCACCACGATCCGGTCCAGGGCCACGCCGGCGCGCTTGGAGAGGAAGATCAGCAGCGCGATGAGCGCGGAGACGCCGCCACCGATCAGGGGGTCGACGCCGAGCATGGCGTTCGCGCCGAGGCCGGTGCCGGCGATGTTGCCGATGTTGAAGACCATGCCGCCGAGGAACACGAGCGCGGCGAGGACCCAGCCGAGGCCGGGCAGGACGCGGTTCGCCAGCTCCTGGGCGCGCATGCCGGAGACGCCGATGACGCGCCACACGTTCATCTGGACGGCGATGTCGATGAGGATCGAGACCAGGATGGCGAACGCGAACGCGGCGCCCATCCGGACGGTGAACGTGGCGGTCTGCGTGATGAAGCCGGGGCCGATGGCCGAGGTGGCCATGAGGAACATGGCGCCGAGCAGTGCGGTGCGCCGGGTGGCGCTCGCGGCACGGGAGTCCGTCTTCGGTGCGGTGCCCGAGGGGGTCGAGCCGTCCGGCCCGGCGTGGGGGATGTCTGCGTGGGACACGGTGGTCACCTTCGTCGAGGGCGCCAGGCGAGGTGACGGGCGTCACGAGGCGCTGGGGGAGACGGTAGCTGTTGTTGAACAATCCTGGCAACAGCGAGACCGGGTGTCGTGGCGTCCCCGCCCGAAGGAACGCCTCACCTGCCTGGCGCGCCCCGCCCCACGCCGCGACCATGGAGACATGTCGCACACGTCTGAACAGTCCTCGCCCCTGGCCGATCAGCTCCCGCCGGGCGGTCCCGACGAGCCGCACGCCGCCGGCGGCGTGCATGCCCGCCTCAACTGGCTCCGCGCGGGCGTGCTCGGCGCCAACGACGGCATCGTGTCCGTCGCGGCCACCGTCGTCGGTGTCGCCGGTGCGACGACGGCGCTCACCCCGATCCTGCTGGCCGGCGCCGCCGCCGTGGTCGGCGGCGCCTTCTCCATGGCGCTGGGCGAGTACGTGTCCGTCTCCTCGTCCTCCGACTCGCAGAAGTCGCTGATCGCCAAGGAGCGCCGTGAGCTCGAGGAGGATCCCGAGGGCGAGCTGGAGGAGCTCGTGCAGCTCTACGAGGCGGACGGCCTGAGCCGGGCCACGGCCGAGGCCGCCGCGCGGGAGCTCACCGAGAAGGACGCGCTCGCCGCGCATCTGCGCATGGAGCTGGGCATGGCGGAGGAGGACGTCGTCAGCCCGTGGGCCGCCGCCGGAGCGTCCTTCCTCGCGTTCCTCGTGGGCGCGCTGCTGCCCTTCCTGACGGTCGTCCTGGCGCCGGTGGGCCTCCGCGTCCCGTTCACGTTCGGCGTCACCCTCGTGGCCCTCGCCGTCACCGGCTGGGTCGGGGCCCGGCTCGGCGATGCGCCCGCGCTGCGGGCGGCCGTGCGCGTCGTCCTCGGCGGCGCCCTGGCGCTCGGCCTGACCTTCGCGGTGGGCTCGCTGCTGGGGGCGTCGGTCGCCTGATCCGCGCCGGAGGGGTGGGCCGGCCCAGCGCCCGTGGCCGCGCCGTGGCGCGCGCGGAGCGGTCCTGGAAGCCGAGGACCGTGCGCATACCACAGGCGCCCCCCGTCGAGTTGAAGCGACGCCCACGGTTCGCGTAAGATAGGACGGCGCACGCCGCGTTGTTCTCGTCGTTCCATCGGTCAGGTGACCGGGCGGACGGCGGGTCGGAAAAGCAACGCGCTCCCGCAGACCGGATCCCGGGACGCCCTCAGGGCGGACCGGGGCTCACCGTCCACACCAGCGATCCCATAAGGAACTTCGGTTGGCTCTCACCCAGCCTGGTCCCCCTTTTCGAGAAGTCGCAGTAAGAGTGCGGTGTCCACACCCGGGGCGGGGCTCACAACAGGTGTCCGCGGACAGGTCCGCGGCTCGCCGCCATGCGGGTTCCGCCCGTCCTTTTACTACTACTTGCCACGAGGAGTGATCATGGCAGCTCACTGCCAGGTAACCGGGGCTGGGCCGGGATTCGGCCACAGCATCTCCCACTCGCACCGTCGCACCAAGCGCCGGTTCGACCCCAACATCCAGAAGAAGACCTACTGGGTCCCCTCCCTGCGCCGCAACGTCACCCTGACGCTGTCCGCCAAGGGCATCAAGACCATCGACGTGCGCGGTATCGACGCCGTCGTGGCGGACCTGATCGCGAAGGGAGTGAAGCTCTGACATGGCCAAGGACAAGGACGTTCGTCCGATCATCAAGCTGAAGTCCACCGCCGGCACCGGGTTCACCTACGTGACCCGCAAGAACCGCCGGAACAACCCGGACCGCATCACCCTGAAGAAGTACGACCCGGTGGTCCGCAAGCACGTCGACTTCCGAGAGGAGCGCTGAGATGGCCAAGAAGTCCAAGATCGCCAAGAACGAGCAGCGCAAGGCCATCGTGGCCCGTTACGCCGAGAAGCGTCTCGAGCTGCGCAAGACCCTCGTGGACCCGAACGCGTCGGACGAGGCCCGCGAGGCCGCCCGCCTGGGCCTGCAGAAGCTGCCCCGCGACGCCTCCCCGGTCCGCGTGCGCAACCGCGACGCCATCGACGGTCGCCCCCGCGGCACCTTCCAGCGCTTCGGCATCTCCCGTGTGCGCTTCCGCGACATGGCGCACCGTGGCGAGCTGCCCGGCGTGACCAAGTCCTCCTGGTGACCTGAGGCCCGGTCTCCGGGCGCTCGGCACCACCGCGACGGCGGCGTCCCTCCTGAGGAGGGGCGCCGCCGTCGTCGTGCCTCGGGGATCAGGGCCGCCCGGGTCACGGGAAATCGCGGATTCTCGCGGTTCAGGGGGCGATTCGCCCGCGGAGAGGTGGTACGTTCACAACTGGCAGCCCGGTCCGAACGGCCCGGGAACCGTAACCGACGTCCCATAGGGAGGACCCATGGCCATGAACCGCAAGGAACTCGTCGCCGCCGTCGCCGAGCGCTCCGGCAACACCCAGGCCGCCGTCAGCGATGTGCTGGACGCCCTCTTCGAGGTGTTCACCGCCCAGGTCAAGAAGGGCGAGAAGGTCTCGATCCCGGGCTGGCTGGCCGTGGAGCGCACCGAGCGCAAGGAGCGCACCGGCCGCAACCCGCGCACCGGCGAGGAGATCACCATCCCGGCCGGCCACTCCGTGAAGGTGACCGCCGGCTCCAAGCTCAAGGCCGCCGCCTCCGAGTGATCCCGGTCGCGGTGCGCGTCCCCGGACCCACGCCGCACGCCGCAGGACGGGCGTCCCACCCTCGGGTGGGGCGCCCGTCGTCGTCTCCGGCCGCGTAGGATGGGCGGACGATCGTCCGGCCGACGTGGGCCGGGGCCGTCAGGAGAGGAGTCGTGGCATGCGCAGCGCCGTCGCCGCCGCTCCGTGGGCCCCGTCCGGCCTCGAGGACGCCCCTCCGCGCGTCGTGCGTGGGCCGGCCCGTCTGGTCCGGGGCTGGGCCGGGGCCCTGGCGATGACCGCCCTGGCCGCGCTGTTCCACACCGCCGCCGAGCCCGGTCACGGGTTCCCCGAGGTCGGCGTGGTCGCCTTCGCGGCCGTCCTCGCCGCCCCGCTCTGCACCGCCCTGGCGGGCCGCGCCCTCTCGCTGTGGCGCACCGCCGCGGCCGTCGCGATCGCCCAGGGGCTGTTCCACGTGCTCTACGGGCTCGCCGCCGGCGGGCACGCCGTGGCGCCGGCCGCCGGCGTCGACCCGGCCCACCTCGGCCACGCCCGTCCCGGCACCGGGGCCCTCCTGGCGTCGGGGGAGGCCCTGTCCAGCGCCCCCACCGGCCACCTGACCGACCTGCGCATGCTCGCGGCCCACGTGATCGCCGCGGTCCTCACCGTGCTGGTGCTGCGGCGCGGCGAGGCCCTCGTGCTCACCATCGCCGAACGCGTGGTGGCCGCCGTCTGCCCGCCGCCGGCCGCGCACGGCCCCCTGCCGACGCCGGCCCGCGTCCGGGTCCCCGTCCCGCCGGCGCTCCGGCCGGCGACGTCCCTCGCCCTCCTCAGCTCTCCGGGGCGGCGCGGCCCGCCGTTCGCCCTCGCGGCCTGAGGACGCCGGCTCCGTCCGCGTCTCGAGGCCCGACCGCGCCCGACGACCCTTCGGAACGGTCCGCCCGCGACTCCCGTCCGGGACCGCGGCAGACCCGTGAGGACACCACCATGCATCACCAGACCACCCCTGTCCGCCGCGCCGCTCGCGCCGCCGCCGGACTCGCCCTGCTGCCCGCCCTCGTCGTCGCCGGGGCTGCCCCCGCGGCCGCGCACGACGAGCTCATCCGCACCGCCCCCGCCGTCGACGAGACCGTCACGACGGCGCCGTCGGAGGTCTCCCTGACCTTCAGCGGCGAGCTGATCGACGGCGAGGGCATCCAGAACCTCCTGCAGGTCCGCGACGCCGACGGCAACCAGTGGCAGTCCGCCGCCGGCACCGTGGACGGCCCCACCTTCTCCGCGCCGCTGTGCGAGGGGCTGCCCAACGGCGACTACGAGGTCGCCTACCGCGTCGTCTACTCGGACGGGCACTCTGAGGAGCGCTCGTTCGACTTCGCGGTGGACGACCCGGCCGCACCGGCCGCCGGCACCGCGCCCCAGGGCTGCGGCACCGCCGTCGCCGGGGCCTCGACCGCCGCCTCCCCGGAGGCCACGGCAGGTCAGGGCGACGCCGCCTCGGCCGAGGCGACCGCGCAGGCGGACGCCTCCGACGCCGCGCAGCCCGCGGACACCGACGCGCTGCCCGCCTGGGTGTGGGTCGCCGGCATCGCCGGCCTGGCCGTGCTCGTCGTGGCCTTCCTCCTGATGGGCCGCCGCGCCCGCGCGCTCGGCCACCTCGACGACGGCCGCTGACCTCTGATCCCCGGTCGGCCCCCTGAGGGGGCCGGCCCCGCCCTCGCGCGCCCGAACGCCCCGCGCGTCGTCGCGCGCCCGCCTGACAAGGAACCCCACAGACGTGACCACCACCCCACAGACGTGACCACCACCTCCCCCCGCGCCCCTCGCCGCCTCGGCGCCGCCGCCGTGCTCGCCGTCGCCGCCCTCGGCCTGACGGCCTGCGCCGGAGACGACGCCGGCTCCGCCCCGAGCGCGTCGGACGCCTCGAGCGTCGCGCCGGCCACGGACGCCGCCCCGGCCTCGGATGCCTCGCCGGCCGCGTCCACCGCGGACGGCCAGGCCGCCGGCCTCACGATCACCGACCCCTGGACGAAGGCCACCGAGGAGGGCATGACCGGCTCCTTCGGCATGCTCGAGAACTCCTCGGACCAGGACCTGCACATCGTCGGCGTCCGCTCGGAGCTGGGCGAGACGGTCGAGCTCCACGAGATGGTCTCCGGCGAGGACGGCCAGATGGTGATGCAGCAGAGCCCCGACGGCTTCACCGTGCCCGCGGGCGGGAGCCTCGAGCTCGCCCCGGGCGGCAACCACGTGATGTTCATGGGCCTGACCGACCCGATCGAGCCGGGTGAGGACGTGACCTACGACCTCGAGCTGGAGGACGGCTCCACCCTCGAGGTCACCTCCGTGGTCCGGCCCTTCACCGGCGCCAACGAGTCGTACCACGGCGGCGACTCCCACGAATCGGAGGACCATGCCGACCACTGACCCCGCCGTCCGGCCGGACGACCACCACGGGTCGGGCGGGCGCGAGGACGCCCGCCCGGTCCCGGGGGGCCCCTCACGCCGCGGCCTGCTCCTCGGGGCGGGCGCGGTGGGTGGTGGCCTGCTGGGCACGGCACTCGGCTACGGCGCCGGCCACGCGTCGGCCTCCACCGCCCCGGGCGCGTCCGCCGCGCCCGGGGCGGGGGCCTCGCCCTCCGAGGTCATGGGCGACACCGGGATCGAGGGCGACGTCGGCCGGGCCGGCTGGGCCGAGCCCGGCGGCCAGGCGGCCCGGGTGGCCGTCAGCTCGCCCGTGGGCACGGACACCGTGCCGTTCCACGGGCCTCGCCAGGCCGGCGTCGACACCCCCGCCCAGGCCCACGCCGTCTTCCTCGCCCTCGACCTGCGCGAGGACGCGGACCGGGTGCGCATCGAGCGGATGCTGCGCCTGCTCACCGACGACGCTGCGCGCCTGACCCAGGGCCGCGCCACGATCGCCGACACCGAGCCGGAGCTCGCCGCCGCCCCCGCGCGGCTCACCGTGACGTTCGGCTTCGGCCCGGAGCTCGTCCGCCGCGTGGCCCCGGACCGGGCCCCGGCCTGGCTGCGCCCGCTGCCGGCGTTCGAGCAGATCGACCGCCTGGACCCCGCGTTCAGCGACGGCGACCTGCTGCTGCAGATCTGCGGCGACGACCGGATGTCCGTGGCCCACGCCCGGCGCATGCTCCTCAAGGCGGCCCGGCCGTTCGCCACCGAGCGCTGGGTGCAGGAGGGCTTCCGCTCCGCCCGCGGCGCCCACCCCACCGGCACCACGATGCGCAACCTCTTCGGACAGGTGGACGGCACCGGCAACCCGGCGGCGGCCACCCCGCACCTCGACCGCGTGGTGTGGGGCGTGGGCGCCGAGCAGGTGGGCGTCACCCCGTGGATCGCGGACGGCACGTCCGTGGTGATCCGGCGCATCGAGATGCTCATGGACACGTGGGACGAGCTCGACCGCCCGGCCAAGGAGAAGGTCATCGGCCGTCGCCTCGGCACCGGCGCCCCCCTCACGGGGGAGCAGGAGCACGACGAGCCGGACTTCGACGCCGTCGGCCCCACGGGCTTCCCGGTCATCTCGGACATCGCGCACCTGCGGCGGGCCCGCGGGGAGGAGCCCGAGTACGGGATGCTGCGTCGCGGCTACAACTACGACGACCCGCGCGGGGCGCTGGAGGCGGGCTCCGGCCTGATCTTCGCCGCCTACCAGGCGGACGTGGACCGACAGTTCGTCCCCGTCCAGGCCCGGCTCGCGGAGTCGGACCACCTGAACCTGTGGACCGTGCCCGTCGGCTCGGCGGTCTTCGCGATCCCGCCCGGCTGCGCCGAGGGCGGGTTCGTGGGCGACGCCCTGTTCGCCTGACCCGGGGGCCCGACGACGGCGAGGCCGGCCCCACCGTCGTCGGGCGTCCGCATGCTTTGAGAGGATGGACCCCATGTCCGCCGCCACCGCCCCCGCCCGGGGCAGCCATCCCGCCGAGAACGACGACGCCGCCCGCCCCGGTCCGTCGGGGCCGGTCGGAGTGCCCCGGTGGATCTGGGTGCTCGTGGCCGCCGCGGGAGCCGCCGGCCTCGCCGCCGCCGGCTGGCTGACCGGCGTCACCGCCGCGCGCCAGCTCTCCGACCCGGGGTGGATCACCCGCTGGGGCGTGCCCGTGGGGGAGCTCGTCTCCAACCTGGCGATGTCCCTGACCATCGCCGCGCTGATCTTCGCGGCCGGGGTCCTGCCGCCCCACGCGGCGGGCACGGAACGGTGGCACCGCTCCGCCCGGCAGCGGCGCGAGGACGCGGATGCCGCACCGCTGCCCGAGCACCCCGCGTTCACCCGCGTGATGCGGATCGCCGCCGTCAGCGCCGGCGTGTGGACGGTGGCCGCGCTGGCCGTCGGCGTGCTGTCCTACTCGGATCTCGCCGGCATCCCCGTCACGGCGGGGCAGGGCTTCACGGACGGCCTGGCGGCCTACGTGGTCGGCATCTCGGTGGGCCAGGCGTGGTTCTGGGTCACCGTGATCGCCGCCGTCGTGACCACGTTGGCGATCGCCGTCCGCTCCCACAACGGCCTGTTCTGGACCGGCATCCTGGCGATGCTCGCCCTCGTGCCCCTGGCCCTGATCGGGCACGCGGCGGGCGGTGACGACCACACCGGCGCCGTGAACTCGATCGGCCTGCACCTGCTCGGCGTCGTCGTGTGGGTGGGCGGACTGCTCGTGCTCGTCGCGATCTCGGACACCCTCGTGGGGCCCAACGGGGCGCAGGGGCGGGGCCGCAGCCTGCGCCGGCAGGGCCCGGCGCCCCTGCTGCACACGGTCCTGACCCGCTACTCCGTGCTCGCCGGGCTGGGCCTGGTCACGGTGGCGCTGTCCGGCGTGGTCAACGCGTCGATCCGCATGGACGATCCGGCCCAGCTGCTGAGCCCCTACGGCATCCTCGTGTCGGCCAAGTTCCTGGCGGCCCTGGGCCTCGGCCTGATCGGCCTGCTGCACCGCCGGTGGGTGATCCCCCGCCTCGACGCCGGCCCGGACCGTCCCAGCCCCGCCCCCGCGCGTCGCCTGCTGTGGCAGCTCATCGCCGTGGAGGCCGTGATCATGGGCGCCGTCATGGGCGTCTCCTCCGTGCTCTCCCGGACGGCCCCGCCCGTGCCGGAGGAGCTCGCGCCGGACGCCTCCCCGGCCCGCATCCTCACCGGCTACGAGCTGCCGCCGGCCCTCGAGGGCGCCCGGTGGATCACGATGTGGCGGTTCGACTGGCTGTGGGTCGCGATCATCGCGTTCCTGACCCTCTGGTACCTGCGCTCCGTGTGGCAGCTGCGCCGCCGCGGCGACCGCTGGCCCGTGCTGCGCACCGTCGCGTGGCTCGCGGGCCTGGCCGTGTTGCTGTGGGCGACCTCCGGGTCCCCGGCCGTGTACGGCCGCGTCCTGTTCAGCGCGCACATGGTGGGCCACATGACGCTGACGATGCTCAGTCCCGTCTTCCTCGTCCTGGGCGCACCCATCACCCTGGCGCTGCGGGCCCTGCCGTCCCGCACGGATGGGACGCGCGGCCCCCGCGAGTGGATCCTGTGGATCGTGCACTCCCCGTGGGGGCGGTTCATCACGAACCCGATCGTGGCGGGGGTCAACTTCGCCGGCTCGATCCTGGTGTTCTACTACACGGACTTCTTCCGGTTCTCGCTGGAGACCCACGTGGGCCACGAGTTCATGAACGTCCACTTCCTGCTGACCGGGTTCCTGTTCGCCCTGGTCATGATCGGCTCGGATCCGCTGCCGCGCCGGCCCCCGTACGCCCTGCGGCTCGTGCTCCTGATGGCCACGATGGTCTTCCACGCCTTCATCGGCGTCGCCATGACCACCTCCACCGGTCTGCTGCAGGCGTCCTGGTTCGGCAACATGGGCCGCGACTGGGGCCCCACCGCCCTCGAGGATCAGCGCATCGGCGGCGCGGTGATGTGGGGCATCGGCGAGTTCCCCACCGTGATGATGGCGGTGATGGTGGCCGTGCTCTGGTATCGCAGCGACCGCAAGAACGCGGTCCGGCTGGACCGGCAGGCCGACCGCGACGGCGACGCGGAGCTGCGCCGCTGGAACGAGATGTATGCCCGCATGCACGGCACCCCGGCCACCGACGCCCCGAGCGGCGCCGAGCCCGCGGCCCGTGACTCCTCCACCGGCCCCGAGGAGGCCCGTGATGTCCGCTGACCGTGTCCGTCCCCTCCGCCGCCCGGCCGCGCCCCGGCGTGGTCGGCTGCGCCTCGTGGCCGCCGTCGCCGCCGGCCTGCTGGCCCTGACGGGCTGCGGGGCCGGGGACAACGATCCGGCCGCCGCGTCCGTGCCCGCGGACGGGGTCCACGACGACGCCGGCACCGCGGTGCACACGGAGTCGGCGGCCCCGGAGGGGCTCGGCCTGGGCGACCGTCAGGACGAGCGCATGGCGGAGGCCGCGGCCGAGCGTGCGGCCACGTTCGGCTTCGTCCGGCAGCGGGCCGCCACGGCGGAGGAGATCGACGCGGCCCGCGAGGACTCCCGGGACCGGCGTGCGGACGCGGACCGGACCACCGTGCAGCCGGCGCAGTGCAAGGCGCCGCTGACCGCCCTGGACTTCTCTCCGATCGCCCTCGACGGGGCCGAGGCCACGCGCGTGGACGTCGGCGCCGACACCTTCACGGGCACGGGCACCGTGGAGGTCGCCCGGCTCACGGGCCAGGGCCGCCAGGACGTCGAGCGGCACATCCAGACCGTCAACGCCCTGCGCGCCGACTGCCGCGAGATGACCATGACCGTGCAGGAGGGGGACGCGACCGTCGACTACCGCCTCGAGGTCTCCGACGCGCCGCTGTCCGACGGCACGCCGGCGCAGTCCGCCCTCGTGTGGGAGCGGACCGTGGCCTCGGAGTCCGAGCCCCAGCTCACGGCCCAGGTGCTCACCGCCGTCACCTCCGACGCCGTGGTGATGGTCTCCTTCGTGGGCCGGCCCGAGGCCGGGCGCAAGGAGTTCACCCTCATCGCGGAGGAGATGCTGGCCGCCGCCCTGGCCGCCGACTGAGCCGGACCCGCCCGGCGGCGTCGTCTTTCCCCCTGTGACGCCGCGGCGTCCGCTCACGGCTGACGCGTCCGGGACGTGCGCCATGATGGTGGGCATGACCGCACCGCAGACCCCGAACCCCGCCC
>NZ_JABFBB010000010.1:14482-17254 GCF_017168555.1 Micrococcus sp. KRD012
ACCCCGCCCCGTCCGCTGACGCCCCCGCCGCCGTGCCGCGCGCGGCCACCCGGGTGCGCGCGTCCGAGCTGGTGGGCCGCGGCTGGCTGAACACCGGCGGTGAGCAGGTGACCCTCGAGGACCTGCGCGGCAAGGTCGTCCTCCTCGACTTCTGGACGTTCTGCTGCATCAACTGCCTGCACGTCCTGGACGAGCTGCGCCCGCTCGAGGAGGAGTTCGCGGATGTGCTCGTCACGGTGGGCGTGCACTCGCCCAAGTTCGAGCACGAGGCGGACCCGGACGCGCTCGCGGCCGCCGTCGAGCGCTACGCCATCGAGCACCCCGTGCTGGACGACCCCGAGCTGACCACGTGGCAGGCGTACTCGGCGCGCGCCTGGCCCACCCTCGTGGTGGTGGACCCGGAGGGCTACATCGCCGCGCACCTGTCCGGCGAGGGGCACGTGGCCGGGCTCTACGGGCTCGTGCGCGAGCTCGTGGCCGAGCACGAGGCCAAGGGCACGCTGCACCGCGGCTCCGGCCCCTACGTCCCGCCCGCGCCCGTGGCCCGGGACCTGTCGTTCCCCGGCAAGGCCGTGTCCCTCGGCGGCCGCGGCTCCCGCCCGGGCTCGTTCCTCGTCTCGGACACCGGCCACCACCGCCTCCTGGAGGTCGCCGAGGACCTGACCACGGTGCTCCGCGCGTTCGGCGGCGGGGACCCCGCCACGGCGGACGCGGGCCAGGCCGAGCTCGCATTCCCCACGCCCGGGGAGAAGGGCCACGCGGACGGCGGGCCGGACGAGGCGCTGTTCAACGAGCCCCAGGGCCTGGCGCTGCTGCCCGAGGACGTCGCGGAGCGCGTCGGCTACGACGTGGTCGTGGCGGACTCCGTCAACCACCGGCTGCGGGGCCTGCGCCTGTCGGACGGGCACGTCAGCACCCTCGCCGGCAACGGCGTGCAGAAGCTCATCGACTCCGAGCGCGCCAAGGAGGCCGCCGCCGTCGACGACGAGGGGGACATCGCCGTCGACCTCGCGGACCTGCCCGGGGAGCCGACCGCGATCTCGCTGTCCTCCCCGTGGGACGTCGTGTGGCACCCCGCCCTGGGGCGTGTGGTGATCGCGATGGCCGGCACGCACCAGCTCTTCGACTTCGACCCCGTCACGGGCGCGCTCGCGGTGCACGCGGGCACGGCGCTCGAGGGCCTGCTGGACGGCGACGCCGGACGGGCCTGGTTCGCGCAGCCCTCGGGGCTGTCCGTGGGCGCGGACGGCGCGCTGTGGGTCGCGGACTCGGAGACCTCCGCGGTGCGCTGGGTGCGGACCGGGGAGGACGGGCGCCGCGAGGTCGGGACCGCCGTCGGGGCGGGCCTGTTCGACTTCGGCCACGTGGACGGGGAGGCGGACCGCGCGCGCCTGCAGCACCCGCTGGGCGTCACGGCCCTGCCGGACGGCTCCGTGCTGATCGCGGACACGTACAACGGCGCGATCCGCCGGTACGCCCCGGCCGGCGAGGACGCTGCGGGCCGGGCGGTCCCGGCCACGGTGACCACGGTGGCGCGGGGGCTGCTCGAGCCCTCGGACGTGCTCGTGGAGCACGACGCGGACGGGAACGACACCGCGATCGTGGTGGTCGAGTCCAACGCCCACCGGCTCACGCGGCTGGCGGTGCCGGAGGAGTTCCTCACCGTGGACGAGGGCGCGCGGCAGACGCAGCGTCCCCGCACCCCGGTGGTGGCCGGCGACCTGGACCTGACGATCGGCTTCGCCGCGCCCACGGGGCAGAAGCTGGACGACCGCTGGGGCGACCCCACGCAGCTGAAGGTCTCCTCGTCCCCGGAGGAGCTGCTGCTCGAGGGCGCCGGCACGTCCACGGGGCTGCACCGGACGCTGCGGCTGAACCCCGAGGTCGAGGAGGGCGTCCTGCACATCACCGCCCGGGCCGCCGCGTGCGACGGGGAGAAGGGGCAGCCCATCCCGGACCACGCCGCCTGCCACCTGTACCAGCAGGACTGGGGCATCCCGGTCACGGTGCACACCCCGGACCGGGCCCCGAAGGGCGCCGAGACCCGCCTGGACCTGGACCTGCGCGGGATACACTGAGCGCGTCGTCCGCCCCCGACCCCGAAGGCTGCGCCCCACCATGACCACGCTCATCGTCACCTCGTCCGCCCACGGATCCACGCGAGAGATCGCCGAGCGTGTCGCGGAGGTGCTGCGCACGTCGCAGGCCGTCCCGACCGTGGTGGAGGACGTCGAGGGCGCCGCCGCGTGGCTGGCCACGGCGGACGCGGTGATCGTCGCGGCCCCGGTCTACACGGGCTCGCTCGCCGCCGACGCGCGGGCGTTCCTCGACACCCGTCGGGCCGAGCTGGCGGACCTGCCGCTCGTGATCCTGGCCTCCGGCGGCGCGCCCGAGCTGGCCCCGCCGGTGCGGGAGAAGCTCGAGTCCTACGGTCCGCGCGAGGTGGCGTACTTCCGCGGGGCGCTCGTCGAGGAGCGCCTGGGCCGGCTGGAGAAGCTCAAGCTCAAGCTCTCCCGCAACGAGCACTACGGCGACTACCGCGACTGGGACGCCATCGAGGCCTGGGCCAAGACCCTCTCCGGCGCCGGCGTCCGCTGACCTCACCCACCGCGCTCGTCGACGAGACGGCGGGGGCGCAGGAGCCTCCACAGCCGCTGTCGTTGACGAAACGGCGCCGGAGGCGCTCGTGCCCGCGGCGGAGGCGAGCGGTTAGCCTGGCCGCATGTCCCCTTCCGCCCGTCGCCCCGCCGTCTCGTCGACGAGCGCGGTGGG
>NZ_JABFBB010000010.1:17354-27808 GCF_017168555.1 Micrococcus sp. KRD012
CGCCCGGCCCCGCCCGACGACGGCGCCCCTCGCCCTGCCCGACCGGCCCGGGTGGGTGCGGCTCGCCGCGGGCGCGGTGGTCCCGGGCGTCATCGCCGCCGCCGCGGCGCTCGCGGCCCTGCAGGTGTTCGTCCTCAACCCGTTGGCCGCCGCGCCCGGCGACCGCGGCCTCGGGAGGATCTACGCGGACCTGAGCGCGGCGGGCCAGCTCGGCGTCCCCTTCGTCCTGTCGGCCGTGATCCTGGCGGCCGGGCTCGGTGTGGCCGCGATCCTGTGGTTCCTCACGTGGCGTCGCGAGGAGGTCGACCCGCTGGCGGTCCTCGCCCTGGGCCTCGCCTCGCTCGTCGCCGCGTCTCCGGCCTACTTCATGGCCTCGTTCGGGCCGGGCATGGCGCTCGCGGACACCTACGGCGTCGGCGGGGGCGACCACAGCCCGTGGGCCTGGCCGATCTACGTGGTCAGCGTGCTGGCGTTGGCGGGGCTGGTCGCCGTCGTCGTGCTCCTGCTGCGCGGTCCGGCCGGCGGACTCGGCGCCCCGCGGCGCCGGGCCTAGGCTGGCGGGACCGACCTGACCACGACCCCACCAGGAGGACGCACATGACCATCCGCGCCGGCATCGTCGGATACGGGAACCTCGGACGCAGTGTGGAGAAGCTCGTGAAGCTCCAGCCGGACATGGAGCTGGTGGGCATCTTCTCGCGTCGCACCGGCCTGGACACGGACACGCCCGTGCTCCCGGCGGAGCGGGCCGCCGAGCACGCCGGGGAGATCGACGTGCTGTTCCTCTGCCTCGGCAGCGCCACGGACATCCCCGAGCAGGCGGCCGGCTACGCGCGGCACTTCACCACCGTGGACACCTACGACAACCACCAGCTCATCCCGCGGCACCGCTCCGAGATGGACGCCGCGGCCCGGGAGGGCGGGCACGTGGCGATGATCTCCACCGGCTGGGACCCGGGCCTGTTCTCGGTGAACCGGGTGCTGGGCGCGGCGCTGTTCCCGCAGCCGCAGCAGAACACGTTCTGGGGCAAGGGTCTCTCGCAGGGCCATTCCGACGCCGTCCGGCGGGTCCCCGGCGTGCGGCGCGGCGTGCAGTACACGATCCCCAGCGAGGAGGCGATCGCCGAGGCCCGCGCCGGACGGGGCGCCGAGATCACCGGCGCCTCCGCGCACGTGCGTGAGTGCTACGTGGTGGCCGACGAGGCCGACCACGCGGCCATCACCGAGGCCATCACCACGATGCCCGACTACTTCGCCCCGTACGAGACCACCGTGCACTTCATCTCCGAGGAGGAGTTCGAGCGCGACCACCAGGGCATGCCGCACGGCGGCCACGTCGTCACCTCGGGCGACCTCGGCGGCTCGCGCAGCGCTGTCGAGTTCGTGCTGGAGCTGGAGTCCAACCCCGACTTCACCGCCGCCGCGCAGGTCGCCTACGGCCGCGCAGCCGCGCGTCTGAAGGCCCAGGGGGAGACGGGGGCGCGCACCGTGCTCGAGGTCGCCCCGTACCTGCTCTCGCCCACGGGGCTGGACGAGCTGATCCGCCGGGACGTCTGAGCCGCGGCGAGGCGTCCGGCGCGGGGCACCGGGCCGGGCGCCGCCGTCGTCGGCCTCAGGCCAGCAGCAGTGCGACGGCGATCATCGCCGGGATCGCGACGATCGTGGTGACCAGGATCGTGTCCTTCGAGACGCGCAGGCCCGTGTCGTAGCGGACGGCGGTGACGAACACGTTCTGTGCGGTCGGCAGGGAGGCCAGGACGACGGCGACGAACACGTGCCGCGCGTCCAGGCCGAACACGAACTGCGCGAGCAGCCAGGCCAGCAGCGGATGCACCACCAGCTTCACCGCCGAGGCGAGCAGCACGTCCGCGCGTCGCCCGCCGGCCCGCTCGAGCGGCCGCGAGCCGACCAGCGACATGCCGAACGCCAGGAGCATCGCCGGGATGGACAGCCCGCCGATGAGCTCCACGGACTCCATGAGGGGGCCCGGCAACGACCAGCCGGTGAGAGAGAAGACCAGGCCGGCCACCGAGCCCAGGATCAGGGGGTTGGTGACCGTGTGGCGGACCTGGTCGGCCACGGCGCGCCCGGGGGAGCGGCGCACCGCCCGGCGCCGGCCCGCCGTCGTGCGTCGCCGGACCTCGCGCGCGGTGGCGGCGTCCATCGCGGCCACGTAGAGCGGCGTGTAGATCGCCAGCTGGAAGATGAGCGCCGGGGCGGCCAGGGCGGCGTCGCCGAGGACGTAGGCCGCGATGGGGATGCCGAGGTTCGCCGAGTTCACGAGCGAGGCGCTGAGCGCGGACATGATCCGCTCCGAGGCCGACCTGCCCTTCAGCAGCGGGACCGTCACCGCGAGGTACAGTGCGGCCGCGGTGAACGCGGACAGCGTGGCCACCCACAGCTGGGGGCCCAGCACGGCGCCCACGTCCGCGCGGGAGAGCGTGACGAACAGCAGCGCCGGGTTGCCGATGAAGAACGCCGCGCGGGAGAGCACGGTGCGGCCGTGCTCGCCGAGCACCCCCGTGCGCCCCACCAGGACGCCCACGAGGATGATCACCCACACGACCGCGAAGCCGGAGAGCACCTGGGTCACGGACGGGCCTCCACGGGTCGGGGTGGGGCGGTCCGCGGCGGGGTCAGGGGCATGGCGCGATCCTACGTCGCGGGCGTGGGCTAGCCTGGATCACGACGGCGGCGCCCACCGCCGAGCGCGCCACGCGGCCCGGTCCCGCGCGGCAGGGCCCTGCGGCCCGGCGCGAAGGGGAGCGGATCCTCGGGCCCACCCGCACGCGACGGACGTCGTCCCCGACCCGCGGCGCGGCATGGCCGGGAGCGCGCCGGCGAGGATGCACCATGACCCGTCAGTCCGACCTCAAGACCCTGATCCGCGCCCGCATGGCCGTCACCGGTGAGCGGTACACCGCCGCGGCGGCGGCCCTCGCCGACGAGTGGCAGTCCGCCGAGCGCTACCACGCGACCGTGCTCGCCCGCTTCTTCGACGGGGACCGGCTGCGCTCCATCCCTGCGCGTCGCAAGCCGCGGGTGGCCGTCCTTCTCGAGCTGTTGCGTCGCTTCAGAGCGGGCCGCGCCTACGCGGAGGCCGAGGTCAACGACCTGCTGCGCCCCGCCCACGAGGACGTGGCCACGCTGCGTCGCGAACTCGTGGACTACGGGTTCCTCGACCGCGCCGACGGCGTCTACCGGCTGGCGGACGCCGGGCCCGACCTCGACCCGCGCTTCGCCGCAGACCTGCCGGTCGACCTGGAACGCCGGCTGCGCGAGATCCGTGCGGGCCGTTGAGGGGAGCGGGACCCCGCACGTCGACCTGGAACGCCAGCGGTCGCCATGACGCCGGAATGTGGCCGCATTCCGACGTCTCGCGTTCCCGGTGCGGCCGTGGCGGGGCGACGTGGACCGACACGGCCCCGGGTCCCTCGCGTGAGGGGCCCGGGGCCGTCGTCGTGGTGTGGAGCGGGCGACGGGAATCGAACCCGCGTATCTTGCTTGGGAAGCAAGCGCTCTACCATTGAGCTACGCCCGCGCAACCGCTCGGCTTCCGCCTGCGGCGCGGGCACCACCATACACCAGCCCGGCCGGTGCACCGGCCCCGCGTCGTCCTCGCGCCCCACGGCCCCGTACGTCAGTGCACCGGGTCCGCCACGGCGACCTCGCGCGCCTGCACCCGCCGCGTCGCCGCCCGGGCGCGCGAACGACCGAACGCGTCCGCGTACCGCGTGAGCACCGGCCCGGCGATCACGATGGAGAACTCCCCGCGGATGGTCAGGGCCGCACCCGCGCGCCAGCGGCCGGCCACGCCGTTTCCCGAACGAAAGCGCACCAGGGGCCGCCGTTTCCCGAACGAAAGCGCGCCGGGGGCCGCTGGTAGAGTCCGAACCGCGCCCGGCCGCGGCCGGACGCGTCCGGCAGCCCCTGTCCCGGAAGGACGTCCCATGCGCGACACCACGGCCGACGCGGCCCAGGTCCCCGCCGGCCCGCACCGCTGGCCCCCGCCGCGACGCCGTCCCCGGTCGCCGACCTCGAGTCGGTCCGCGCCGCGATCCGCGCCCACGGCGGCCCCCTGGCCTCGACCGCGCACCTGCACGGCCGCCCCGCCCCGACGCCGCCGGCCGCCCACGCGTCCCGTGGCCTGCGCGGCGCCGCGCGCACCCTGACCGCGACCCGGCGCGACGTCGCCGCCCGCCTGGCCGACTCCCGCGAACGCGCCGACGTGCCCGTCGAGGCGCTGCTGAACTCCGCCTTCGTCGACGCCCACGCGGACGAGCGCCCCGCCGAGCGCGGCGTGCCGCGCGGGCGTCTCGCCGGTCTCGTGGACGCCGTCCTCCCGCCGGCCCGTCCCGCGGACGACGACGCCGCGGCCGGTCTGCTGCTCGCCCTGCGCGAGCCGGTCCGCGAGGTGTTCGCCTCGGACTCGTTCGCCGCCCGCCCGTACGCCGACGCGCCCACCGTCCGCGCGCTCTTCGAGGACTTCCTCGCCCACCCGCGCCGGCACGACCCCGAGCGCTTCTGGCGCCTGCTCAACCTCGAGCTCTGGCTGCGCGACGCGGTGGACGCGGACGCCGCCCCGGCCGGCCCCGCCACCGCGGTCGACGAGGCCCCCACCGCCCCGGCACCGGCCAAACCGGACCACGAGCCGAACCCGGGCAAGGAGCTCGACCTGGTCTCCGCCGAGGACGGCCGCCGCTACCGCCGCTTCCCTGTGCAGACCGGCCTGGTGGACCGGGACACGGACCTGCAGGCCTACCTGCGCGGCGAGATTGAGGACTTCTTCCGCGACCTGCCCGCGGACGCGATGCCGCAGGACGCCCCGTGGCACTTCTCCGTGTCCGAGAAGATCGTGGCCATCACCCAGGGTCGCTCCTACTACACGTGGGAGGTCCGCCCCTCCGTGGCCGCCCGCGTCCTCTCCCGCCTGGTCACCCGCACGCCCGCGGGCATCGGCCTGGGCGATCCCACCACCATGCAGCTGGCCATCCAGGAGGCCGGCCTGCCGCGCATCGTGCTCTCCGCGGCCGCCGGCGCCGCCGGCAAGGTCGCCGGCAAGCGCGGTGTGTTCTACAACGTGGTGGGCGGCAACGTCCGCGCGATCGACGGGCCCACCACCTACTCCACGTTCCCGGCCAACGTCTCCGCCAAGCTGCCCCCGGCCGAGCCGGACCGGGTGGCCGCCGAGGTCTCGGCGATGATCCGGGCGGCGGACATCCCGGCCTGGGCGAAGGCCTCCTTCGCCGGCACCGTCGTGATGGACGCCAACGACATCGGCCGCAACGCCCTCGGCAAGGACACCGCCGCGTCGGCCGCCGCCCTCGAGGCCGCCTTCGCGGACAACCCGCTGGGCCAGGGCCGCGAGCGCACCCCGCTGGCCGTCGTCGTGCGAATGGACTGAGCCGTGCTGCTCTCCGACCGCGACATCCGCGCCGAGCTCGACTCCGGCCGCGTGGGCCTGGACCCCCTCGACCCGGCGATGGTCCAGCCCGCGTCCGTGGACGTGCGCCTGGACCGGTTCTTCCGGCTCTTCGACAACCACCGGTACGCGCACATCGACCCGCGCCAGGAGCAGGACGAGCTGACCCGGCTGGTGGAGGTGGATCCGGACGAGGCGTTCATCCTGCACCCGGGGGAGTTCGTGCTCGGCTCCACCTATGAGCAGGTCACCCTGCCGGACGACCTCGCCGCCCGCCTCGAGGGCAAGTCCTCGCTGGGGCGGCTGGGCCTGCTGACGCACTCGACCGCCGGATTCATCGACCCCGGTTTCTCCGGGCACGTCACGCTCGAGCTGTCCAACGTGGCCACGCTGCCCATCACGCTGTGGCCGGGGATGAAGATCGGCCAGCTGTGCTTCTTCCGGCTCTCTTCGGCGGCCCAGTCGCCGTACGGCACCGGGGCCAACCAGAACCGGTACCAGGGTCAGCGCGGGCCCACGGCCTCCCGGGCGCACCGCGACTTCCATCTCACCCGCATCGAGCGATGACCGACGTCGCGCTCCCGCCGGTCGCCTCCGCCGCCCCGCGCCGCCAGGTGGCCGCGTGGGCGCTGTGGGACTGGGGCTCGGCCGCGTTCAACGCGGTCATGGTCACCTTCGTGTTCGGCACCTACCTGGCCTCGGACGCGTTCGGGCCGGACGAGCGGGGCACGGCGTGGCTGTCCACGGCCCTGGCGATCGCCGGCGTCGTGATCGCCCTGACCGCGCCCGTGATGGGCCGGCGCGCGGACGGCGCGGGCCGGCGCCGCCTCTGGCTGGGGGTGATGACGGCGGCGGTGATCGCGTGCACCGCGGCCTGCTTCTGGGTCACCCCGGAGGAGTCCTCGCTGCTGCTGGGCGTCACCCTGATCGCCCTGGGCACGGTGTTCTTCGAGTTCGCGGAGGTGCAGGTCAACGCGATCCTCGTGCACATCTCGACGCCGGCCACGATCGGCCGGATCTCGGGCATCGGCTGGGGCGCGGGCTATCTCGGTGGCATCCTGCTGCTGCTGATCGTGTTCGTGGGCTTCGTCTCGGGGGACGCGCACTGGTTCGGCGTCACGGAGGACGCGGCGCTGAACATCCGGGTGGTCGCGCTCGTGGCCGCGGCGTGGTTCCTGGTGTTCGCGATCCCGGTGCTGGTGGCCGTGCCGGACCCGGCGCCCGCGCCGTCCCCCGGCGGCGGCCCGCGGCGGGAGTCCCTGGCGGCCTCGTACCGTGCGCTGGGGTCCACGCTGGCGCGGATGTGGCGCGAGGACCGGAACACGCTGTGGTTCCTCGTGGCCTCGGCGGTGTTCCGCGACGGCGTGGGCGCGGTGTTCGTCTACGGCGCCATCCTGGGCACCACGGTCTACGGGCTGGCGGCCTCGGACGTGGTCCTGTTCGCGATCGCGGCCAACGTGGTGGCCGCCCTGGGCGCCTTCGTGGGCGGGCAGCTCGACGACGCAGTCGGCCCGCGCCGGGTGATCCTCGGTTCGCTGGCCGCCATGGTCCTCGTGGCCGGGGCGCTGTTCTTCGCCTCGGGCACCCTCGCGTTCTGGGTCGGCGGGCTGGCGCTGTGCCTGTTCGTGGGCCCGGTGCAGTCGGCCTCGCGCGCGTTCCTGGGCCGGCTCACCACGCCGCGGACGGCGGGCGAGGTGTTCGGGCTGTATGCCACCACGGGCCGCGCGGTCGGGTTCATCACGCCCGCGCTCGTGACGCTCGCGCTCGCCCTGCACCCGGACAACCGGGTGGTCATCCCCGTGATCGCCGTCGTGCTCGTGGCCGGTGGGCTGCTGTTCGCCCGGGTCACGGAGCCGATCACGCGGAGCGCGGAATCGGTCCGCTGACCCCGGGTGGGGCGCATCCCTCCGCTAGGCTGGACCGTACCCCCGCCCGTGCCTGACGAAGGGACCGCATGCTCGTCATCCTGACCGCGCTCTTCGTCGTCGCGCTCGCCGCCCCGGTGATCTTCCGGTGGACGGGACGTCAGGGGTTCTATCTGCTCGCCGCCGCCCCCGCGGCGGGCTTCGTCTGGCTGCTCACCCAGCTGCCGCACGTGTTCGCGCTGCAGGAGGCGCTCGACGCCGGCCGGCCGGTCCCGGCCTCGGCGGCGCACCTGGACCGCGCCGTGCCGTGGGTGCCGTACCTCGAGATCGAGCTCGCGTTCCGCATGGACGTGCTGGCCGCGTTCATGTCCCTGATCGTGCTGGGAGTCGGCGCGCTGGTCCTGGCCTACTGCGCCCGCTACTTCCGGGAGCACGAGCCGCGCAACGCGGTGTTCGGCGGGCAGCTGCTGGCGTTCGCCGGCGCGATGTTCGGGCTCGTCACCACGGACGACCTGATGGTGCTCTACACCTTCTGGGAGATCACGTCTGTCCTGTCCTTCCTGCTGATCGGCTACTCGGGCCACCGCATCTTCGCCCGCCGCTCCGCCATCACCGCCCTGATCGTCACCACGTTCGGCGGCCTGGCCATGCTCGCGGGCCTGATCATGCTGGCCCACTTCGCCGGGTCCTGGCGGATCTCCGGGGTCCTCGAGGCCGCCCCCGCCCTCATGGCCGACGCCGGGCTGCGCGGGCTGCTCGAGGTCGCCGTCGCCCTGGTGCTGATCGGCGCCCTCACGAAGTCCGCCCAGGCCCCCTTCCACTTCTGGCTGCCGGCCGCCATGGCCGCGCCGACCCCCGTGTCCGCGTACCTGCACGCGGCGGCCATGGTGAAGGCCGGCGTCTTCCTCGTGGCCCGCCTGGCCCCGGAGTTCCACGGCCTCGCCATGTGGCAGGTCCTCGTGATCGGCGTGGGTCTGTGGACCCTGCTGCTCGGCGGCTGGCGCGCCCTGCGGCAGACAGACATCAAGCTCGTCCTCGCGTACGGCACGGTCTCCCAGCTCGGCTTCCTCATGGTGGCCAACGGGCTGGGCACCCGCGACGCCGCCATGGCCGGCCTCGCCATGCTCCTGGCCCACGCGGTGTTCAAGGCCCCCCTGTTCATGGTGGTCGGCATCATCGACCACGAGGCCGGCACGCGCGATCTGCGCCAGCTCTCCGGGATCGGCCGCCGCCACCCGGCCCTGGCCGCCGTCGCCGTGGTGGCGGGCCTGTCCATGGCCGGCCTGCCTCCGCTGTTCGGCTTCGTGGCCAAGGAGTCCGTCCTGGAGGGCCTGGCCGCCCACGGCGTGGCGCACGCGGACGTGTGGGGCTGGACGCCGCTCGTGCTCATGACCGTGGGCTCGGTGCTCACCTTCGCCTACACGTGGCGGTTCCTGTGGGGCTCGTTCGCCGCCAAGCGGGACGAGGAGGGGGCCGCGGTCCCCGTCACGCGCTTCCACACCCGCGTCACCACCCTCGAGCTGGCCCCGGCCGCGCTGCTCGCGCTCGCCGGCCTGGTGCTCGCCTTCCTGCCCGGCCCGGTGGAGGGGATCATCACCGCCCACACGGGTTCCCTGCCGCCGCTGGACCCGGAGGAGGCGCCGGCCTACCTGGCCCTGTGGCACGGCTGGACGCCCATCCTCGCCCTCTCCGCGGGGGTCTGGGTGCTCGGCGCGCTGCTCGCCCTCGGCCGGCCGGGAGTCGAGGCGTTCCAGCGCCGCGTCGAGTTCCCGGTCGACGCCCTGCGCACGTACCGGAAGATCACCGGCGCCCTCGACGAGGTCGCCATCTGGGTCACGGGGCGCACCCAGACCGGCTCCCTGCGCCGCTACCTGGGCATCATCCTGGCCACCGCGTTCCTGCTGCCGGCCGCGTTCCTGCTCTTCCCCGTGGGGCGCAGCGAGCGCACGCTGGCCACCTCGTTCCTCTCCGCGGACGTCGCCTGGTTCCAGACCCCGGCGCAGCTGGTCGTGGTGCTGATGATCGCCGTCGCCACCGTGTTCGCCGTCCGCGCGCGCCGCCGCTTCAAGGCGATCATGCTGGTGTCCGTGACCGGCTACGGCGCCGCCGCCCTGTTCGCGATGCGCGGCGCCCCGGACCTCGCGATCACCCAGGTGCTCGTGGAGACCATCATCCTGGTCACCCTCATCCTGGGCCTGCGCGTGCTGCCGCCGGACTGGTACGACCGCCGCACCGGCTCGCGGCGGATCGCCCGCATGGCGGTCGCCGGCGGCTTCGCCCTGACCATGATGTGGATCGCCGCCACCGCGCTGGCCGCCCGCACGGCGGAGCGGATCTCGCTGCCCATGCCGGAGCTCGCCTACACGGACGGCTACGGCACGAACGCCGTGAACGTCACCCTCGTGGACATCCGCGCGTGGGACACGTGGGGCGAGATCACGGTGCTGGCCGCCGCGGCCACCGGCGTGGCCTCCCTGATCTTCCTGCAGCACCGCGACGGGCGCACCCGCAGCATCGACGACGTCGCCCCCGGCTCCGTCGGCGACTTCGGCGCCGACTCCTCGCTCGGGGCCCGCGAGCTGTCCGTCGTGCGCAGCTTCGCTGTGGACGATCGCAAGGGCCAGTGGCTCGTGGCCGGCCACACGATGGCCCCCGAGCGGCGCTCGATCATCCTCGAGGTCGTCACCCGCTTCATGTTCCCGATCATGATGCTGCTCTCCGTCTACCTGCTGCTGGCCGGGCACAACACCCCCGGCGGCGGCTTCGCCGGCGGCCTGCTCGCAGGCCTGGCCCTCACGCTGCGCTTCCTCGCCGGCGGCCGGTACGAGCTGCAGGAGGCCTCCGTGATCCCGGCCGGGCCCATGATCGGCCTGGGCCTGGCGATCGCCACGCTCACCGGGATCGCCCCGCTCTTCTTCGGCGGGCAGATCCTGCAGTCCTATGTGGTGGAGTTCACCGACCTGCCGCTGTTCGGCGACGCCCTCAAGCTGGTCTCGGCCACGGCGTTCGACATCGGCGTGTACCTCGTGGTGGTCGGGCTCGTGATCGACGTGCTGCGCTCGCTCGGCGGTGAGGTGGACCGCCGGGGCGAGGAGGCCCGCCGCGCCCGCCTGCGCGCCGCGGCCCGCCGTCGTCATCCGCGCATGCCCACCCCGTCCACCCCCGAC
>NZ_JABFBB010000010.1:27908-47438 GCF_017168555.1 Micrococcus sp. KRD012
GTCCACCCCCGACGCCCCGGAGGCCGCCCGATGATGACCGTCGACCTGGCCCTGCTCCTGGCGATGGGCGTGATGTTCGCCGGGGGGATCTACCTGGTGCTCGAGCGCAGCCTGACGCGCATCCTGCTCGGCATCGTGCTGATCAACAACGGCGCCATCATGCTGCTGTTCCTCGCCTCGGGCGGCACGGGCCTGGCCCCGCTGTTCGTGCGCGGACGGGACCCGCACGAGTACGCGGACACGCTGCCGCAGGCGCTGATCCTCACCGCGATCGTGATCGGCTTCGCCGTGGTCGCGTTCCTGACCGCCATGATCTACCGCTCGTGGCTGCTCGTCCGCGAGGACGAGGTCGAGGTGGACGCGGAGGACGTCAAGATCGCCCGGATGCCCGCCTGGGACGCGGAGGACGACGCGGAGCTCGTGGAGGAGTCCTCCGAGTTCCTGGACGACGCCGCGGACCCCAACGCCCACTACGAGCACGCGACGGAGGCACGGCCCCAGGTGCAGCACGCCACGCCCGCCCCCCAGGCGCCCACCGGATCCGGGGCAGCGTCCCGCGGCCGCCGTCCCGAGGGCGGGGAGCGCGCATGAGCATCGGTTCCGTCCCCCTGACCGACCTGGCCCCGCTGGCCGTCATGCTGCCCGTGCTGGGCGCGGCCGTGACCTTCATGCTCGTGCGCCGCCCCCGCGCGCAGATCACCGTCACGGTCTCCGCGCTCGTGCTCACCCTCGTGCTGGACGCGCTGCTGCTGGCCGCGGTCTGGGACACCGGGGTCGCGGCCGTCCACCTCGGCGGCTGGCCGGCCCCGCTGGGCATCAGCCTCGTGGTGGATCGGCTCTCGGCCCTCATGCTCGTGGTGTCGGCGCTGATCACCCTGGCGGTGCTGCTGTACGCCTCGGCGCAGGGGCTGATCAACCGGGACGAGGGCGGGCCGGTCTCGATCTTCCACCCCACGTTCCTGATCCTCGTGGCGGGCGTGTCCAACGCGTTCCTCGCCGGCGACCTGTTCAACCTCTACGTGGGCTTCGAGATCCTCCTGACGTCCTCCTACGTGCTGCTGACCATGGGGGGCACCGCCCAGCGCATCCGCGCGGGCATCACCTACGTGGTGGTCTCCGTGCTCTCCTCGGTGGTGTTCCTGATCGCGATCGCGATGATCTACGCGGCCACCGGCACCGTGAACATGGCGGACCTGGCCGTGAAGCTGGGCGAGCTGCCCACCGACGTGCAGATGGTCCTGCACGTGCTGCTCCTGGTGGGCTTCGGCATCAAGGCGGCCGTGTTCCCGCTGTCCTTCTGGCTGCCGGACTCGTACCCCACCGCGCCCGCCCCGGTGACCGCGGTGTTCGCGGGCCTGCTCACCAAGGTGGGCGTGTACGCGATGATCCGCACCGAGACGCTGCTCTTCCCGGGGGAGCACGTCAACGCGCTCCTGCTCGTGGTGGCCGCGCTGACCATGGTGGTGGGCATCCTCGGCGCGCTGGCCCAGACGGACATCAAGCGCATCCTGTCCTTCATCCTCGTCTCCCACATCGGCTACATGATCTTCGGCCTGGGCCTGGCCACGGAGGCGGGGCTGACGGCCACCGTGTACTACGTGGCCCATCACATCACCGTGCAGACCGCGCTCTTCCTCGTCACGGGCCTGATCGAGAACCGCGCCGGCACCGCGAACATCGACCGCCTCGGGTCCCTGGCGAAGGTCTCCCCGTTCGTGAGCGTCCTGTTCCTCGTGCCCGCGCTCAACCTCGGCGGCATCCCGCCGTTCTCCGGCTTCCTCGGCAAGGTCGGCCTGCTGCGCGGCGGCGTCGAGCAGGCCACGCCCCTGGCCTACACGCTGGTGGGCGTGTCCCTGCTCGTGTCCCTGCTGACCCTGCTCGTGGTGGTGCGCGTGTGGACCCGCGCGTTCTGGCGCCGCGTCGAGGACGTGGAGCACCCGCCCGCCCAGCTCGTGGCCGCCTACGAGCGGGCCGTCGCCCGTGGCGAGCGCCCCCGCCCGCTCGAGCCGGGCCTCGTGCTGCCCACCACGGCGCTCGTGGGCCTGACGCTGGTGTTCACGGTGGCCGCCGGTCCGCTGTTCGCCCTGGCCGACGAGGCCGCCACGGACATGCTCGACCGCTCGCCCTACATCGCGGCGGTGCTCGACGACGCCGCGGCCGAGCGGGCCGCGGCCACCCTCAGCGTCGACCCGACGGAGGTGCACGATGCCCGGAAGTGACTCCGCCCGCCGCGGCGTGGTGCGCCCCGACGGGATCCGGGGCATCGTGGCCCAGTGGCCGCTGATCCTCGTGATGGTGGCCGTGTGGTGCGCCCTGTGGCAGGACTTCGCTCCGCACGTGGCCCTGACCGGCCTCGCCTTCGCGCTGCTGATCATCGGGCTCTTCCCGATGCCGGACATCCCGTTCAGCGGCCGTCTGAACCCCTGGTGGTCCCTCGTGTTCACGGTGCGGTTCCTCGTCGACGTCGTGCGCGCCTCAGTCAACGTGACCGGGACGGTGCTGCTGCGTGGCCGCCGCGCCCGCGGCTCGATCGTGGGCGTCCCGCTGCGCAGCCACGACGACCTCATCATCACGCTCGTCAGCCACGCCCTGGCCCTGGTGCCGGGCTCGATCGTGCTGGACGTGGACCGGGTCCGCTCCGTCCTGTACCTGCACGTGCTCGACGCGACCACGGACGAGGACGTGGCGGGCTTCCGCGCCAAGGCCCTCGACGTGGAGGCGGGCATCATCCGCGCCGTCGGCACGCGTGAGGACCTCGAGCTGGTCCGCCGCTTCCCGAGTTCGGCGCCCCCCGCCGCCCGCCCCCCGAAGGAGGAGGCCTGATGGACCCCATGGACCTGGCCACGTGGGCCGGCGGGGCGCTGCTCGTGGTCGGCGCCGTCGGTGCGCTCTACCGGATCGTGCGCGGCCCCTCGCTGCTGGACCGGGCGGTCGCCACGGACGTGCTGCTCGTGGTGTTCTCCGGGATGCTCGTCCTGGAGATGGCCGTGCACCGCCACACCCACCACGTGGTCCTCGTGGTGCTGGCCGCCGCCGTCGGCTTCGTCGGCTCGGTGACGGTGGCGCGCTTCGCGGAGGACCGGCGCCCGGACCACTCGCTCGAGGACCAGGCGCGCGTGCCCGGCACCACGGACGTGCCGGGCGGGGAGGAGGGCCGATGACCGAGACCGCCACGCTCCTGGACTGGCTGGCCGCGTTCCTGATCGTCAGCGGCGCCTTCTTCTCCCTGGTGGCCGGCGTGGGCCTGCTCGTGCTGCCGGACCTGCTGGCCCGCATGCACGCCGCCGCCAAGCCGCAGGTCCTCGGCCTGCTGCTCATGCTCGCGGGGCTGGCGATCGAGTGGCGCTCGTGGGTGTGGCTGCCCGTGCTGTTCCTGGCCTGGGTCACCCAGATGGTCACGGCCCCGGTGGCCTCCCACCTGGTGGGCCGCACGGGCTACCGCACCAAGCACGCCCGCCGTGAGCTGCTGCACCGGGACGAGCTGGCCGCCGTCGTCCGTCGGGCCGAGCCCCCGGCGGACCCCGGGCCGCGCCGCGCCGGCGCCCGGCCACGCGGGCGCCGCTGACACCACCCCGCACAGCACGACGGCCGCCGTCCGGATCCCTCCGGGCGGCGGCCGTCGTCGTGGTGGTCGCGGGCGGCTCAGACCTCGTGGTCCACGCGGTGCGCGGTGGACTCGGACACCTTGCGGATCGCGGCGCCGGCGCCGCGCTGGCCGGCGACCTTCAGCAGCGCCGCGACGCCCGCGGAGATGAACGCGAAGGACAGGGCCTCGACGAGGGGCAGCGTCTCGTCGGCCGCGTCGTCCGGGGCGCTGTGGCCGGTGACGAGCCGCCAGCCGCCCGCGACCACGCGGGAGCCGACGATGCCGCCGACCAGCGTTATGCCGGCGGACAGGGCCTTCTGGGCGAGCGTGTTCATGGTGCGCCTTCCGTGGTCGGGGATCTCACGTGCGGTTGCGGCCGCGGCCGACGACGCCGGACGGGCCGGTCCCCAGCCTAGCCCGCGGTGGGCACCGGGTCGCCGCTGACGTGCCGGCCGGGGTCGCCGTCGGCGTCCAGATGGGCCTGCAGCATGCCGGTGAGCTCGTGGTCCACGGGGATCTCGACGCCGTCGACGGCGCGCACCGGCAGGACGCCGCGCACCGAGGAGACGAGCCAGACGCCCTCGGCGCCCTTCAGGTCCGCCGGGACGAGCGGGCCGTAGCCGAGCTCCCAGCCGTCCGCGTGGGCGGCCGCGAAGATCACGGCCTGCGACGTGCCGGCGAGGATGCCCTTCTGGCGCAGCGGGGTGAGGAGACGGCGGACGCCGTCCTCCCCGGTGCGCACGATCAGCACCGTGGAGGTGGGGCCCTCGAGCAGGTAGCCGTCCGCGCTGGTGAAGACGACGTCGTCGGCGCCGTGGGCGCGGGCGTAGCGCAGGGCGGCCATGTTCACGGCGTAGGAGAGGGTCTTCGCACCGGTGAGCAGCCACGGGGAGCGCTCGGGGGCCTGCGAGTCGATGCCGCGGTCCAGCAGCAGCACCCGCAGCCCCCGCCGCCGCTCCTCGTCCTCGACCACTGGGGCCGGGCTCAGCAGCGCCCACGCGGTGGGCGTGGGCACCGCGCCGGGAGCCGCGTCCGGGCCGCGGGTGACGGTCAGGCGCACGGCGAGACGGTCCCCGGGCGCGACGTCGTTGGCCTCGGTGAACGCCCGCAGGCCGAGCGCGACGGCGGCCTCCCACGCCGCCGCCTCGGGGGCGGCCAGCTCCAGGGCGGCGGCGGACGCGGCCAGCCGGCCGAGGTGGGCTCCGAGCTTGCGCATGCGCAGGGTCCCGAGCCCGTCGGCGACGGCGAGCGCCGTCTCGAAGATGCCGTCGCCGCGGGTGACCCCCTGGTCCGTGACGCTCAGGTGCGGGACGGCCGGGTCTGCCAGTCGCGGGGCGGGGGCGCCGTCCGTGTCCGTCTCGAGCAGGACGAGGACGGGGGAGCCGGCGGCGGGGGAGAAGGAGGTGGGACGCATCCGCCCAGGATAGACGCCCGTCCCCGGCCGATCGGGGCCGGGAGCGGGCGTCAGGCGGGGGGACAGGGCCGGAGGGGTGCGCCGGGGCGTGGGCGCGCTCGAGCTGGGCGCCCTCCACGTCGACGTCCGGCATGATGCGGTCCAGCCACCGGGGCAGCCACCACGCCGCGTCCCCGAGCAGGTGCATCAGGGCCGGCATCAGCAGCAGCCGGACGACGAACGCGTCCAGCAGCACGCCGAAGGCCAGGCCGAAGCCGATCGGGCGGATCATCGCGTCCTCGGCGAAGATGAAGCCGCCGAACACGGAGATCATGATGATCGCCGCGGCCATCACCACCGCGCGGCCCGAGCGCAGGCCGGACAGCACCGCCTGGCGGGCCGGCAGGCCGTGTGCGTAGGCCTCGCGCATGCCGGAGGCGATGAACAGCTGGTAGTCCATGGCCAGGCCGAACAGCACGCCGACCATGATGGTCGGCAGGAAGCTGAGCACCGGCCCCGGGTTGTGGACGCCGAACAGGGCGCCCAGCCAGCCCCACTGGTAGATGGCCACCACGCCGCCCATCGCCGCGAACACCGAGAGCACGAAGCCGCCGGTGGCGATCAGGGGCACCAGGATGGAGCGGAACACCAGGATCATGATCAGCAGGGACAGGCCCACCACCACACCGAGGTAGAGCGGCAGGGCCTCCGCCAGGGTGGCCGAGACGTCGATGAAGCCGCTGGTCACCCCCGCCACGCCCGGGTTCGAGGCCTCGCCGGCCGGGTCCAGGGACCGCAGCTCGCGCACGAGCTCCTCCGTGGAGACCGCGTTGGGCCCCTCCTCGGGCAGCACCTGGTACATCGCGACCGTGCGGTCCTCGTTGAAGCCCGCCGGCACCACGGCGTGCGCGTGGTCGAGGGCGGCCAGCTGCTCGCCGACGTCGAGCTGGGCGTCCGTGGCGCGCCCCTCGTCCAGGCCGGCGGGCAGGTCCACGGTGACCACGAGCGGGCCGTTGTAGCCCTCGCCGAACTTCTCGGCCGTGAGCGCGTAGGCGAGCTGGGAGTCCGAGCCCTCGGGCTCGGAGCCGCCGTCCGGCAGGCCCAGGCGCATGGACCAGAACGGCACGGCCACGAGGACGAGCAGGGCCACGGAGGCGAGCGCCGTGGCGAGGGCGGTCGGCGTGGACAGGGTGGCGCGGCGGTGGGCGCGGCGCACGGCGTGGGCGCCCTCGCCGACGGCCGGGGAGGTGTCGGTGAGCCGGGCGCGCTCCCGGCGGGAGAGCACGCGCGGGCCGGCCAGGGCCAGCAGGGCCGGGGTCAGGGTCACCGCCACGAGCACGGCGATGGCCACGCAGACCGCGCCCACCGTGCCCATCAGGCCCAGGAAGCCGATGCCGGTGACGTTCAGGGCCGCGAGGGCGATCACCACGGTCACGCCGGCGAACACCACGGCGTTGCCGGAGGTGCCGGTGGCCAGCGCGATCGACTCGTGCAGGCTCGTGCCGCGTCGCAGCTCCTGGCGGTGCCGGTTGACGATGAACAGCGCGTAGTCGATGCCCACGGCCAGGCCCAGCATCACCCCGAGCACCGGGGTCACGGACATCATCTCCACGGCGGAGGAGAACGCGAGCGCCCCGGCGGCGCCCACGCCCACGCCCACCAGCGCGTTGACCAGAGGCAGGCCCGCGCCCACGAGGGTGCCGAGCATGACCATCAGCACGATCGCGGCGACCACGAGGCCCACGACCTCGCCCGGGCCGAGCAGGGAGGGCACGGTGGCGTTGAGCTCCTGGGACGGATGCACCGCGACGCCGTCGATGTCCGCGCCGGTGAGGGCGCCGGTGACCGCCTCCTTGTCCTCGGCGGTCACGTCCAGGGTCGGCGTCGTGAAGGTGACGATCCCGACGGCGGTGCTGCCGTCCTCGGACACGGTGCGGAAGTCCTCCGCGAGGGCCAGGGTGCGCTCGCCGCGCTCGGCCTCGACGCGGCCCTCGTCCAGCTCGGCGCGGCCGTCGGCGAGGTCGGCCTCGGCCTGGTCCAGGCGCTCCGCGCCGGCGGCCAGCTGGGCCCGGCCGTCCTCGAGCTCGGCGACGCCACGCTCGTACTCGGCCCGGCCCTCGTCGATCTTCTGCTGCTGCGCGTCCAGCTCAGCCTCGGCCGCGTCCAGGGCCTGCTGCCGTCCCGCGGCCACCTGCTCGCGGCCGGCCTCGAGCTCGGCCTCGGACTCCTGCAGCTGCTGCCGGCCGGCGGCGAGTCGGGCGGCGCCGTCGTCGGCCTCGGCCTGGGCGGCCGCGAGCTGTTCGGCGCCCGCGTCGGCCTCGGCCTGGGCGGCCTCCAGCTGGGCGCGGGCGGCGTCGGCCTGGTCCTGACCGGCCGCCAGCTGCGCCTCGCCGGCGGCGAGCTGCGCCTCCTGGTCGGCGAACTGCGCGGCGACCTGCTCCGCCGGGATGCCGGCGGCCTCGGCCTCGGCCAGTGCGGCGTCCCGGGCCTGCTCGAGCTCGGCGCGGCCCGCGGCCAGCTGCTCGGCCTGGGCGTCGAGCTCGGCCTGCCCGGCCTCGAGCTCGGTCCACCGGTCGCCGAGCTCCGCCTGCCCGGCCTCGAGCTCCTGACGCCGCGCGTCGATCTCGGCCTGCCCGGCCTCGAGGCGCTCCGCCTGCTCCTCGAGCTCGGCGCGGCCGGCGTCGAGCTGCTCCTGGCCGTCGGCCACCTTCTGCTCGGCCTCCCGGAGCGGGGCCAGGGCGTCGGCCGGCAGGGCCTCCAGGCCGCGCTCCTCGAGGTCGGCGCGCGCGGCGTCGAGCGTGGCCTGCCCCTCGTCCAGCTGGGCGGCGGCCTCGGCGAGGCGCTGCTCGCCCGCGTCGGCCTCGGCCGCGCGGCGCTCGAGCTCGGCCCGGCCGTCCTCGATCTCCTGGCGTCCGTCCGCGAGGCGCTGCTCGCCGTCGGCCAGCTCGGTGCGGCCCTCGTCGAGCCGGGTGCGGGCGTCGTCCCGCTGGGCCTGGGCCTCGAACGGGTCCACGACGCCCTCCACGGCCGGCTGCTCGGCGACGTCGTCCAACAGGGCGGTGATCTGCTCGCGCTGGGCGTCGGTCAGGGGGGAGCCGTCCTCGGTGGTGAACACGACCTGGCCCCTGCCTCGGGAGGCCTCGGGGAACTCCTCCTTGAGGCGGTCCGTGACCTGGGCGGTGGGCGTGCCGGGGATGGTGACGGTGGAGGAGAGCGTGCCGCCGAAGGCGAGGAACCCGCCGACGGCGAGGGCCAGGGCGAGCACCCAGGCGAGGATCACGAGGAGGGGGCGGCGGGCGGCGCCGAGGCCGAGACGGTAGAGCAGTGTCGCCATGGGAAGGGGAGGTCTCCGTGCGCTGGGGTGGGACGCGGCCGGACGCGGCGCGCCGCCTCCGATGCTACACCTAAGCGGAGCGAACCGCTCCGGTCCCGGCGCCGGCGCCCGGCCGGCCCGCACGCAGACCCCGACGCCCCCGACCCCGGGCGGCGTCGCGGTCAGGCGGAGGGCGGGTGCAGGACCAGGTCCGCCGCGGCGCGCGGGGCATGCCGGGCCAGGTAGTCCTCCTCCTGTGCGGCCCAGCGGTCCCAGTGCGGGGCGAAGGTCTCGCCGTCCCGGGCCAGCGCCCGCGTGCGCCGCGCGGGGGTCTCGAGCTCGAGCCACACCGCCAGGTCGAGCAGCGGTCGGGCGGCGGTGCTGAGCGCGCCCACGCCCTCGCACACCACGACGTCGGCCGGCGCGGTCCGCCGCGGCGGACCGGGGGCGGCGCGGTGCCAGTCCCACGTGGTCCAGGCCGCCGTGCCCCGCTCCCGCAGCGCGCGCACGACGGCCGGGTAGGGGCCGTCGTCGCCCACCGCCGCGGCCAGCCCGTCCCAGCCCCGGTACATGGACTCGATCTCGATCACCTCGACGCGCGCGAACGGTGCGATCCGGGCCGCGAGCGCGGCGGCGAGGACGGTCTTGCCCGACCCCGAGCGGCCGTCCAGGCCGATGAGCGCCGGTCGGGTCACGGGTCCTCCGGGGCGGGGTCCGTCAGTGCGGCGGTGGCCGCCTCGAGCACCCGCACCGCGGCCCGCAGCTCCGCGGCGGAGAACCCCTCGAGGGCGGCGCTCAGCCGCTGGGACATCGGTTCGAACGCGCGCTGTCCGTCGCGGCGGGCCGTGTCCGTGTGCTCCACCAGCACGCGCCGCCGGTCGCCCTCGTCCCGGTGGCGGCGGACGTGGCCCGCGGCGGCCAGGCGGTCCACGAGGGCGGTGGCCGAGGCCCGGGTGAGGTGCAGGTGGGCGCCGAGGTCCGAGGCCGTGACGGGCTCACCGGCCGCCGCGCGGGCCATCAGGTACGCGAGGGCTCTGAGGTCCGTGCGGTGCAGGCCGACGCCGCGGCCGGCCTCGTCGACGGCGTGCTCCGCGCTCTCGCTGAAGACGCGCAGCGCGTGGACCACGGCGAGGTGCTCCGCGGGGGCGGAGGGGGGCTGCGTGGTCATGGCCGGGAGTCTAGCCAGCCCCCATGGTTGTTTGATCATCGAACCATCCCCTACGCTCGGGGCATGCCCCTGTCTCTTATACACACCCTGGCTCTTATACACATCTCCGAGCCCACGAGACGGAGCTACATCGCCCGACCTGTCCGCCTTCCGCACCCCCGCCGCCACGGGGCGTCCCCCTCGGGGGCTGCGGCTGGGCCTGGCCGCGGCGCTCACCGTGGTCTGGCTCGCCGTGCTCGGCCTGGGCGGCCCCGTGTTCGGCAAGATCGGCGACGTCTCCTCGAATGACCAGGCCACCTTCCTGCCGGCGTCGGCCGAGTCCACCCGCGCGGGGGCGGAGGCGGCGGCGTTCCAGGACGGCGAGGCCGTGCCCGCCGTCGTCGTGGGCCCGGCGAGCACAGCGGACCCCGCGGCCGCCTTCCCCGCGCTCGCGGACCTCGCGGGCCGGCTGGGCGAGGTGCCGGGCGTGACCGACGTCGCCGGCCCGATCCCCTCCGACGACGGCGCGGCGGTGCAGTTCCTGGCCTTCGTCGACTCCTCGGTCGGGGCCGAGCGGCCCGTGGCCGACGTGGTGGCCGACCTGCGGGAGGTCGTGGCGGACCCCGCGGCCGCCGACCCCGCCCTCGCCGGGACCGTGGCCGCGGACACCGAGTGGCACGTGGGCGGCCCGGCGGGCCTGGTCGCCGAGCTGGGCGGCGCGTTCGCGGGGATCGACGGGCTGCTGCTGCTCGTGGCGCTCGCGGTGGTGTTCGTGATCCTCGTGGCGGTCTACCGCTCCGTCCTGCTGCCGGTCCTCGTGCTCCTGACGGCCGTGGCCGCGCTCTGCGGCGCGATCGTGGCCGTCTACGGGATGGCCCTGGCGGGCTGGATCCAGCTCAACGGCCAGGCCCAGGGCATCCTCTCGATCCTCGTGATCGGCGCGGCCACCGACTACTGCCTCCTGCTCGTGGCCCGGCACCGCGAGGAGCTGCTGGTCCGGGCGGACGTCGGGGAGGCGCTGCGGGCCGCCGTGCGCGGGTCCTTCGGCGCGATCACCGCGTCCGCCTCGACCGTGGCCCTCGCCCTGCTGATCCTGATGGCCTCGGACCTCAACTCGACGCGCTCCCTCGGCCCCGTGGCCGCCACGGGTGTGGCGTTCGCGTGGCTCGCCGCCCTGACCCTGCTGCCGGCGCTGCTGCGGCTGACCGGGCGTGCCGCCTTCTGGCCCACGATCCCGTCCCCCGAGCGCGCGCGCCGTCGCGCGGAGCGCCGCGCCGCCCGGGGCCGGGCCTTCACCCCGCCGCGCGACGGGGCGGGCCGGCCCGTCGCCGGCCTCGAGGAGGACCACGGGGTGTGGACGCGGGTGGGCGCCGTCGTCGCGCGCCGGCCCCGTCTCGTCTGGGTCGCCACGACGGTCGTGCTCCTCGCCCTCTGCGGCGGTCTGCTGCAGCTGCGCGCGGACGGCGTCGCCCAGGAGGACGTGCTGCTCGGCGACTCCGACGCCCGGCAGGCCCAGGCCCTGCTGAGCGAGCACTTCGACGCCGGCGCGGGCGCCCCCGCCCAGATCCTCGCCCCGGCCGGGGACGCGGAGGCGGTGCTCGCCGCCGTCGCGGAGGACCCCGGCGTGGCCGAGGCCGAGGTCACCACGGACGCCCCCGAGGCCGCCGCGGGCCCACCCCCGGGCGTGACCGACGCGGAGGGCGGGGCGGGCGCCGCGTCCGCGCCGGAGCCGCAGCCCCGCGTGGTGGACGGCCGCGTGCTGGTCTCGGCCACCCTGGCGGACCCGGGCGAGTCCCTTGCCGCGCAGCAGACCGTGGCCCGCCTGCGCGACCGGCTCGCGGACCTCCCGGCCACGGGCGAGATCCTCGTGGGCGGCCCGGCGGCCCAGGCGCTGGACACGAACGTCACCACGCAGCGCGACCTGCGGGTCGTCATCCCGCTGATCCTCGCGATGCTGCTGGTCATCCTCGCGGTGCTGCTGCGCTCGCTCCTGGCACCCGTGCTGCTCGTGGCGGCCACCGTGGTCAGCTTCGGCGCGGCCCTGGGCGTCTCGGCCCTCGTGTTCCGGCACGTGTTCGGCTTCGAGGACGCCGACCCCACCGTGCCGCTGTACGGCTTCGTCTTCCTCGTGGCACTCGGGATCGACTACACGATCTTCCTGATGACCCGGGCGCGGGAGGAGACGCCGCGGCACGGCACGCGGGCGGGCGTGCTGCGCGCCCTCACCGTCACGGGCGGGGTCATCACCTCGGCCGGCGTCGTGCTGGCGGCCACCTTCGCCGCGCTCGCGGTGATCCCGCTGATGTTCATGGTGCAGCTGGCGTTCATCGTCGCGTTCGGCGTGCTGCTCGATACGCTGATCGTGCGCTCGCTGCTCATCCCGGCCCTCGTGCGGGACATCGGCCCGAAGGTGTGGTGGCCGGCGCGGGCCGCCTGAGCCCGGACGGCGACGGAGGGCCCGACCGGCGGTGCGGTCGGGCCCTCCGTGCTCGCGGGCGCCTCAGGGGCGCGCGGTCACTTCTTCTTGGACTTCTTCGCGTCCGACTTCTTCGTGCGCCCGGCCTTCGGGGCGGGCGCGGACTGGGCGCCCTTCACGCGGCCCGCGGCGGCGGCCTCGGTGGTGGTGCCTGCGCTGCTCAGCCGGCCGTCGTCGGTGGTCAGGAACGAGCGCATGAACCACTGGAACAGCTCGAGCTGGGCCACCTGGTCGATGAGGATGTCCTGGGTGACCGGGTCGAGGTCCTCGGTGGCGTCGATGGCGGCGCGGTGGTCCGTCACGACGCCGTCGTAGACGAGGTCCAGCGCGGCCAGGTGCTCCAGGGTCGTCGCGCGGCCCAGCGTGTAGTCGTCCCACGTGCGGGCGGCCACGAGGGCGCCCGGGGTGCCGGCGGGGGAGACGCCGAGGGTGGCGATGCGCTCGGCGAGGACGTCCACCATCGCGCGGACCAGCTCGATCTGGGGGTCGAGCATCTCGTGTACGCCGATGAAGCCGGGGCCCACGACGTTCCAGTGGGCGTGCTTCAGGGTGAGCTGCAGGTCGTTGAGGGCGTGCAGGCGGCCCTGGAGGATCTCGGCGGTGCGGCGGCCCGTGCTCAGGGACAGGCCCGGGACGGTGTACTCGGCGGCGTTCTTCTCGGCCATGGTGGTGCTCCTTCTCCGTCGGGACGGGCGCGCCGTCGGCGACGCCCCGTGTTCCGCCATTCAACCGCGTGAGGTCGTCGTGTTTCCAGGTCTGAGCGGCGTGCGCGGGCGGGTCCGGAGCGGATCCGCGGCGCCGGGAATGGATCGCGGACGGCCCGCGTTGACCCTCGCAGAAGCAGAAGTGAGTGAAGTCGACTCAGGTTCACTTGACAGTCCACCGCCCCGGTGGCAACCTGAGTCATGAAGGCTCAAGTCCCTGCGGCGCCGGTGCCCCGGCCCGCGGGTCCGGCCCCCGCTTCACCGTCAGACAGGAAGGACCCCATCATGTCCCGTGCAGTCGGCATCGACCTCGGCACCACCAACTCCGTCGTCGCCGCCCTCGAGGGTGGCGACCCGGTCGTCATCGCGAACGCCGAGGGCGCCCGCACCACCCCGTCCGTCGTCGCGTTCTCCAAGGGCGGGGACGTCCTGGTCGGCGAGGTCGCCAAGCGCCAGGCCGTCAACAACCCCGAGCGCACCTTCGCGTCCGTCAAGCGCCACATGGGCACCGACTGGACCACCGAGGTGGACGGCAAGAAGTACACCCCGCAGGAGATCTCGGCCCGCACGCTGATGAAGCTCAAGCACGACGCCGAGGAGTACCTGGGTGAGAAGGTCACCGACGCGGTGATCACCGTGCCCGCCTACTTCAACGACGCCGAGCGCCAGGCCACCAAGGAGGCCGGCGAGATCGCGGGCCTGAACGTCACCCGTATCATCAACGAGCCCACCGCGGCCGCGCTGGCCTACGGCCTGGAGAAGGGCAAGGAGGACGAGCTCATCCTGGTCTTCGACCTGGGCGGCGGCACCTTCGACGTGTCCCTGCTCGAGGTCGCCAAGGACGAGGACGACTTCGCCACCATCCAGGTGCGCGCCACCGCCGGCGACAACCGCCTCGGCGGCGACGACTGGGACCAGCGGATCGTGGACTGGCTGCTCCAGCAGGCCAAGTCCAAGGGCGCGGACCTGTCCAAGGACAAGATCGCCCTGCAGCGCCTGAAGGAGGCGGCGGAGCAGGCCAAGAAGGAGCTCTCCTCGGCCACCTCCACCAGCATCTCGCTGCAGTACCTGTCCGTGACCCCCGAGGGCCCGGTGCATCTGGACGAGCACCTGTCCCGCGCCAAGTTCGAGGACCTCACCAAGGACCTGCTCGAGCGCACCCGCAAGCCGTTCGAGGACGTCATCAAGGAGGCCGGCGTCAAGGTCTCCGACATCGACCACGTGATCCTCGTCGGCGGCTCCACCCGCATGCCCGCCGTCTCCGACCTGGTGAAGGAGCTGACCGGCGGCAAGGAGCCCAACAAGAGCGTGAACCCGGACGAGGTCGTCGCCATCGGCGCGGCGGTGCAGGCGGGCGTGCTCGCCGGTGAGCGCAAGGACGTGCTCCTGATCGACGTGACCCCGCTGTCGCTGGGCATCGAGACCAAGGGCGGCGTGATGGCCAAGCTCATCGAGCGCAACACGGCCATCCCGACCAAGCGCTCCGAGACGTTCACCACGGCCGAGGACAACCAGCCCTCCGTGTCCATCCAGGTCTTCCAGGGCGAGCGCGAGTTCACCCGGGACAACAAGGCGCTGGGGACCTTCGAGCTGACCGGCATCGCCCCGGCCCCGCGCGGCATGCCCCAGATCGAGGTCACGTTCGACATCGACGCGAACGGCATCGTGCACGTCTCCGCGAAGGACAAGGGCACCGGCACCGAGCAGTCGATGACCATCACGGGCGGCTCCTCGCTGTCCAAGGAGGACATCGACCGCATGGTCAAGGACGCCGAGGCCCACGCGGACGAGGACAAGAAGCGCCGCGAGGCCGCCGACCGCCGCAACCAGGCGGAGCAGTCCGCCTACTCCGTTGAGAGGCTCCTGCAGGACAACGGCGACAAGCTGCCCGAGGACGTCAAGACCGAGGTGCAGGCCGACGTCGACGCCCTGAAGGCCGCCCTGGAGAAGCAGGACAACGACGACGAGGTCGCCGCCGCGTTCGAGAAGCTCCAGGCCTCCCAGGTCAAGATCGGCGAGGCCCTCTACGCCCAGCAGGGCGCGGAGTCGGCCGACGCTGGCGCCGAGTCCGCCGCCCCGCAGGGCGACGATGAGGACATCGTCGACGCCGAGGTGGTCGACGAGGACGACGAGAAGAAGGCCTGACACCCCGGGGCCGGGGCGGGCGTCCACGCCCGCCCCGCCCGGAGGCCCACGACGCCGGCGGGCCGGCCCGGCAGCGCCCCTGCCGGGCCAGCCCGCCGGCCTTCCCGCACCACCCCCGCGCGGCGGACCCGCCGCGCCCACCCGCTTCGAAAGGACACACCATGAGCGCCGACCAGCAGCGTCCGCACGGCTCCTCCGACGCCGAGCGCGGCTCCGAGGAGGAGCCCATCGTGTTCAACGACCGTCGCCGCATCGACCCCGAGACCGGTGAGCCCCGCGTCTCCGCCGAGAGCGCGGCCGAGCAGGCCGAGGACGGCGACGCCCTCGCCCAGGCCGAGCGCATCCTCGACGAGGCCGGCGCGGAGGCCGGGACCGAGGCGCCGCAGCCCGCGGCCTCGGACCGCGAGGCCGAGCTCGAGACCGACCTGCGACGTCTGCAGGCCGAGTTCGTGAACTACAAGCGTCGCGTGGACCGCGACCGCGACCTGGCCAGGGACGCCGGCGTGCTCAAGGCCGTCACCGCGCTGCTGCCGGTGCTCGACGACATCGACGCCGCCCGCGCCGCCGGCGACCTGACGGACGGCCCGTTCGCCGCCATCGCGACCAAGCTCGACACCGTCCTGGCCGGCCTCGGCCTCGAGCGCCACGACCAGGCGGCGCTGGCCGGCGTCGAGTTCGACCCGGCCCTGCACGAGGCCGTGATGCGCCAGCCGCACGCGGAGGTGCCCGCGGACCACGTGGTCCAGGTCTTCCGCAACGGCTACGTCCGGGACGGCCGCGTGCTGCGCGCCGCCCAGGTGATGGTCTCCGCCGGAGACGAGTGACCCCGTCGGCCGGCGGCCCACCCCGCCGCCGGCCGACCCCCTGACCGATGCACACGAGAGGAGGCACCATGGCCTCGCAGGATTGGATGGACAAGGACTTCTACGCGACCCTGGGGGTGTCCAAGGACGCCTCCGATGCGGATGTGAAGAAGGCCTACCGCAAGCTCGCCCGCACCCACCACCCGGACCAGAACCCCGGGGACGAGGCGGCCGAGAAGAAGTTCAAGGAGATCTCGGAGGCGTACGCCGTCCTGAGCGACCCCCAGGAGCGCCAGGAGTACGACGCGATCCGCGCGATGGGCGGCGGCGCCCGGTTCTCCGCCCCGGGCGGTGCCGGCGGCGGCGGCTTCGAGGACGTCTTCGGCGGCATGTTCGGCGGCGGGGGCGGCCCCCGCACCACGCAGTCCGGGCCCGACCTGTCGGACCTGTTCAGCGGGATGTTCGGCGGCGCCGCCGGCCAGACCGGCGGCTTCGGCCCCGGCGGCTTCGGTGACGCCGGCTACGCGCGGCCGCGCCCCACGAAGGGCGCGGACCGCACCGCCACCACCACGATCTCCTTCCGCGGCTCGATCCAGGGCACCACGGTGTCCCTGCGCGGCCCGGACGGCGAGACGATCGAGGTGAAGATCCCGAAGGGCATCCGCGACGGCCAGAAGGTCCGTGCCCGCGGCAAGGGCTCGCCCGGCCCGGCCGGCCGCGGCGACCTGCTGGTCACCGTGCACGTGCGCGAGCACGAGTTCTTCCGCCGGGACGGGGACGACCTGCGGATCACCGTGCCCGTCACCTTCCCCGAGGCCGCCCTCGGCGCCACGATCGAGGTGCCGACGCTGGAGCGCCCCGTGAAGGTGAAGGTGCCGGCGGGCTCCCAGTGTGGCCGCGTGCTGCGCCTGAAGGGCCGCGGTGTCGAGCGCGGGACGACGACGGGTGACCTGCTCGTGGAGCTGCGCGTCACCGTGCCCACCACGCTCAACGACGACGCCCGCGCCGCCGTCGAGGCCCTGCAGTCCGCCACTGCCGGCGACGATCCGCGGCGGGAGCTGGCCCGGAAGGCAGCCTGGTGAGCGCCCGCGACGGCGCCGCCCGTGCGGACCGGGGCCGCGAGGGGGGTCCCGACCGGCACGCCCCGGTCTTCGTGATCTCCGTGGCCGCCGAGATGGCGGACATGCATCCGCAGACCCTGCGCCAGTACGACCGGCTCGGCCTCGTGGTCCCCGCCCGCCAGGACGGACGGCACCGCCGCTACTCCCTCGCCGACGTCGAGCGGCTGCAGACCGTGCAGACCCTGAGCCGCGAAGGCATCTCGCTGGAGGGCATCCGCCGCGTGATCGCGCTGCAGCGCGAGGTCGAGCAGCTGCAGGACACCGTGGTCGAGCTGGCTGCCCAGGTGGACCGCCTCCACCACGCCTCCCGCCTGGCCCGCGTCTTCACCGTGGGCTCCGGCGGTGACGTCTCGGCCCGCTACGCCGACCGGATGGCCGTCCGCCGTCACGCCGCGGCACGGGCCGGGGCGGACACCGCGGGCGAGGCCTGCCCGAGCGGCCTGCGGAGGCTGCCCTCCGGCGTCGCAGGCCTCCGACGGGTGCCCACGTGGCAGTCCGAGCAGGACTGAGCCGGGCGTCGTTCGGGGCGGCCGCGCGGTCCCGCGTGCAGGAGCGGCTGCGCGCCGACATGGCCCGGCGCGACGGCCTCGGCCGGCAGGCCCGGAGCGCCCTGGACGGGATCGTCCACGCCCTCAAGCCGGAGGGCATGGAGCCGCACCTGCCCGCCCGGCATCTGCTGGACTACGTCCTCGAGGGCCCGGACGGGCCGCGCGCGGTGGTCGCCGCGGGGGACCCCGCGACCGCCACCCACCTGACCTGGCTCGTCTCCGGCATGGGCATCCGCCCCCAGACGGCCATGTGGGGGACGGCCCGGGAGGCCGCCCACCTCGCCGCCGCCCAGCGCGCCGCCGGCGCACCCCGCCCCGTCGTCATCGGGTGGCTCGGCTACCCCGCACCCACGCCCTGGCGGGTGGTGCTCGACGGCCCCGGCCGGCGCGGCGGCGCGATGCTCGCCGCGGATGTGCGGGCCTGGTGGGAGTTCCTGCGCCACGGGCCGGGGGAGGACGACGATGTCGCCCCGGCCCTGCGCGCCCGCGGGACCGCCGTGCACGGGGCCGTGGAGGCCCACTCGTACGGCTCGCTCGTGGCCGCGCACGCCCTGCGCCTGCTCGCGGACCGGGGCCTGCAGCCCGACGACGCGGAGGCCCCGTGGCCGGCCGAGCGTCCCGTCGAGGCCCTCGTGGTCTCGGGCACGGTCGGCCTGCCCGCCGCCCTGGCGGCCCGGGCCGCGCACCTCGGCCTGCGGTCCGGGCGGACGTTCCGCGCCCTGGCCCCGGGCGATCTCCTCGCCCGGGTCGGCCGCGCGGTCGGCCGTCGTCGGGACTGGACGGACGCCGCCGTGCTGCCGGTGGCCCCGCGGCCCGGCCTGGCGGGGGCCGCCGTCCGCGGCCACCGCACGGCCCGCTGGTCGCCGACGGCCCCCGAGGACGCCCCGAGGGGCTACCGGGACGCCGGGTCCGTGACGCTCGCGGCGACCGCGCGGGTGACCGCCGGCCTGCCGCTGTCGCCCGTTCCGGACGGCGCCGACCCGGCCGGGCCGGTCGCCCCGGCCTGAGCGACCCCGTCGGGCCCCGTGCTCAGCGGCGGCGGTACGCCAGGTCGAACACGAGCCGCCCGGCCCGCTGGGACTTCGCCTCGAAGCTCGTGATCGGTCGGCCCTCGAACCGGGGCGCCCAGCCGCCGTCGTGGTCCACGGGGTCCGCGGCCGCCGCGCCGGCCCGCGCCTCGCCCAGGCCGGCGCGCAGGGGGCGCTCCTCCTCGGCCGCGCTCTCCCATCCCGCGGGCAGCGGCTGGGCACCCACCTCGGTCTCCCTGCCCTCGCGGCGCACCCGCGTGAGCGGAGAGTCCTCGCCCGCGGCGCGCCCGGGGAAGAGGTTCTCGAACTCCGGGTGCGCCTCGAGCACCTCGCGCATCTGCACGGCGTAGCCCGACCAGTCCGTCGCCAGCCGCAGCACCCCGCCGGGGGTGAGCACCCGCGCCACGCGGTCCGCGAAGGCGGGGGAGACCAGGCGGCGCTTGTGGTGCCGCTTCTTGTGCCACGGGTCCGGGAAGAACACCCACACCTCGGAGACGGAGCCGGGCGTGAGCAGGGCGTCCAGCAGCTCGGGGGCGTTGGCCTCCACGGCGCGGACGTTCTCCAGGCCCTGCTGCTCCACGCGCGTCATGAGCGCGGCCAGGCCGGGCACGTAGACCTCGACGGCGAGCACGTTCCAGTCCGGCCGGTCGGCGGCGGCCTGCGCCGTTGACTCGCCCAGCCCGGAGCCGATGTCGACCAGCAGGGGGGCCTCGCGCCCGAACACCCCCGCCCAGTCCAGTCGGGCCTGGCCGTCCACCGAGGTGGCGCCGCGGCCGCGAGGCACGTCCACGAGGACCCGCTCCGCCTGGCGGTCCCACACGGCCTGCCGCCCCGCGTTCAGGCGCGCACCACGTCGGACGAAGGAGACCGGCTCCCGTCGGACGAGGGCGGGGTCCTTGTCCCGATTGTGGTCGTGCGCGTGGACGCGCTCGGCGGGCGGCGGCACGGCGTCGGGGCCGGGTGCGTCCGGGCAGGGGCGGGGCAGGTGCTCAGTCATCGCCCCGATCCTGCCACGGCCGCGCGTCGACGGTGCAGACCGCGGCCGACGACGGCGCCCGGCGCCGGGGTCAGGGGGTGCTGCTGGAGCGGTCCCCCGACGTGGGCGACGCGGACGCGGAGGCCGTCGTGGCGGTCGGCTCGGGTGCGGACTCGGTCGGGTCCGGCGCGGGGTCCGTGGCCGGCGCGCTCGTGGACGGACCGGACGCGCTCGTGGACGGACCGGACGCTGTCTCCTATACACATCTCCGAGCCCACGAGACGGAGCTA
>NZ_JABFBB010000010.1:47538-52511 GCF_017168555.1 Micrococcus sp. KRD012
GGGGTGGAGCGGTCCGGCAGACGCAGGTCGGCGGGGGCGGAGGCGGCGTCCGCGGCGACGTGGCCCAGGTCGGACAGCCAGGCGGTCGCCGTGTCCCGGGGGATCCGCACCGTCAGCACGCCCGCGGCGGCCGGCGCCATGGACGCCTGGTCCGCCTCGAGCATCAGGCTGCCGTCCGGGAGGAAGACCACCGCGTCCCACACCCGGCGGTTCTCCACCTGCTCCGGGGCGTCGACCGCCGAGTCCAGACGCGAGCCGATCACGTCCGGGTCGTTGGCCATGCGCTGGCGCACCTCGGTGCGGAGCGCGTCCCAGCCGTCGGGGGTGAAGAGATCGGCGGTCTCGAGCACGCGGTCCTCGCGGGCCGAGTACCAGATCACGTGCGAGGTGGACACGGAGTCCGTGCCGCGCCGCTCCGTGGCGAGCAGGCGGGCCGCGGCGATGTCCTCGGCCACGACGGCGAGCTGCGGCTGGATCTCCAGGCGCGGGTCCGCGCTCGGGTCGGTGTCCCGGCGGTACTGGTCGATCTGGTCGCGCACGGCCCCGGCCATGGCGTCCGTCCAGGCCGGCGCCCCGGACACCTGCAGCCACGCCCCGTGGTGGTCCGGGTCCTCGCCCTCGAGCACGGCGACGCTCGCCTCCGGCACCCGCTCGAGGTCGTGTGAGGGGACCTCGACCGTGAACGGGGCCATGTCCATGGACGGCAGGGCGGAGGCCGCCGTCGTGGCGGGCGCAGGCTCGGGCTGCGGCTCGGTGCGAGCACAGGCGCTCAGCGCCACCAGGGCGACGGCGGCCAGGCCGAGGGCCGCGCGGCCACGGCGGGGGGAGGGCAGGACGGGGTGCATGCGATTCACTTCCGGTGGTCGGAGGACTCCAGGATGGCCTCGACGCGGGCGGCCATCTCATCCGCGGTCGGCGGGCGCCAGTCCGGGTCGTTCCGGCGGCGGGCGTCACGGCGCAGGCGCAGGACCACCCAGATCGCGAGGAAGGCCAGGATCAGGACCAGGACGATGTTGGAGAAGACGTCCGCGTACTCGGAGACGACGTGGAACCGCTCCCCGAGCGCGTAGCCGCCGTAGACGAAGATCGCGTTCCAGATCAGGGAGCCCAGCGCCGTGAACAGGGTGAACTTCGCGAGGTTCATCCGCTCGATGCCCGCGGGGATGGAGATCAGGGAGCGGAACACGGGGACCATGCGGCCCAGGAACACGGTCCAGTAGCCGTATCGGATGAACCAGCGCTCGGTCTTGGCCACGTCCTCCATGTCCACCAGCGGCATGCGGTCCGCGAGGCGGTACATGCGGTGGCGGCCGAGCCACGCGCCGAGGCCGTAGAGGGCCAGCGCTCCGACGATCGAGCCGACCGTCGCCCAGACCAGCGCGGCATGCGGGCTGAAGGCGCCGCCGGCCGCGGTGAAGCCTGCCAGGGGCAGGATCACCTCGGACGGGATGGGCGGGAAGATGTTCTCCGCGAAGACGGCCAGGCCGACGCCGATCGGGCCGACCGCCTCCATGATGTCCACGACGATGTTGCCGAGCCAGCCGTAGTCGGTGGGCGCGGCGGCGGCCGCGGTCAGGGGTGCGACGAGGGGGAGCATGCGCCCCATTGTCCATCATCGACGGCCTCGGCGACGTGGTGGAGGCGTCGACGTCGTCCGCTCTGCGCGCACAGCCGCGCCTCCGGGCGGGCGGGAGCGGGCTGCCGTTGGTACTGTCGGAGGTGCAGACCGCTCACCGACCGTTCGCGCCACACCCCACTCCACGTGCGTGCCGCGGGCCCTACTGGAAGGAAGACTCCATGAGCATCGTCCAGATTCCGCTGCGCCTGGCCTCCGGCGCGTTCATCCTGAACTCCGGCCTGAACAAGCGCGGCATCTCCGCGGAGCAGGCCCAGGGCCTGCGCGACATGAGCGCCCGCGGCCTGCCCGCGCTGGCCAACCTGTCACCGGAGCAGTTCAAGAAGTTCCTCGTGACCACCGAGATCGGCGTGGGCTCGGCCCTGCTGGCCCCGTTCGTCCCGGGCTGGCTCGCCGGCTCCGCCCTGACCGCGTTCTCCGGCGGTCTGTTCTCCATGTACCTGAACACGCCGGAGATGACCGAGGCGGACGGCGTGCGTCCGTCCCAGGAGGGCACCGCCGTCGCCAAGGACATCTTCCTGGTCGGCTCCGGCCTGGCCATCGCCGCCGACTCCGTGGCCAACCGCCCCGGCAAGCGTCGCAAGGCCGCCAAGAAGCGCGCCGCCCGCATCGAGGGCGCCCGCGACGCCAAGGTGCAGGCCATCCGTGATGCCCAGGACGAGAAGGTCGCTGCGATCCACGCCGCCCGTGAGGAGCAGGTCGCCGCGCTGCGCGAGGCCCGTGACGAGCTGAAGAAGCTGCGCAAGAAGGCCTGACGCCCCCGCCGCATGCCTGAGGGGCCCCGCCCGGACCATGGTCCAGGCGGGGCCCCTCACGCATGCGCCCGCCCACCGGGGCACGGCGGGTGGGCAGGCTCAGAGGTCGATCTCGGTGGGGTGCAGCACGCGGCGCAGGAAGTCCTGGGTGCGCGGCTGCTGGGGGTCGGAGATCACCGCGGCGGCCGGGCCGGCCTCCACCACGACGCCGCCGTCCATGAACACGACCCGGTCGGCCACCTCGCGGGCGAAGCCCATCTCATGGGTGACCACGAGCATGGTCATGCCGTCGCGGGCCAGCTGACGCATGATCGCCAGGACGTCGCCGACGGTCTCGGGGTCGAGGGCGGAGGTGGGCTCGTCGAAGAGCATCAGCTGCGGGTCCATGGCCAGCGCACGGGCGATCGCCACGCGCTGCTGCTGACCGCCGGAGAGCTGGTCCGGGTAGCGGTCCTCGAGCTCGGCCAGGCCCACGCGGGCCAGCTGCCGACGGGCGACGTCCACCGCCTCGGCCTTGCCCCGCTTGAGCACCTTGAGCTGGGCCACGGTGCAGTTCTCCAGCACGGACAGGTGCGGGAACAGGTTGAACTGCTGGAACACCATGCCCACGTGCCGGCGCAGCACGTCCAGGTCCACGTCCTCGTCCGTGACCGTGAACTCACCGACCGTGACGACGCCCGAGTCGGGCTTCTCCAGCAGGTTCACGCAGCGCAGGAGGGTGGACTTGCCCGAGCCGGACGGGCCGATCAGGCACACGACCTCGCCGGGGGCGACGTCGAGGTCGATGCCGCGCAGCACGTGGTTGGCGCCGAAGGACTTGTTGAGGCCGGCCACGTGCACGCCGGCGGCGTCCGCGGCGGCCACCGCGCCGAAGGATCCGGTGATGGGGTTCTGCTGGGCCATCTCAGTGCCCCTTCTTGGTCGAACGGGCCTCGAACCGGCGGGCCAACAGGGACAGCGGCACGGTGATCACGAGGTAGAACAGGCCGGCCACGAGGATCGGCGTCATGCCGGCGTCGAGGGCGGAGATGCCGTCGCGGCCGAACTTGGTGAGCTCGTACTCGTGCGCGGCCAGGCCGAGCACGTAGACCAGCGAGGAGTCCTTGGTCAGGAGGATGACCTCGTTGGTGAGCGGCGGCAGCACGATGCGGAACGCCTGGGGGATCACGATGGTGACCATGGCCCGCCACGTCGGCATGCCGAGGGACCGGGCCGCCTCCATCTGGCCGCGGGGCACGGCCTGCAGGCCGGCGCGCAGGGTCTCGGCGATGTACGCGGCCGAGACCATGCCCAGGGCCACCATCACGACGACGGGGATCGGCCAGGACACCCCGAACGCGAAGGGCACCCCGTAGCCGAAGGCGAGGAACACCAGCAGCGCGGGGACGCCGCGGAAGAACTCCACGTAGGCGGTGGCCAGCCACCGGTACGGGCCGAACGAGCTCAGGCGCATGAGCGCGAGCACGATGCCGCCCAGCAGGCCGACGACGAACGAGGTGACCGTGTAGAACAGCGTGTTGCCCAGCCCCACGAGGATCACGTTGGGGAACATCGGGGCCACGGCGGGGAAGTTCAGGACGTTCTCGGCGAGCGCGCCCCAGTCGATGAGGACGGCCAGGACGACGAGGGCGAGGACGAAGACGGCCGCCTGGATGATCAGGGACAGCCGACGACGGCGGCGCGCGCGGCCGGGCTTCATGGCCGGTGCCGGCGAGACGGGGGCCTGCGTGCTCATCGGTAGTCCTCCTGTGCCTGACCGAACCAGCGCTCCTGGAGCTCGGCCACGGTGCCGTCGTTGCGCAGCTCCTGCAGCGCGCGGTTCACGGCGGAGCCGAGCTGCGCCTTCTGCGGGCCGACCGCCATGCCGAGCTGCTCGCCCGTGGGCAGCGACTCGACCACCTCGAAGCGATCGTCGTCCTTGAGGGAGTAGAGCAACACGGACTGGTTGCCCAGGGCGGCGTCCACGGTGCCGGCCTGCAGGGCCTGGACCTGCATGCCGCCGTCCTCGAACTGCACGGGGCTCAGGCCGTTCTGCTGGGCGTATTCGTCGCCGGTGGTCGCGGCCTGCACGCCGATCCGGCGGCCCTTCGCGGAGTCGACGTCGGTGATGCCGGAGCCCTTCTTCGCGACCAGGACGAGGTCGTCGTCGAGGTAGGGGAGGGTGAAGGCCATGACGCGCTGACGGGCCTCGGTGATGGAGATCGACGAGGCGTTCACGTCGCAGCCGGTGAGCGAGGCACCCGACTCGATGGCCTCGAAGGAGGAGTCGATCACGTTCACCCCGAGGCCCAGCTTCTCCGCCACCGCCTCGACCAGCTGGATGTCGTAGCCGGTCAGCTCACCGTTCTCCTCGAACTCGAAGGGCGGGTAGGGGACGTCGGAACAGACCGTCAGGACGCCGGGCTGGACGAGGCCGTACGAGGTGCTCAGGTCGTCGTCGGACACGATGCCGGCGGATCCGGCGTCGCCGCCGAGGACGGCGCAGCCGGTGAGCAGCGCCGCCGACGCGGTGAGCCCCACGGTGCCGAGGAGGCGGGAGTGGATGCGGGTCATGGAGGGCCTTCTGTGTCGCCGTCGGGAGG
>NZ_JABFBB010000010.1:52611-85797 GCF_017168555.1 Micrococcus sp. KRD012
AGGCCTCGCCGCCTCCCCCGCCGTCGCCCTGTCCCTGCTCGCCGTGGGCGCCCTCGCGCTCGTCGGCTGCGGCGGGGGAGGCGGCGAGGCCTCGTCCTCCTCGGCCGACGCGTCCGAGTCCGCCCCGACGGGGGCCGGCTCGGACCTCACGGACGAGCAGGAGGAGCGCGTGGAGGCGCTCGAGGACGTCCTGCTCACCCCGGAGACCGCGCCCGGCGGCGTGTTCACGGGCATGGAGACCCAGGCCGGCGGCGGCGAGCCGATCAGCACCAGCCTGAGCCTGACGGGCGTCACCCCCACGGGCGCCTGCGCGGACCTCATCGAGCAGATCAACACGCAGCAGGCGCCCGGGCTCGGCGGTGCGCTGGCCCAGTACGAGGTGGACCCGGCCGCCGTCACCGGCCTGGCCGGTTCCCAGGCCGGGGCGTTCGGCATGGTCGCGGTCACCGACGACGGCACCGATCTGCTGGCGCCCTTCGGCAAGCTGGCCGACACGTGCGGCACGTTCGGCGACCCGGACGGCGTCCAGGCGGCCTTCACGAAGGTGCCCGGCGTGCCGGACGCGGTCCACATCGCTCTGGGGAACTCGGGCATGGACACGGCCCTGTTCACCATGACCGTCGGCGGCGTCACGGACGGGGACGAGCTCGTGTACCTCGGCATGGTGGGCCTCGACGAGGAGATCGCGGCCGAGACGCTGCGTGCCCAGGTCGAGGCGTTCGAGGCCCGGGAGCGCTGACCTGTCAGTCGTCGGGCCGGGACGTCGGCTCGAGGCGGGCGCCATCGTCGGACACCGGGTCCGCGTGGAACGGGCTGCCCGAGCTGACGTCCTCCGGGTCCCGCCGCCCCGACTCGACCGCGAGGAGGCGCCCCTCCTCGGAGAGCAGGGGTGTGGCCTCGATCGTGAGGTCCTCGCCGGCGCGCACGGCGTCGGCCACGAGCCGGGCCAGGCGGCGGTTGCGGGCCTCGTACCGTTCGGAGGCCTCGAGCACCGCGGTGTGCCGCGTCGCCAGCTGGATCTCGACGGAGGCGTCGATGCCGACGGCCAGCTGGCGGGCACGCAGCACCTCCGCGTCGAAGGCGGCCCCGGCCAGCAGCACGATGCACGCCACCCACGCGAGGGCGAGCACGCCGATCGCGGAGTTGATCCGCCCGACCACGGCGAACTGGCCGAACCGGTCCGTGATCCAGCCCAGGGCCACGGTGGCGCCGAAGAGCAGGACCACCACGGCCACGGCGCCGAGCGAGAGCGGGCGGTAGCGGGGCTGCCGGACGTTGGGCCCCAGGCGGTAGGCGAGGGTCACGATCAGGGCGATCACCACGAGGATGACCGGCCACTTCACCACGTTCCACGTCTGGACCGTCTCCTCCGGCAGGCCGACGGCCTGGCCGAGGCGCAGGGAGAGGTCGCCGCCGACGACCACCAGGATCGTGATCAGCACGGCGCCGAGCATGAGGGCGAGCGTCTCGACGAAGACCACGAGGCGGAAGTGGAGGAAGGGCCGGCCCTCGCGGGTGTCGTGGATGCGGTGCATGGCCCGGTGGAACGCGCCGACGGCGCCCGAAGCGGACACCACGGTGCCGACGGCCCCGAGGACGACGGCGCCGGTGCCGGGCCCGGCCGAGCCGAGGGTCAGGATCCATTCGCGGACGACGTCGGGCGTCAGCGACGGCCAGATCTCGGCGGCCAGGTGGGCCGCGGCGTCCACGGTCTCCTCCTCGACGCCCAGCAGCGAGACCACGGAGAGCAGGGCGATGACGGTGGGCAGCAGGGACAGCGCCCCGAAGAAGGTCATGGCGGCGGCCACATCCCAGACCTGCAGCTCGAGGAGCCGGTGCAGGGTGCGGCGCAGGACGTACAGCAGGGACACCCGCGGTCGGGTGTACGTGCGGAGGCGCCGGGGCGCCGCTCGGGAGCCGGCCATGGCACCAACGTACCGGCGCGAGGGGGAATAGCCCTGGTGCGTGGAGGGTTGAGCTATATAGACTCAACTTCGTCTGCGGCGGGAACGGCCCGCGGTCGACGGTTGTCCGACACCCCGGGACACGGGAGAGAAGGAGCCAGTAGCCCATGGATGCCAAGTTCACCACCAAGAGCCAGGAGGCGCTCTCGGCCGCGGCCATGAACGCCTCCACCGCCGGCAACCCCCAGGTCGAGCCGGCCCACCTGCTGAAGGCCCTGATGGACCAGCGGGAGTCCGTCGCCGTGGCCGTCCTCAAGGCCGCCGGGGCCGACCCCGACGCCGTCTCCACGGCGGCCTCCTCGGCCATCCGACGCCTGCCCTCCACCCAGGGCAGCACGGTGGCCCAGCCCCAGTTCTCGCGCGCCGCCCTGCAGGTCGTGCAGAACGCGCGCACCCAGGCCGAGCAGCGCTCGGACGAGTTCGTCTCCACCGAGCACCTGCTGCTCGGCGTGGCAGCGGACTCCGGCGAGGCCGGTGAGGCACTGCGCTCGAACGGGGCGAGCCTCGAGGCGCTCGCCGCCGCCCTGACCCTGGTGCGCGGCGACTCCCGCGTCACCACCCAGGACCCGGAGACCACCTTCCAGTCCCTGGAGAAGTACGGCACGGACCTCACCGAGATCGCCCGCTCCGGCAAGCTCGACCCGGTGATCGGCCGCGACGCGGAGATCCGCCGTGTGGTGCAGGTGCTCTCGCGCCGCACTAAGAACAACCCCGTGCTCATCGGCGAGCCCGGCGTCGGCAAGACCGCCGTCGTCGAGGGCCTGGCCCAGCGGATGGTGGCCGGGGACGTCCCCGAGTCCCTGCGCGGCAAGACGCTGATCAGCCTGGACCTGGGCGCCATGGTCGCCGGCGCCAAGTACCGCGGCGAGTTCGAGGAGCGCCTGAAGGCCGTCCTCGAGGAGATCAAGGCCGCCGAGGGGCAGGTCGTCACGTTCATCGACGAGATCCACACCGTCGTGGGTGCGGGCGCGTCCGAGGGCGCCATGGACGCCGGCAACATGCTCAAGCCCATGCTGGCCCGCGGCGAGCTGCGCCTGATCGGCGCGACCACCTTGGACGAGTACCGCGAGAACATCGAGAAGGACCCCGCCCTGGAGCGCCGCTTCCAGCAGGTCTTCGTGGGCGAGCCCAGCGTGGACGACACGATCGCCATCCTGCGCGGGCTCAAGGAGCGCTACGAGGCCCACCACAAGGTGGCCATCGCCGACTCCGCGCTCGTGGCCGCGGCCACGCTGTCCCACCGGTACATCACCGGCCGCCAGCTGCCGGACAAGGCCATCGACCTCGTGGACGAGGCCGCCTCACGCCTGCGCATGGAGATCGACTCCGCCCCGGAGGAGATCGACGTCCTGCGCCGCCAGGTGGACCGCCTGACCATGGAGGAGCTCGCCCTCGAAGGCGAGACGGACCCCGCGTCCATCGAGCGGCTCGACGCCCTGCGCGCGGAGAAGGCGGACCGCGAGGAGGAGCTCACCGCCCTCACCGCCCGCTGGGACGCGGAGAAGGCCACCCTCAACCAGGCCGGCGACCTGCGCGCCAAGGTGGACGAGCTGCGTTCGCTCGCCGAGAAGGCCCAACGCGACGGCGACCTCGCCGAGGCCTCCCGCCTGCTGTACGGCGAGATCCCCGCGCTGGAGAAGCAGCTCGAGGAGGCGGACCGCGCCGCCCGCGAGGCCGACCGCTCGGCCACCGAGCCGATGGTCTCCGAGGAGGTCACGGCGGACGACATCGCCGAGGTGGTCTCCGCCTGGACCGGCATCCCCGCCGGGCGCATGCTCACCGCCGAGTCCGAGAAGCTGCTCACCATGGAGGAGCACCTCGGCGAGCGGCTGATCGGGCAGCGGGACGCCGTCGTCGCCGTCGCGGACGCGGTGCGCCGCTCGCGGGCCGGCATCGCGGACCCGAACCGGCCCACGGGCTCGTTCCTGTTCCTGGGCCCCACGGGCGTGGGCAAGACCGAGCTGGCCAAGGCGCTCGCGGAGTTCCTCTTCGACGACGAGCGCGCCATGGTGCGGATCGACATGTCCGAGTACGCGGAGAAGCACTCCGTCTCCCGCCTGGTCGGCGCCCCTCCGGGCTACGTCGGCTACGACGAGGGCGGCCAGCTCACGGAGGCCGTGCGGCGTCGCCCGTACTCGGTGGTGCTGCTGGACGAGGTGGAGAAGGCCCACCCCGAGGTCTTCGACATCCTGCTCCAGGTGCTCGACGACGGCCGCCTCACCGACGGCCAGGGCCGCACCGTGGACTTCCGCAACGTGATCCTGATCCTCACCTCGAACCTGGGCTCGCAGTTCCTCGTGGACCCGACCCTGGACGAGGCCGCCAAGCGCGAGTCCGTGATGTCCGTGGTGCGCGGGGCGTTCAAGCCCGAGTTCCTCAACCGCCTGGACGAGATCGTGCAGTTCGACGCGCTCACCGTGGCCGAGCTGACGCGGATCGTGGACCTGCAGGTCGAGTCCCTGCAGGCGCGCCTGACGGACCGCCGCCTCACCCTCGAGGTGTCCGACGCCGCCAAGGCGTGGCTCGCCGAGACCGGGTTCGACCCGGCCTACGGCGCCCGGCCCCTGCGCCGCCTGGTGCAGCGCGAGATCGGCGACCGCCTGGCCCGCGGCATCCTCGCCGGGGAGATCGCGGACGGGGACACCGTGGTCGTGGACCGCGTCGAGGGCGAGAACGGCCTCACCGTGACCCGGAAGGGCTGACGCCGGGACCGACGGACCGAGGGCCGTGCCCACCCCCGTGCTCGGGGGCGGGCACGGCCCTCGGCCCGTCCACGGGCGAGGTTCAGAAGGTGCCCGGTGTCGCGTCCCGCACGCCGCTCCAGCTCACGAGGCCGAAGGCCACGCACGCCGTCAGCGCCGTGTAGAGGACGATGGCGACGGCCTGCCACGCCATCACACGGTGCCGGTTCGCCCCGAAGGACACCATGGCCGGGGCCGCCACGTGCCCCGGGATGAGGAACCAGGGGCCGAGCAGGCTCAGCCCGGGCACACCCCACGCCTCGAAGCGACGGTGCAGGTGGACGTGGCGCTCGGCCACCGGGGTGCCGGGGCCGGTCGCCGGAACCGCGGCGTCGGCGGCCACCCCACGGCGCGCCGTGACGGCGGAGCGCACGCCGTGGGCCGCGTAGACCAGGAGCGCGACGGCGAGGAGGTTGCCCAGCACAGCGGCGGGGATGGCCACCCACGGGTGCACCCCGACGACGACGCCGATCAGCCCGGCGCCCTCGCCCTCGACGAACGGCACGAGGCCGGCAAGGAAGACGCCGAGGCCCTGCAGGCCGTCGGGCAGTCCCATCACGAACTCGCGTGCGGTGTTCATCAGGTCCATCGTGACCACGTTCCTCTCCAGCGATCTCGTTCGGGAAACCATCGCGTTCCCCGTCGTCGTTCGGGATCCGGTCGGGCTCCCGAGCCCTGACTCCAGCCTTCCGGCCGCCGCCCGTCCTCAGAAGTGCCGTGCGGTCACCTCCGCCCGGGCAGATCCGCACGGCGGACCATGACAGTTGTCACGCCCGTAGGGTGAGGCCCATGAGGATCGAGGGGAACCACGACGACGGCCGCCCGGCCCCGCCGGCCGCCGCGCCGGGGCGCCGTCCGACCGGTGCCCTGCCCACGGCCAACCCGGCGGGCATGCGGTCGGCCGGGCCCACCGGGCCCGGCCCGTACTCCGGCGACCTCACCGGCGCGTGGTGGTACACCTGGACCGGCTTCCTGCTCTGCGTCCTGATGATCGCCGGCTTCTCCGCGTTCGGCCCGCTGTCCCACCTGCGGGAGCACCTGGAGGCCGGTCACACCGAGCAGGTCGTCGCACTGGCGGTCCTGCTCCTGCTCCACGTCCTCGGAGTCGTCGGCCAGCTGCACGTCGCCCGCCACTTCCAGGCCCCGCCGCCCGAGGAGACGGAGGGGCCGGTGTTCGGCCGGCGGGACCTGGCCTGGCTGTTCGGCCCCACCGTCCCGCTCGCGCTCGCCGGTGCCGTCTTTCCGGCGCTGGGGCTCACAGGGACGGGCACGTGGTGGGCCCTGCCCCTCTGGCTGTCCTCCCTCGTCCTCGCCCTGCTGGTGCACCCGTGCCGGCGGCGTCCCGTCCTCTGGGGCGGCTTGGCGGCCTCACTCGTCCTCGGGGCGGCGGCGGTCCTCCAGGATCCCGCGGGGCCCGCCGACACGGCCGTCGGCTTCCTCGTCTGGTGCGTGATCACCGCCTGCATGATCGTCCCCACGGTCTGGTTCTGGAGACTGATGCAGCGCCTCGACAACGCCCGGCGGCAGGCCGCGGACCTCGCCGTCACCCGCGAGCGGCTGCGCTTCGCCGCCGACCTGCACGACGTCCAGGGCCACCACCTGCAGGTCATCGCACTCAAGGCCGAGCTCGCCGAGCGCCTGCTGGCCAAGGGCCGGACCGAGGACGCCGAAGCCTCGCTCCACGAGGTGCGCGAGCAGGCCCGGGAGGCGCTCGCCGAGACCCGGGCCCTCGTCCGCGACCTCCGCGAGGTCTCCGCCGAGCGCGAGCTGGTCAACGCGAAGGAGGTGCTCACCGCCGCCGGCACCGCCACCGAGGTCGGCGCCGACCCGCACCTGGGCCCACTCGGCACGGCGGCCGGCCGTCTGGTCGGTCTGGCCGTCCGCGAGGCCACCACGAACATCCTGCGCCACGCCTCGGCCGGCCACGCCCGCATCGAGCTCACCGCGGCCGGCCCGGACGCCGTGCGCCTGGTCATCGTCAACGACGGCGCTCCCACGGCGGACGCCGGCACCGGCGGCACCGGGCTGGCGGCCCTGGCCGAGCGCGCGGAGGCGGCCGGCGGGACCCTGACCGCCACCCAGGCGGGCGGGGAGTTCACCCTGACCCTGACCGTGCCCCGCACCGAGAAGGAGATCGCATGAGTGCCCCGACCGAAAGGATCCGCGTGCTCGTCGCCGACGACGAGGTCCTCATCCGCGGCGCCGTGGAGGCGCTGCTCGCCCTGGAGGAGGACCTGGAGGTGCTGCCCGGCGTCTCCGACGGCATCGCCGCCGTGGCCGCCGCGCAGGAGCACCGCCCGGACGTCTGCCTGCTGGACCTGGAGATGCCGGGGCTGGACGGCGTGGAGGCCGCCCGACAGATCCTGCGCTCGGTGCCCACGAAGGTCGTCATCTTCACCCGGCACGCCCGACCCGGCGTGCTGCGCCGGGCGCTCGCGGAGCAGGTGTCCGGGTTCGTCCCGAAGTCGACGCCGGCCGAGGAGCTGGCCGTCGTCCTGCGGCAGGTGGTGGCGGGCCGGCGCTACGTGGATCCCGAGATCGCCGCCTCCGCGCTGACGGCCGAGCGCAGCCCCCTGACGGAGCGCGAGCTGGACGTGCTGCGGGCCGGGCGGGACGCCGCCCGCGTGGAGGACATCGCCGCCGCCCTGCACCTGGCCCCGGGGACCGTGCGGAACCACGTCTCGAACGCGATCGGCAAGCTCGGTGTGCGGACCCGCCAGGAGGCCGAACGGGCCGCATGGGAGGCCGGCTGGATCTGAGCGCGGCCGGCCCTGCAGGAGACGCGCCGGGGGCGGTTTCGGGTGGTATCCGGCCTGGATACCACCCGAAACCGCCCCCGACGGCATCTGTGAGACGGACGGAGCCGCTCGGGTCAGCGGGTGCCGAGGGCGTCGGCGTCCTGCTGGAGGGTGCCGATCAGGTTCGCCACCGCGCGGGCCGTGTGGGTCGGCGTGGTGATGGAGACGTTGTCGATGTCGTCCTGGGGCGTGTGGTAGTTGTCGTCGCGGATCGAGAGCAGGCCCGTCGAGGCGATGCCCGCGTCCACGAACGGCGCGTAGTCCGAGCGGCCGTTGCTGCCCTCGGGCTGGTGCGCGTGGCCGTCGCGGTCGAGCTGTGCGCCGAGCAGGGACTCAGCACCGATCGACCCGCGCCGCACCCGGCGCCCCCGCATGCCCCGCCGGACCGGGCCGGCCGTCGTCGTCCGCGGGCCGTCCGGCCGGTCATGTATCCTTGTCCGCACGAACCATATTGACCAGTGAGTACCTCGGCGGGCCCCTGTGCGCCACAGATCCGAGGCGGCGAGAGATGCGAAGGGGGTCACGCTCATGGGGCGCGGCCGTCAGAAGGCGAAGGCCACGAAGCAGGCACGGGAGATGAAGTACTTCTCTCCCGGAACAGACCTCTCGGCACTGGAGCGAGAGCTCACGGGCGGGCGCACGCGCAGCCCGGAGCCGGACCAGGAGCCCGAGTACGAGGATCCCTACGAGGACCTCTACGCGGAGGACGAGGACGACGACGCGCGGGCGCGATGACGCCCGCACGGCATCCGGCCCTGGACGGGCATCAGGCCGCCCTGCGGTCGATCGCCAGGGTGGTGGATGAGACAGCACCGCTGCAGGACCCCGAGACGGCGTCTCGGGGTCTGCTGCGTCTGATGGAGGAGTCCCGCCCGCTCGTGATCACCGGGGCCGGCGTGTCCACGGACTCCGGCATCCCGGACTACCGGGGGCCGAACGGGTCCCTGCACCGCCACCGGCCGATGACGTACCAGGAGTTCCGGGACGACCCGGCCGCCCGCCACCGCTACTGGGCGCGCTCCTTCGTGGGCTGGCGTCGCATGGACCAGGCCCGGCCGAACGAGGCGCACCGCATCCTCGCGCGCTGGGCGGCCGAGGGGCGCATCGCCGGCATCCTGACCCAGAACGTGGACGGGCTGCATGCCGAGGCCGGACGCGCGGCGGGCATGCCGGAGGACCGGCTGATCGAGCTCCACGGGGACCTGGCGCGCGTGGCCTGCCTGGACTGCGGGGCCACCGAGTCCCGCCGTGACCTGGACCTGCGGCTCGAGGCCGCCAATCCGGGCTACCTCGAGCGGGTGGCGATCGACCCGGACGCCGTGAACCCCGACGGGGACGTCTCCCTCGACCAGCACTGGGTGGATGAGTTCACGATGGTCGGCTGCCGGGTCTGCGGCTCCGTGAAGCTCAAGCCGGACGTCGTGTACTTCGGCGAGTCCGTGCCCGCGGCGCGACGCGCGGCCGCGGAGGCGATGGCCGACGACGGCGGCACGGTGCTCGCCGTCGGCACCTCGCTGGCCGTGATGAGCGGCTACCGGTTCATGCTGCGGGCCGAGCGGGCCGGGCATGCGACGGGGCTGATCAACCTCGGCCCCACCCGCGCCGACCCCAAGGCCCGCTGGCGCTGGCGCGCCCCGGTCGCCGACGCGCTGGCCTGGCTCGACGCCCGCCTCTGACCCCCCCCACGTTTTCGTTCGGGAAACGGCGGACGCCGGGGCGTTTTCGTTCGGGAAACGGCGGGCGTCGGGGGTGTGGACACCGGGTGGCCCGGGGCCACGCACGACTCCTGCACAGGTGGCGCCGCCGGCGTCGTCGTCCACGGTGGGTGCTCCTGAGCGGGCGGGATAGGCCGGGTTGAGCCATCGTCACGGGCATGGCCACGTCTTCCCTGCCCTTGCCGGACATCGTCGAGGCCGGCCGGCCGTTCACCCGTGGCGACCTGCGCGCGGCCGGGGTCTCGGAGCGACTGGTCCGCGGCGGTGACGTGCGGCGCGTGACGCATGGGGTCCATCGGCTCCGGTCTGACCACCTCGGCTCGTGGGCGGATCTCGGCTACGCCGAGGCCCCCGCTCCCTTCGCGCCGGAGGAGACGGCCGCGATCGTGGATGCGAGCGGGGGAGTGGCGTCCCACCTCACGGCGCTGCTCCTGCACCGCGTGCCGCTGCCGCCGTTCCTGGCGGAGGACGGCACCGTGCACGTCTCCCGGCCACACCCGCGCGGGGCGAGCGTCCGACCGGAGATCACCTCGCATGCCCGCCTCGTCCCGGCCGCGGACGTCACGGCCCTCCACGGGATCCGCCTGACGAGCCTGGAGCGATCCTGGGCGGATCTGGCCGCGCTGCTCCGTCCAGGCATGCTCGAGCCCGTCGTGGCGGCCGGGGACGCCCTCGTCCATCGGCCGTGGTCGCCGGAGGGGCGTCGCTCACCACGGACCACGACGGCGGCCCTGCGGTCCGCGCTCCTGCGTGCCGGACGGTTCAAGGGAGTGCGCACCGCCCGTGCCGCACTCGAGCTGGTGCGGGTGGGCGCGGATTCCCCGCAGGAGACAGCCCTGCGGCTGGCCCTGGTCCACGCCGGCCTGCCCGAGCCGGAGCTCCAGCTGGTGCTGCACCCGGGCCGGGCCCGGTCGCCGGACGCGGATCTGGGGTGGCGGCAGTGGCGCGTGGTGGTCCACTACGACGGCGGTCATCACCTCGATCCTGCACAGGTCGCCGTGGACGCGTGGCGGGATGAGGGGTGGGCGTGCGCGGGCTGGACGCAGATCTGGGCCACGGTGGACGACGCGCGGGACGACTTCCGGCGCGTCGTCGCCGAGGTGCAGGCGCACCGGGCCCGGCTCGGCGGGCGGATCTTCGCGTCGTGAACCGCCGTTTCCCGAACGAAAACACCCCGGAGGCCGCCGTTTCCCGAACGAAAACGCCCCCGGGGGGTCAGGCGGCGTACTGGCCGCGCATCAGCACGGCGCCGCCGTCGACGCCCTTGGCGCCCTGCACGAAGTCCAGGCCTGCGGCCGCCGCGTCGTCGGTGAGGGCGCCGATGGTGCCCATCTCCCACGCGTCGATGCCGGCGTCCACGAGCACGGAGATCGACGTCGCGGCCACCTCCGGGTCCACCACGGCCACCATGCCCACGCCGAGGTTGAGGGTGCGCTCGAGGTCGGACTGCGGAACGCGGCCGAGCTCGCCCACCAGGCGGAACACGGGCGGCAGGGACCAGGTGTCGCGCTCGACGGTCGCCATGAGGCCCTGCGGGAGCACGCGCGCCAGGTTCGCGGCCAGGCCGCCGCCGGTCACGTGGCTGAACGCGCGCACCGGCAGGTCCGAGCCGCCGTCGTGGCCGTTGAGGCGCTGCACCAGGTCGAGGCAGGCGCGGGAGTAGATGCGGGTCGGCACGAGCAGCTCCTCGCCGAGGGTGCAGCCGAGCTCGGTGACCTCGCGGTCGAGGGACCAGCCCGCGGCGTTCACCACCCGGCGCACGAGCGAGTAGCCATTCGAGTGGATGCCGGAGGAGGCCATGCCGATCACGACGTCGCCGGACTGCACCCGCTCCGCGCCCAGGACCATGTCCGCCTCGACCACGCCGGTGGCCGCGCCCGCCACGTCGTACTCGTCCACGGCCAGCAGGCCCGGGTGCTCGGCGGTCTCGCCGCCCACGAGCGCGGTGTCGGCCAGGCGGCAGCCCTCGGCCACGCCGCGCACGATGTCCGCGATGCGCTCGGGCACGACCTTGCCGCACGCGATGTAGTCGGTCATGAACAGGGGCTGGGCGCCGACCACCACGATGTCGTCCACGACCATGCCCACGAGGTCCTGGCCGATGGTGTCGTGCTTGTCCATCGCCTGTGCGATCGCCACCTTGGTGCCGACGCCGTCCGTGGACGTGGTCAGCAGCGGCTTGCGGTACTGCAGCAGCGCGGAGGCGTCCCACATGCCGGCGAAGCCGCCGATGCCGCCCATGACCTCGGGGGTGTGGGTGGCCTTCACGGCGTCCTTCATCAGCTCGACGGCGCGGTCGCCGGCCTCCACGTCGACGCCGGCCGAGGCGTAGGTGATCGGGGCGGCGGAGGAGGGGGTCTGGTTCGGGGTCACAGCGGGGTCCTGTCCGTCTCGGTGAGCAGCTTCTCGTCGTCGGCGTCCGGGCCGGGCTCGCAGCCCGTGGCGGTCACGGTGGTGGTCTCGCCGCCCTCGTCCAGCACCACGGTGGACGCGGGCGACACGGCGACCGGCTCCAGCAGGCCCTTGCCGCGCTCGCCCTCGTCGGCCAGCGGGATCGGGTAGTCGCCGGTGAAGCAGGCGGTGCACAGGCGCTCGCGCGGCTGCCCGGTGGCCTCGATCATGCCGTCCTCGCTGATGTAGGCCAGCGAGTCGGCGCCGATGGACGCGGCGATCTGGTCCACCGCGGCGCCGTTGGCGATGAGCTCGGCGCGGGTGGCGAAGTCGATGCCGTAGAAGCAGGGCCACTTCACGGGCGGGGAGGAGATCTTCACGTGCACCTCGGCGGCGCCGGCCTCCTTGAGCATCCGCACGACGGCGCGCTGGGTGTTGCCCCGCACGATCGAGTCGTCCACCACCACGACGCGCTTGCCGGCCACCACGGTGGACTCGACGTTGAGCTTGAGGCGGATGCCGAGCTGGCGCAGCGTCTGGGACGGCTGGATGAAGGTGCGGCCCACGTACGCGTTCTTCACGAACCCCTGGCGGAACGGCAGGCCCGAGGCGTCCGCGTAGCCCACGGCGGCGGGCGTGCCGGACTCGGGCACGGGGATCACGACGTCGGCCTCGACCGGCTGCTCGAGCGCGAGGCGGCGGCCCATCTCCACGCGGGACTCGTACACGGAGCGCCCGGCGATCGTGGCGTCCGGCCGGGCGAGGTAGACGTACTCGAACACGCAGCCGGCCGGCTTGGACTCGGCGAAGCGGGTGGAGCGGATGCCCTCCTCGTCGATCGCGATCATCTCGCCGGGCTCGACCTCCCGAATGAAGGAGGCGCCGACGGTGGCGAGGGCCGACTGCTCGGAGGCCACCACCCAGCCCCGCTCGAGGCGGCCGAGCACGAGCGGGCGCACGCCCTGCGGGTCGCGGGCGGCGTAGAGGGTGTGCTCGTCCATGAACACGAAGCAGTAGGCGCCGCGGATCTTCGGCAGCAGCTCGAGGGCGGTCTCCTCGAGGCGGTCCCCGGGGGTGCCGTGCAGCAGGGCCGTGACCAGGGCGGTGTCCGTGGTATTGCCCTGCTTCATCTCACCGTGGGTGTGGCGTCCGTCCGCGGCGTGCACCATGCGCAGCAGCTCGGCGGAGTTCACGAGGTTGCCGTTGTGCGCCAGGGCGACCGTGCCGTCGTCGGCGGTGGCGCCCAGGGTGGGCTGGGCGTTGGCCCACTTGTTCACGCCGGTGGTGGAGTAGCGGCAGTGGCCGACGGCGATGTGGCCGCTCAGTGCGGTCAGGGTGGCCTCGTCGAACACCTGGGAGACCAGGCCGATGTCCTTGTAGACGGCGATGCGCCCGCCGTCCGAGACGGCGATGCCCGCGGACTCCTGGCCGCGGTGCTGGAGGGCGTACAGGCCGTAGTAGGCCAGTTTCGCGACCTCCTCGCCCGGCGCCCACACGCCGAACACGCCGCATTCGTCCTGCAGCCCCTGGTCCTGGGGGTCGAGGGCGGCGGTCAGGCGGCCGTCGCCTCGTCGGGTGCGCGGTGCGATCACTGCTCGGGGGTCCTTTCGGTGGGGGTGGCGTGGACCGCGGTGGTAATCACGAGTGCGATCAGCAGGCCGAGCGCGAGCGCCACCGCGAGCACCGCGGTCAGCCGCGGGGCGCGACGGACGGTGTAGGCGCGCTGATCGGGGGTCGGCTCGGGGGCGGAGGTCATGCGCGCCAGTCTATCGAGTCGGCCGCTGGGGCCAGTCCCGGGTGCCCGCGGCGGGATCGGCACAGCTGCATCCCGCGACGCGGAACGGTGCCGACGTTCGAACGGTCGGTGCCGCCGAGAGGACTGCCGGACACCCCTCGCTCACGGCCGCACGAGCGGCAGGTGCGCGCCGAGGTCGGCCCGCACGCCCGAGGCGCGCACGCCGCCGGCCGCCGTCGCGTCCTCCCAGGTCGTCAGCCCCGTGGCCAGGGACAGCCATGTCACGGCGTCCATCTCCACGACGTTGGGCGGGGTGCCGCGGGTGTGCCGGGGCCCGGGGAGGCACTGGGCGACGCCGAAGGGCGGCACGCGCACCTCCACCGAGTTCCCGGGCACGCGGGTAGCCAGCTCCTCGAGCGCGAAGCGCACTGCCGTCGCCCGCGTGGGGCGCGGCAGCGCGGCGGCCGCCGCGGGGTCCTCCTCGTGGGCGCGTGCCCACGCCAGCAGCGCCGCGTGGCCCTCGACGACGGGCACCCGGCGGCGGGGCACGGAGCCGGTGGTCACGCCCGCGCCTCGAAGGCCGGCAGGACGTCCCCCACGAGCTCCTGCACCGGCGCGGCCAGGCGGATCTCACCGACCGGCTCGCCCCGGCCGAGCACCGGGGGCACGACGGCGGCCAGCACGCCCGGCAGCGTCGCCCGGTCCACGTGGTCCGGGGCGAACCGGGCCAGCAGCGCGAGCGCGACCAGGTCGCCGGCCCGCGTGCCGCCGTCGAGCGCCTTGACGGCCACGGCCGTGCCGTCCGGCGCGGCCATGACGAGGACGCCGTCCGCGCCCACCTTGGCGAGCAGGCCGAGCTCGCGCATCACCACGGTGTTGGAGCTCGTCTCCCCGTGGACGGCCCACGGGTGCTCGAGCATCGCCGTGGCGACGGCGGCCGCGTGCGGATCCGCGTCGGCGCGGCCGGGCGCCGCGGCGACCCGCCCGATGCCGCGGGCCAGGCCCGCCAGCGAGATGACGGCGGCCGGGGCGCCACAGCCGTCCACACCGGTGTGGGCCACCGGCTCGCCGCAGTACTCGGCGATCACCGCGTCCACCTCGCGCTGCAGCGGGTGCGCCGGGTCGAGGTACGTGGCGACGTCGTGCCCGGACGCCGCGCAGGCCGCGAGGAAGCCGGCGTGCTTGCCGGAGCAGTTGAAGGCCAGCGGGGTGGCGGCGGCGGCCTCGCCGTCGCGGCGGACCTGGGCGACCACCTCGGAGGTGTCCGCGGGCCAGGCCGGCGGGCACTGCAGGGCGGACGCGTCGAGGCCGGCGTCCGCGAGCATGCGCTCGGCCAGCGCCTGGTGCCGGAGCGTGCCCCGGTGCGAGCCGCACGCGATGGACAGGGCCTCGCCCTCCAGCGCCGCCCCGTGGCGCAGCGACGCGACGGCCTGGAACGGCTTCAGCGTGGAGCGCGGGTAGATCAGCGCGTCTGCGGGGCCGAGGGCGGCCAGCACCCGCCCGTCCGGGCCGGTCACGACGGCGGCGCCCGCCGTCCGGGACTCGACGAAGCCGTTGCGGACGGTCTCCACGAGCTCGCCGGCGTCGGACAGGGCGAAGGTCTCGCCCGCGGGGGCGACGGTGGCGTGGGTCATGCGGTCCAGGGTAGCGAGGACCCCGGACGCGCCGGGCGTCCGGGGCCGGTGGGCCGGGTCAGGTCCGGCGGCATCACCGGCTCACTCCGCGGAGAGCCGCCCGTCCACCATGGTCAGGGTGCGGTCCGTGGCCGAGAGGAACTCGTGGTCGTGCGTGACCATGAGCGTCGCCACCTGCTCCTCGCGGGTCAGCGTGCCCAGCAGGTCCACGACGGCGGCCGAGCGCTCACGGTCCAGCGCGGAGGTGGGCTCGTCCACGAGCAGCAGCGTCGGCGAGGCCATCAGCGCGCGCACGATGTTCACGCGCTGCCGCTGACCGCCCGAGAGCTGGTGCGGGCGCTTGCCGGCCTGGTCGGCCAGGTCCACACGCTCGAGCAGCTCCAGGGCCCGCGCCTTGGCGGCCCTGCGGTCGGCGCGGGTGGCTTCGCGGTCCAGGTGCACGGTCAGCTCCAGCTGCTCGGCCGCCGTGAGGGACGGGATGAGGTTGGGCTGCTGGAAGATCATGCCGATCTCCTGGCCGCGCAGCGCCGTGCGCTCCTTCCGGGACAGCCCGGCCATCTCGCGGCCGGCGACGGACACGCTGCCGGAGGTGGGCGTCACCAGGCCCGCGGCCACCGCCAGCAGGGAGGACTTGCCCGAGCCGGACGGGCCGACCATCGCGGTGAACGTGCCGGGGAGCAGGTCCAGGATCACCTCGTCCAGGGCGCGCAGCACGCCGCGCTCGCCGTCCGGGTACTCCAGCACGAGGTCGCGCACGGACAGCGCGGGGGTGGCGTCGGACGCGGCGGCGGGGCGCTCGTCGGCGACGCGGTGGGCGGCCGCGGCGGCCGGGGTGCGGAGTGCGTCGAGGTCGGCCTGCGGGGCGGTGAGGGTGGTCATGGGGAGGTCCTTTCTCCAAGCGGGGGCGAGGCGGAGCCGAGGGGGACGACGGCGCCGGGCGGCGCCGTCGTCGGGGGCGGTCAGTTGCCGCCGAGGGCGACCAGCGGGTCGATCCGGGTGACGCGGAAGACCGCGACGACGGCGGCCAGCATGCCGAGCACGAGGACCCCGGCGGCGGGCACCGCGGTGGTGGCCCACGAGAGCTCGAACGGGACGGCCCGCCCCGCGAACGCGCCGATCACGGCGGCCAGCCCGGTGCCCACGGCCACGCCGCCGACGAGCACGAACGCGGCCTGCGCGAGCGAGTCCTTCAGCACCCAGGCGTTCGAGCCGCCGAGGGCCTTGAGCACCGCGATGTCGCGGGTGCGCTGCACCGTCCAGATGGACAGGAACGCGATCACCACGAGCGCCGAGATGCCGTACAGGAAGCCCTGCATGGTCATCAGGGAGCCGTTCTCGGACCGGTAGCTGGGCAGGGCGGCGTAGGAGCCCTTCACGGTCTCGGCGACGGTGCCCGCAGCCTCGTCGCCGGCGGCGGCCACGGCATCGACGTCGGCGTCGGCGTCGAAGCGCACCAGGCCGGCGGTGCCGAGCACCGCGTCGTCGGCGGTGTGCGAGATGGCGTTCCAGTCCTCGAGCGCCAGCCACGTCACGGGGGAGTGGGAGTAGTACTCGGTCGGCACGACGTCGGCCACGGTGTAGACGAAGCCGGAGACCGCGACGGCGTCACCCGCCTGGGCGTGGAGGGAGTCGGCCACGTCCTGGCTGAGCACGATCTGCCCGGGCTCGACGCCGGCCGGCGCGTCGGAGCCGCCCGGGGTGAGACCGATGAACGCGGTGGTGGCCACGCCGGTGGTGGGCTCGCCGGACACGTCTGCGCGGCCCTGCGGGTCCGTGTCCACGGGGTGCTCGAGGCCGATGGCCCGACCCTGGCTCACACCGAGGGGCTCGACGGAGGCCACGCCGTCCGTGGCCGCCCACGCGTCGCGCTGGGCCACGGTGAACTCGGACTGGGTGAACGACGCGGTGGGCTCCTGGTCCGCCGCGCCGCCGAAGACCAGACGCTGCACGCCCTGCTCGCCGAGGCGGTCGATCGCGGCGGTGTTCTGCCCGCCCAGACCGGCCGTGAGGCCGGAGAGCATGACGAGCAGCAGGCTGATGAGGGCCACCACGGAGCCCATGAGGGCGAACCGTCCGGTGGCGAAGCGGAGGTCGCGGAGTGCGAGGAACACGGGGCGCGTCCTTTCCTGACGAGGTCTGTCCTGAGGTTGCCTCCACGGTCTCGCGCGGGGAGGGGTCGCCACATCGCCCGCGGCGGCTGGACCCGGTCAACCGAATGGTTGATCCCGGCGGCGCGGCCCCGGGGCAACGGGCCGTCGTCGCGTCCGGGGTGCGCCCTAGGGTGGAGCCATGTCCGTCGCACCCCGCGCCGTCGTGCCCCCCGCGCCCACCGAGACCGGCACCACCGCCGTACTCGCCGGCCTGCGCGTGGCCCTGCACGTCACGTTCGCCGCGCTGCTCACCGTGGGGCTGGCGCGCGCGCTCGCGGACCGGTCCCCGGACGCGTCCGGTCCGTTCCCGGCCACCACCCTGGTGCTGCTGACCGCCGCGCTGGCGGTCGTCTACCTGGCCGGGACCGTGCTGGAGCGGCGCCGGTGGGCCCGGGGCGACGACGTCGGCCGCGGCCCGGCGGTCGCCTGGCTGGCCCTGGTGCTGCTGCTGTGGGGCCTGCTCGTGGCCCACCACGGCGACTTCGCGTGGGTCGCCTTCCCCCTCTTCTTCGTCGTCCTGCACGTGGTCGACCGGGTGGCCCGGCAGGCCTGGGTGCGCCACGTGGTCGGGCCCGCGCTGGTGGTGGCGATGGCCGTCGTCGTGGTGGCCGGGATGGCGGCGGGCGCCGGCAGCGTGCGGGTGCCGGCCGTCATCGGTCCGCTGGTGGGCGCCGCCGTGGCCGTGGTGCTCTCCGGGGCGTACCGCGCCCTGCACGCCGAGTCCGAGCGCCAGCGTGCCGTGGCCGAGCAGCTGCGCGCCGCGCAGGCCGAGCTCGCGCGCACCGAGCACCGGGCGGGGGTGAGCGCCGAGCGGGAGCGGCTCGCCCGCGAGATCCACGACACCCTCACCCAGGGGCTGGCCTCGATCGTGCTGGTCTCGCGCGCGGCCCAGGACGCGCTCGACGCCGCCGACCCCGCCCTCGCCCGGCAGCGCATGGAGACCGTGCGCGCCACGGCCGCCGAGAACCTCGCCGAGTCCCGCCGCTTCGTCCGCGACCTGCGCGGCACCGGGGCACCGTCCCTCATCGAGGCGCTCGAACGAGCGGTCACCGGGTTCGCCGACCGGCAGGCCGCCGCCGGGACACCCGTGGCCGCGGACGTCGAGGTCGTGGGCGAGCCGGTCGCGGTCGCCGAGGCCGTGGAGACCGCCGTGCTGCGAGCCGTGCAGGCCTCCCTGGCGAACGTCGGCGCCCACGCGGGCGCCCATCGCGCCCGCGTCACGCTGGGCTACCTCGGCGACGAGCTGACGGTGGACGTGGCCGACGACGGCGCGGGGTTCGACCCGGCCGTCGTCGCGGCCCGCCCCCGGGCCGGAGCCGCCGGTGCCGACCCGGGGGCGGGGACCGGCGTGGGACTGGCGAGCGTGCGCGAGCGCCTCGCGGCGGTGGGCGGCGAGGCCACCGTCGAGTCGGCCCCCGGCGAGGGCACCGTGGTGGCGCTGCGGGTGCCGCTGGCCGCCGCCGGGGCCGGCCGGAGCGCTGATCCCGAGCAGACCGAGAGCGAGGAGACCGCATGAGCGTGCGCGTGATGCTGGTGGACGACCACCCCGTGGTCCGGGCGGGGGTGCGGGCCGTCGTCGAGGCGCACCCGGACCTGACCGTGGTGGCCGAGGCCGCCGACGGGGCGGAGGCGATCGGCGTCCTGGAGGCGGGCGAGCCCGCGGTGGACGTCGTGCTGATGGACCTGCAGATGGGCGCGGGGATGGACGGCGTGACCGCCACCCGCGCGGTGCGGGAGCGGTGGCCGGGGGTGCAGGTGCTGATCCTGACGACCTTCGACACGGAGGCGGACATCCTCGCGGCCGTGAACGCGGGCGCTGCCGGCTACCTGCTCAAGGACGCCCCGAGCGAGGAGATCGCCTCGGCGGTGCGGCAGGCGGCGGCGGGGCGCAAGGCGCTGGCCCCGCAGGTCGCGGCCACGCTGATGGGGCGCATGTCCGGCGGCTCCGAGGTGCTGTCCGAGCGGGAGATCCAGCTGCTCGAGCTGATCGCGCGGGGCGCCACGAACAAGGTGGCCGCGAAGGAGCTGTTCATCTCCGAGGCCACCGTGAAGACGCACCTGGTGCACATCTTCCAGAAGCTCGGGGTGGACAACCGCACGCGCGCCGTCGACGAGGCCCGGCGACGGCGCATCATCCGCTGACGGACAGGCCGGGGCGGCCGGCCCTGGAGGGCCCAGCCCTGCTCAGCGGCGCCGCACGTACCGGGTGATCACCGCCGCGGCGACGGCGGCCAGCGCCAGCACGCCGAGCGCGGCGGGCAGGCTGAGGTCCCCGCGCTGGACACCGAACCCCCGCAGCGTCCAGAAGACGATCAGGGCGCACGTGAACATCACGCCGACGAACGTCCAGGCCGACCGCAGCCCGGTTCCCAGCCCCGCACCGGGCCGGTGGCGGGGGTCACGGGGGTCACCGTCGTCGCCGGGCTGACCGTGGTGGAGGGGAGGCATCGTCATGCGCTCCACCGTAGGGGCCACGGGCCGGGCCGGGCCAGGGCCACCGCGTAGGCTTGAGGCTCGTGAAGACCCTTGTGCTCGGCAACGGCGGCCGCGAACACGCGCTGCTCACCGCCCTCTCCCGTGATCCGCAGGTCAGCGCCCTCCACGCGGCGCCCGGCAACGCCGGCATGGCCGACCTCGCCACCCTCCACGCCGTCGAGGCCACCGACCCGGCCGCCGTCGTGGAGCTCGCGCGCGAGCTGGGGGCCGACCTCGTCGTCGTCGGTCCCGAGGCCCCGCTGGCCGCCGGCGTCTCCGACGCCCTGCGCGAGGCCGGGTTCGCCGTGTTCGGCCCCTCGCAGGCCGCCGCGCAGCTCGAGGCGTCCAAGGCCTTCGCCAAGGAGGTCATGGCCGCCGCGGGCGTGCCCACCGCCGGCTCCCGCGTGTGCACCACCGCCGCGGAGGCCGCCGCCGCCCTTGACGAGTTCGGCGCCCCGCACGTCGTCAAGGACGACGGTCTGGCTGCGGGCAAGGGCGTCGTGGTCACCTCCGACCGCGCCGAGGCCCTCGCCCACGCCGAGGCCTGCTTCGCCGCCGGCGGCACCGTGGTGATCGAGGACTTCCTGGACGGCCCCGAGGTCTCCCTCTTCGTGATCTGCGACGGCGAGGACGCCGTCGCCCTCACCCCCGCCCAGGACTTCAAGCGCATCCACGACGGCGACGCCGGCCCCAACACCGGCGGCATGGGCGCGTACACGCCGCTGCCGTGGCTGCCCGAGGGCTTCACGGACGAGGTGATGGACCGCGTGGCCCGCCCCGTGCTCGCCGAGATGGCCCGCCGCGGCACCCCGTTCACGGGCGTGCTGTTCTGCGGCCTGGCCGTGACCGCCAAGGGTGTGGAGGTCATCGAGTTCAACGTGCGCTTCGGCGACCCCGAGACCCAGGCCGTGCTCGCCCGCCTCGAGACGCCCCTGGGCGGGCTGCTCGCCGACGCCGCGGCCGGCCGGCTCGGCGCGGACCGTCGACTCGAGTGGAGCGACGACGTCGCCGTGGACGTGGTCATGGCCTCGGCCGGCTACCCGGCCTCCTCCTCGAAGGGCGACGTGATCACCGGGCTGGCCGACGCGGCCGGCCTCGAGGGCGTGCACGTGATCCACGCGGGCACCGCGGTGTCCGGTGAGGACGTGGTGACGGCGGGCGGCCGGGTGCTGGCCGTCGTCGGGCGCGGGGCGGACCTGGCCCAAGCGCGCGAGCGCGCCTACGCGGGCGTCGAGCGCATCCGGTTCGACGGCGCCCAGTGGCGCACGGACATCGGACTCAAGGCCGAGCGCGGCGAGATCACCGTGCCCGGGACGGAGGGAGCGAAGTGAGCGGGGAGCGCGTGGGGTTCACGGGGGCCGAGGCCCTCGAGCTGCCGGGCTGGCGGCACGTCTACTCGGGCAAGGTGCGGGACCTGTACGAGCCCGCCGACGCCGAGCCGGGGCGGTCCGCGACGCTGCTCGTGGTGGCCTCCGACCGGATCAGCGCCTACGACCACGTGCTGGAGCCGCCGATCCCGGACAAGGGCGCCATCCTCACCCGGCTGACCCTGTGGTGGTTCGAGAAGCTGGCCGAGGGCTACAACGGGGCCCACGCCGAGCCGGTCGAGCACCACGTGGTGAGCACGGACGTGCCCGCGGCCGTGGCCGGGCGGGCGATGATCGTCAAGCGCCTGGACATGTTCCCCGTGGAGTGCATCGCCCGCGGCTACCTGACCGGCTCCGGCCTGGCCGAGTACCGCGCGTCGGGCACGGTGGCCGGCCTGCCGCTGCCCGCCGGGCTCGTGGACGGCTCGCGGGTCGACCCGCCGATCTTCACGCCGTCCGCGAAGGCCGAGGTCGGCGAGCACGACGAGAACATCACGTTCGAGCAGATGGTCGAGCGCGTGGGCACCGAGGCCGCCGAGCGCCTGCGGTTCCTCACCCTGGACCTGTACGCCCGCGCCGAGGCGATCGCCCGCGAGGCCGGCATCATCCTGGCGGACACGAAGGTCGAGTTCGGTGTGGACCCGGCCACCGGCCAGGTGGTGCTGGGCGACGAGGTCCTCACCCCGGACTCCTCCCGGTTCTGGGACGCCGAGGACTACGAGCCCGGCCGCCCCCAGGCGAGCTTCGACAAGCAGTTCGTCCGCGACTGGCTCACGGGCCCCGACTCCGGTTGGGACAAGACCAGCGGGGAGGCCCCGCCGGCGCTGCCCGCCGACGTCGTGGCCAAGACCCGCGACCGCTACGTGGAGGCGTACGAGCGCCTGACGGGCCGCCCCTTCGACGCCTGACCCGCACTTTCGAACGTGAGATATGTCCTCTCTCACGTTCGAAAGTCCCCATTCGCCCGATTTCACGTTCGAAAGTCCGGGGAGGGGCGGGGCGGGGCGGCTCCTGCACAGGGGCCCGGCCCCGCACAGGAGGGGGTCGGACGCCCGCCCACGACGACGGCGCCCGCATCCTGGCCGCATGCCACGCCGCCCCGCACCCCTTCCGCCAGCCCTCGCCGGCCGCGTCTTCACCCGGCGCGAAGCCCTGGACCGCCTCTCCCTCTCCTCCGACCGGCTGCGCAGCCTCGACCTGCGCCAGGTCACCCACGGGGCACACCGCGCGGTCGTCGACGTGCCGGGGTCGTGGGCCGCGCTCGGATACCCCCGCCCCGTGGCGGCCCTGCCGCCGGAGGAGGCCGCTGTCGTGGTGGCTCTGACCCGTGGGGTCGCCTCGCATCTGACGGCGGCGCGGCTGCACGGGCTCGTCCTGCCGTGGTGGGCCGAGGAGGACACACGGGTGCACGTGAGCCGGCCGCACCGCACGGGTCGGACGGGGCGCGCGGGCGTCGCCTGCCACGGACGCACGGTGCCGGCCGAGGACCGCGTGGAGGTGCACGGGGTCCCGGTCACCTCGCTCGAGCGGACGTGGGTGGACCTCTGCTCCCTGCTGCGGCCGGATCAGGTGGCGGACGCCGTCGTCGCGGGGGACGCGCTCGTGAACCGTCCGTGGGTGGACGGGTCCCGACTCCCGCCGCGCACGACGGCGTCGCGGCTCTCCGCGGCGCTGGAGCGGGCGGGCCGGTTCAAGGGCGTGCGGGTGGCTCGGTCCGCGCTGGCGCTGATCCGGGTGGGGGCGGACTCGCCTCCGGAGACGCGACTGCGGCTGGCGCTCCTCGACGCCGGGCTCCCCGAGCCGCGCCTCCAGGCGCAGCTGGTCTCACCGGCAGGGGAGCGGACCGACGCGGACATGGTGGTCGAACGGTCCCGCGTGGCCCTCCACTACGACGGCGGCCACCATCGCACGCCGGAGCAGCAGCGACGCGACGCACGGCGGGACCGTCTCTGGCAGGAGGCCGGCCACCTGTCCATCACGGTGATGGGCGCCGACCTGGCCGAGGACTTCCGGACCGTGGTGGCCGCCGTCGTCCGCCACGACCGGGTCGTGCGGGCGACCTCCGCCACCTCCGGCCCCGCCCCCGCCGCAGGACTTTCGAACGTGAAATCGGGCGAATGGGCGCTTTCGAACGTGGGGTAGGCCCTCTGCCACGTTCGAAAGCGCGTCGGGCGCGCCACCCATCAGGCGAGCGAGTCCTCCCAGGCCCGGTGCAGCGCCGCGAACCGGCCGTCGGCCGCCACCAGCTCGGCGGGGCTGCCGTCCTCGATGATCCGGCCATCGTGCATCACGAGCACCCGGTCGGCGGTCTCGACGGTGCTGAGCCGGTGGGCGATGATCAGCGCCGTCCGGTTCCCCAGCAGCCGCTCCAGCCCGGCCTGCACGAGTCGCTCGCTCGGCAGGTCCAGCGACGACGTCGCCTCGTCCAGGATCAGCACGGCGGGGTCCGCGAGGAACGCCCGCGCGAACGACACGAGCTGCCGCTGTCCCGCGCTCAGCCGCCCGCCGCGCTTGGCGACGTCGGTCGCGTAGCCCTCGGGCAGCCCCAGGATGAAGTCGTGCGCCCCCACCGCCCGGGCGGCCGCCTGGATCTCGGCCTCGGTGGCGTCGGGCCGGCCGAGGGCGATGTTCTCCGCGATCGACCCGGAGAACAGGAACGCCTCCTGGGTCACCATCACCACGTTGCGCCGCAGATCCGCCTGGCTGAGCTCGCGCAGCTCCACCCCGTCCAGCGTCAGCGAGCCGGCAGAGACGTCGTAGAACCGGGCGATGAGCTTGGCCAGCGTCGACTTGCCCGCACCCGTCTGGCCCACCACGGCCACGGTCTGCCCGGCCGGGATCACGAGGTCGAACTCCGGCAGCACCACCCGGTCCGGTCCGTAGCTGAACACCGCGTCCCGGAACTCCACCCGCCCGGACGCCACGCCCGTCCCCGGAGCGTCGGCCCCGGGCAGCGGCGTGGGCTCGGCGGCCTCCACCACGGTGGGCTCCTCCTCGAGCAGGCCGGAGACCTTCTCGAGTGCCGCCGTCGCGGACTGCAGCGACGAGTAGAACATCGCCACCATCTCCATGGGCTGGAACACGCGCCGCCCGGCCAGCAGGAGCGCCACGAGCACCCCCACCTCGAGGTCGCCGTCGAGCACGCGCAGGCCCCCGGTCACGAGCAGCGCCGCCACCGTCAGGTTGCCCGTCGCCACGAGCACCGGCTGCAGGATGCCGAACAGGTTGAGCGTGGCCACCATGTCGTCCCGGTAGGCCGTGGCCAAGTCGCGGTACCGCGCGTCGTTGTCCCGTTCCCGCCGGAAGGCCTGGACCGCGCGGATGCCGGTCATGGTCTCCACGAAGTGCACGATCGACCGCGCCGAGGACACCCGTGACCGCCGGTACGCCTCCTCGGACCGCACCTGGTACCAGCGCGTCACGATCGCCACCGGCACGGCCGCGCCCAGCAGCACGAGGAACGACGGCGGGTCCAGCAGCAGGATGGACGCCGCGGTGAACGACATGAACATCAGCCCGGACACGAGCGAGGACACGCCCTGGTCCAGCAGCTCCCGCAGCGCCTCCAGGTCCGAGGTCTGCCGCGAGATCACCCGCCCGGACGTGTACCGCTCGTGGAAGCCGAGGCTCAGCCGCTGCGTGTGCCGGAACACGCGCAGCCGCAGGCTCAGCAGCATGGCCTGGCTCGCCCGCGCGGTGAGCCACGTGTACGCCCCCAGCAGGCCGCCGGAGACGAGGGCCGCCGCCACGTACGCCCCGCCCACGGGGACGAGGATGGGCCAGACGGACTCGCCGGCCCGCACGGCCTCGACGACGCGCGGCAGCTCCGCGTCGATCGCCCAGGCGATGATCAGCGGACCGGCCGCCCGCGCCGCGTTGGACACGAGGACGAAGACCACGGTGAGCAGCAGCGTCCCCCGGACCGGCCGCGCGAGCTCGCCGAGCAGCCGGAAGGACCGGCGCCGGATGTGGCGGCGCTCCGCGCGGGTGTAGTCGAGGTCCTCTTCGGCCCCCACGCCGCGCACGCGGCTCACGTCGGCGGCGCTCATGCCTGCTCCTCCGGTCGGCTCGAGATGATGTGCCGGTACACGGCGCTGCGGGCCAGCAGTTCGGGGTGCGTCCCCACGTCCTCGATCCGCCCGTCCGCCAGCACCGCGACCCGGTCCGCGAGGGCCACGGTGGAGGGACGGTGCGCCACGATCAGGGTGGTCGTCCCGTCGAGGACCTCGCGCAGGCGCGCGGTCACGGCCTCCTCGGTGCGCACGTCGAGGGCGGAGAGGGGGTCGTCCAGCACGAGCACGTCCGGGCGCGCCGCGATCGCGCGGGCGAGGGCGATCCGCTGGCGCTGTCCGCCGGAGAGGCTGAGGCCCTCCTCGCCGATCTCGGTCTCGACGCCGTCCGCCAGGTCCGCCACGAAGCCCGCCTGCGCGGTCTCGAGCGCGAGGTCGAGCAGGGCGTCCGCCGCGGGGGAGTGGAGGCCGTCCGCGAGCACGTCCGCCGGGGCGCCGAGCAGCACGTTCTGCCGGATGGTCGCGGAGAACAGCGTGGCGTCCTCGAATGCCACGGACACCCGCCGGCGCAGCTCCTCGAGCGGCATCCGGCGCACGTCCACCCCGTCCACGCAGACGGAGCCCGCCGTGACGTCGAGCAGCCGGGGGACCAGCTGCAGCAGCGTCGACTTGCCGGCGCCGGTCGCGCCGACCAGGGCCATCGTCTCGCCGGGCACCAGCTCGAGGTCGACGCCGTCGAGCAGGTCGCGCTCCCCGCGCCCCGGGTCCGCGTCCGGCCAGCGGAAGCGCACCCCGCGGAACGCGAGCGCGCCGGTGGCCGGGGGCACGACGGCGGCCTCCCCGGTGGGCGAGGCGATGTCCACGGGCGTGGCGAGGACGTCCACGTGGCGGTCGATCGCCGTGCGGGCCGAGAGCGTCATGCCCATCAGCTGGCCCACCGACTCGACCGGCCCGGCCAGCACGGCCGCGGTGGCGAAGTAGGCGGCGAGCGCGCCCACCGTCAGCTCCCCGGTCGCCACGAGCCACAGGCCCAGGGCGAGGCCCAGGCCCAGCACCGTCTCCGGCAGGGCCACGATGAGCGCGATGAACCGGGCCAGCACCGAGGCCTTGTGCACCTCGGTGCCCTGCAGTGTGCGGGCGCGCCCGCGGAAGCCGTCGAGGGCGTGCGCGCCGCGGCCGAACGCCTTGAGGACGCGGATGCCGTGCACCGACGCCTCGACGGACGTGGCGAGGTCCCCGGCCTGGTCCTGGGAGAGCCGGGACGCGGCGCGGAAGTCGTTGCGGAACCCGAACGACGCCCACATGATCGGCACGGCCGCGGCGAGGTAGAGCAGGGCCAGCTGCCAGGACAGCAGGAACAGCAGGACGAGGCCGACGGCGATGGTCACCACGTCCACCACGAGCATGACCGAGCCGAACGCGATCCACCGCCGCAGCAGCGAGAGGTCACCCTGGGCCCGGGAGAGCAGCTGCCCCGAGGGCCACGCGTCGTGGAACGCCACCGGCAGGCGCTGGAGCCGTTCGAACAGGGCGATGCGCGCCCGGTTCTCCACCCCGGCGGCCGGCGGGAGGATGAAGTACCGGCGCAGGCCGATGAACGCGGCCTCGGCGAGGCCGAGCACGGTGAGCAGGCCGGCGGCCCGCCACACGTCCGCGCGGGAGTCGGGGGAGGAGGGCCCGGCGAGCACAGTCTGCGTGAACACGGTGTCCACGAGCAGGTGGATGACCTGCGGGATGGCCAGGGCCACGAGGCCCGCCGCCGTGGCCGAGGCGAGCCCGAGCACCCAGCGCGCCCGCACGCCCTCGAGGTACGGTGCGATCCCGCCCAGGGCGTCACGCAGGGACGAGGCGGCGGGAGAGGTGGCGCGGGTCACGGGGCTCCACTGTACCCGCGGCCCCGGACGGGACAGGCGGCTCAGCCCCGCGGGACCAGGTCCAGCACCACGGCCTCGGGCCGGCACGCGAACCGCACGGGCGCGGACGGCGCGGTCCCCAGGCCGGCCGACACCTCGAGGGGGACGGTCCGCCCCGCGGCCATCCACGTCGAGACCCCGGAGGCCTGTCGGCGGGGCAGGTCGCAGTTGGTGACGAGCGCGCCGAGGAACGGCACGCACACCTGCCCGCCGTGGGTGTGGCCCGCGAGCAGCAGGTCGGCGCCGTCGGCGGTCATGGCGTCCAGCACGCGGCGGTACGGGGCGTGGGTGACCCCCAGCCGGAATCGCCCGTCGTCACCGGGCCGCCCGGCGCCGTCGTCGGGCGCGGAGCCGGGGAAGCCGGCCCAGGCGTCCAGACCGAGGTGCGGGTCGTCGGTGCCGGCGGCGAGGACCTCGAGCGTGGTCCCGGCGCGGGTCGGCACGACCAGGGCGGCGCCCCGGTTCGTCAGGTCGGCCCAGCCGGCGGCGCGGAACGCGCCGAACAGGACGTCGGAGGGAAGCCGGGGCCGGTCCGCGTCCATGCGCGAGGGGCCCGCGAAGTACCGGAGGGGATTGGCCGCCTGGGGCGCGTAGTAGTCGTTGGAGCCGGGCACGAACACGCCGGGCCGCGCCAGCAGCGGCCCGAGCGCGTCGAGCACGAGCGGCACCGACGCCGCGGCGGACACGTTGTCACCCGTGTTGACCACGAGGTCCGGCTCGAGCGCATCCAATCCGCGCAGCCACGCCCGCTTGGCCCGGTGCCGGGGCAGCAGGTGGATGTCCGAGAGGTGCAGCACCCGCAGCGGCGCCGACCCGGCCGGCAGCACGGCCAGTCGGTGCGTGCGCACCGTCCGGGCCTCGGCCTCGACGAGACCCCAGGCCAGGCCGAGGCCCGCCGTCGTGGCCATTCCGACAGCGGCAGGCGCTGCGGCGCGAAGCATGTGGCGGGTGCGAGAGGCGGCGGGGCGCATCGCGGTCAGAAGCCCGGGACCGCCTCGGGCAACGGCCCGCCCCGGTCCAGGTCGTCGATGTGGAACTGGCGTCCGTCCGGGTGCTCGCCGGCCTCGCCCGGGTCCTCCGACTGCGGGCCGTCCCACTCGGGCAGCTCGCCGGGCGGGAACTTCTCCTTGGCCAACTGGTTGTACTCGAGCCAGGACGGGCCGTTGATGGAGGTCGAGTAGAACGGGTTGCGGACCTCGCCGTTGACGGTCTCGCCCGTCATGGACTTCAGGTTGTTGTAGCGGCCGGTCCACACGGCGGTGGCCAGCTTGCTGGTGAATCCGACGAACCACGTGGAGGACACGTTGTCGTTCGTGCCCGTCTTGCCGCCGAACTCGTAGCCGGCGCCCTCCTCGGCGATGTTGAAGCCGCCGATGTGGCGCAGGACCGGCATCAGCTCCCGGACGTGGTCCGGGTCGATGACCTGGTCGCACTGCGGGTCGGCGACGTCGTACTGGTTGCCGGCGGTGTCCGAGACCTCCAGGATGGCGCGCGGCTCGCAGTACAGGCCGTTCGCGGCGATGGCGGCGAATGCGCCGGCCAGGGAGAGCGGGGCCACCGAGTCCTTGCCGAGCAGGAAGGACGGGTCGTCCGGCTGCAGCGGGGAGCTGTCCAGGGCGCGGGTGATGCCCAGCTGGGTGGTGAGGCTCGTGATGTCGCACAGGTCCAGCTGGTACGCGGTGGCGACGGTCGGGGTGTTCACGGACCAGAAGAGGCCCTCGTCCACGCGCACCTGCCGCAGCATGTTCGGGATCACGTTCTTGAACTTCCAGGTGCCGCCGATCGTGGTGTAGCCGCCCGGGCGGCACGAGGCTGCGAAGCGCGTGCCCGTGGGGTAGACGTTCCGGGAGGCGTCCACGGAGTCGACCAGGCGGTTGCCGTTGCGCAGCCACGTCAGCGCCACGAAGGGCTTGAGCGTGGAGCCGGCCTGGAAGCCCTGGCCGCCGCCCCACTGCTTGTCCACGTTGAAGTTCAGCGAGGTGTGGCCGAGCTCGTCCTGGATGGCGTACTCGGTGTTCTGGGCCATGGTGCGGATGTTGCCGGTGCCGGCCTCCACCGAGGTGAGCGCGTGGCCGGCGCCCAGCGACTCGTTGTTGGGCACCGAGGCGCGCAGGTTCTTCTCGGTCTCCTTCTGGAGCGTCGAGTCGATCGTCGTGCGGATGGTGAGTCCGCCGCGGTCCAGCAGGGCCTGGCGGGACTGGACGTCGGGGCCGAACGTGGGGTCGGCGAGGATCTGCCGCTCCACGTAGTCGCAGAAGTAGGTGCCGAACTTGGCGTAGAGGCAGCCCGAGGGGCGGGACTCCATCACCACCTCCATCGGCTGGGCGACGGCGTGGTCGTACTCCTCCTGGGAGAGGTAGCCGTTGTCCTTCATCGCGTTCAGCACGAGGTTGCGCCGCTCCGTGGCCTCCTCCGGATTGCGGGCCGGGTTGAACCGGGTGGGGGACTGGACCATGCCGGCCAGCGTGGCGGCCTCCCAGCTCTCCAGGTCGGCGGCGGACTTGCCGAACACGTACTGCGAGGCGGCCTCGACGCCGTAGGAACGGCCGGAGAACAGCACGATGTTGAGGTAGCCCTCGAGGATCTCGTCCTTCGACATCTGCTTCTCGACGGCGACCGCGAGCTTGATCTCCTTGACCTTGTCCGCGATGTTCTTGGAGCCGGAGAGCGTGAGGCGGGAGTCGCCGCGGATCTGCTGCACGTTCACCAGCATGTTGTTCACGAACTGCTGGGTGAGGGTGGAGGCGCCCTGCGTGGAGTCGGAGGTGGCGTTGTTCACGGCAGCGCGGATGAGGCCGCGCGCGTCCACGCCGTCGTGATCGTAGAAGCGCTCGTCCTCGATGGCCACGATCGCGTGCTGCATGTGCTCCGAGATCTCGTCCAGCGGGACCGGGGTGCGGTTCTCCTCGTAGAAGACGGCGATCTCCTCACCGTCCTCCGAGAGGATGCGCGACGGCACGGAGACCGGCTCCGTGGGCAGCTCGTCCGGCAGCTCGTCCAGCATCTCCCGGCCCGACGCGGCGGCGACACCGGCCAGGCCCGCGACGGGCAGCAGGAGGGCCGCCACGAGCAGGCCGGCCACCGCCGAGAGGCCCACGAAGGCGAGGAGGCGGCCGAGGGCGCTCGAGGGCGCGGGGAAGCGGGTCGTGCGGGAGGCCATGGGCGCGAGTGTAGCGCGGGCACCTGGGACCTCTTCCGGGGTCCGCGCCGGTGGCTAGGGTGGGTCCCATGACTCAGCAGACGCAGTGGGAGTACGCCACGATCCCCCTCCTCATCCACGCGACCAAGCAGATCCTCGACCAGTGGGGCGAGGACGGCTGGGAGCTCGTCACGGTGATCCCGGGCCCCGAGGGGAACAACCCCGTGGCCTACCTCAAGCGTCCGAAGGCGGCGTGAACGTGACGGAGCAGTCCTCGGCCCCCACCTGGGGCGACGGCGCCGTCGCGGCCCGCCTCGCGGAGCTCGGCATCGACCGACCCGCCGTCGCGGCGCCGGTCGGCTCCTACGTCCCGGCGCTGCGGGACGGCGACCTCGTGCTGACCTCCGGCCAGCTCCCCTTCGTGGCCGGCGCCCTGCACGCCACCGGCAAGGTGGGCGCGGAGGTCACCCCCGAACGCGCCCAGGAGCTCGCGCGGGCGTGCGCCGTGAACGCGGTGGCCGCGGTGCACGAGCTGGTGGGCGACCTGGACCGGGTCGCCCAGGTCGTCAAGGTCGTCGGCTTCGTGGCCTCCGACCCCGCGTTCACCGGTCAGCCCGGCGTGGTGAACGGCGCCTCGGACGTGCTGGCCGAGATCTTCGGCGAGGCCGGCCGCCACGCGCGCTCCGCCGTCGGCGTGGCCGTGCTGCCCATGGACGCTCCCGTCGAGGTGGAGATCACCGTCCGTGTCCGCTGACCCGGCCGGCCTGCTGCTGCCGGTCCCGGGGCAGGAGGAGGACCTCACCCGCCAGTGGCTGGACCGGCGCTTCCGCCAGGTCCGCCCCGCCCGGCCCGGGTCGTCCGTCGTGCTCGTGCGGGACGGCGACGACGGCCCGGAGGTCTTCCTCCGTCACCGCGCGGGACGCACCCCGCTCGGCCGCGTGGGTCTGCCCGGCGGCGCGCTCATCGAGTCCGACGCCGACTCCTGCCCGTGGTACGGGCCCGAGCCCTCCCAGTGGGCCCGCACGTTCGGGACCACGGACCGGCGGCGTGCGCGGCAGCACGTGGTGGCCGCCGTCCGTGAGCTCCACGACGAGGCCGGAGTGCTCCTCGCCGGTCGCTCCGACACGGACGTCGTGTCCACGGCGCGCATCGAGACCTGGGGCGGGGGCCGCAGCTCCCTCGAGGAGGGCTCGGAGAGTCTGCCCCATCTGCTGGCCGCGCGTGGCCTCGGGGTGCGCGCCGACCTGCTGCGCCCCGTCATGCGCTGGCGATCCGCGCCCCACGTCCACCGACGCTTCGACACGGCCGTGTTCGCCACGATGACCCCACCGCTGCAGTCCGCGCCGGCATCCGAGGAACCCGGTCCCGAACTTCAGGCGTGGGTGCCCGCGCGTCGCGCGCTCGCCGGCCCGCTGCGGCTGCCCGGACCCGCCGGGGCGGAGGGCACGGCACCCTTCGACCAGGTGGCGACCCCGCTGACGCAGGTGATCGTGCGTCGGGTCGCGGCGCACCGGACGGCCGCCGCCTTCCTGCTCTCCGTCACGCCCTGCGCCCGGCGCGGCCCCGTGCCGGAATACCATCTGGTCACCGAGGCCGGCGACGACGGCACCCCCCGGATGCGCGTGGAGCGGGCCACCCGGGACTGACCGGGGTGGCCCGCTCCACGGCAGGGCGGGGGGCGTCAGCGCGAACGCTGACGCAGACGCTGCAGGTCCAGGATGACCACGGCGCGGTTCTCCAGGCGGATCCAGCCGCGCTGGACGAACTCGGCCAGGGCCTTGTTCACGGTCTCGCGGGACGCGCCCACCAGCTGGGCGAGCTCCTCCTGCGTGAGGTCGTGCGCCACCAGCAGGCCGTCCGCGGCCGGCCGGCCGAAGCGGTCCGCGAGGTCCAGGAGCGCCTTGGCCACGCGGCCCGGCACGTCCGAGAACACCAGGTCCGCCAGGGACTCGTTGGTCTTGGACAGGCGCTGGGCCAGGGCCTGGAGCAGCTGGACCGACACATCCGGCGACGAGGCGATGGCGCGGCGCAGGTTCTCATGGCGCAGACCGGCCAGGCGCGTGGCGGACACCGCGGTGGCGGTGGCGTTGCGCGGGGCGGGGTTGAACAGGGCCATCTCGCCGAAGATCTCGCCGGGGCCGAGCACGGCCACGAGGTTCTCGCGGCCGTCCGAAGCGGTGCGGCCGAGCTTGATCTTGCCGGACATGATCACGTACAGCTGATCGCCCTGGTCGCCCTCGTGGAACGCGGACGCGCCGCGGGAGAGCTCCACCTCGGTCAGCTCCGAGGTGAGGATGGCGAACACCTCGTCGTCCAGGTTGGTGAACAGCGGAGCCTTCCGCAGAACCTCGAGATCCATGTGTGCGTGTCCTCTCTGTGGGCAGTTCCTCACACCGCGGCGGAGGAGCCGCCCGGTTCACTGGCGTCCATTGTGCCCCATACCCCAGGGCGGGCCGATACCCTGGATCCTCCACCGGGCGCGCGGGCGGTCCCCGTGCGTGGCCGGTGCCGTCGCATCCGAAGGAGGTCGCCCATGCCGCTGGGTCTGACGTGGCTGGACGTCCTGCTCATCGTCGCGCTCGCGATGCTCCTGGTCCAGGGCCACCGTCGCGGCCTGTGGGTGGTGCTGGGCAACCTCGTCGGCCTGGTCGGCGGTGCCGCGATCGCGTTCTACGCCCTGCCGGAGGTGGCGGAGTTCGTCACCGCGCCGCAGTGGCGGTGGGCCGCGCTGATCGCCACCCTCGTCCTGCTCGTGGCGGCGGGCCAGTACGTGGGCGCCGCCATCGGCGAGGCGATCCGGCTGCGCGTGAACCTGCCGGCCCTGCGACTCGTCGACCGCCTGCTCGGCGCGCTCGCCGCCGGTCTCGCGGGCGCCCTCGTCCTCTGGCTCGTGGCGTTCTCCATCGCGGCCTCCGGCTCCACCGCGGTCACCCGTGAGGTGACCCGCTCGCAGGTGATCACGGCGCTGGACACCGTGATGCCCGACTCGCTCCTGGCCTGGGCCGCCCGCTCGCGCTCCGCCGTCGCCGACCTGGACGTGCTGCCGGAGCTCGAGCTGCCCGCCCCCGTCCCGGAGTCCGACGACGGCGTCCGCGCCGCCCCGGCCCCGGCCGCGACGCCGGGTCTGCCCTCGGCCGCCTCCTCCCCGTCCGAC
>NZ_JABFBB010000011.1:0-17700 GCF_017168555.1 Micrococcus sp. KRD012
GGGTCGGGGTGGGTCTGGGGAGGTGGCGGGCCGGTCAGCGGCCGGAGGTGAGGGCGTCGGCGTAGTCGGCGCGCAGCTTGCGCTTGTTGACCTTCCCGACGCCGGTCCGGTCGATCTCCGTCACGAAGCGGACCTCGTCCGGCAGCTGCCAGGTGGCGAAGCGCTCGGCGAGTGCGGCGAGGACGGCGTCCTGGTCGACGTCGGAGTCCTCGTCCCGCACCACGAGGGCCAGAGGACGCTCCTCCCACTGGGGGTGGGGGACGCCGATCACGGCGGCGTCGCGGACCCCGGGGACGGTCATGATGTGGTTCTCCAGGTCGATCGAGGAGATCCACTCGCCACCGGACTTGACCACGTCCTTCAGGCGGTCGGTGACCTTGAGGTAGCCCTCCGGGGAGAGGTAGCCCAGGTCCCCGGAGCGCCAGTAGCCCTCGTCGTCGAAGCCGGCCTCGGTGGCCTCGGCGTTGTCCGCGTAGGAGGTGGTCACCCAGGGCCCGCGCAGGCGGATCTCGCCCACGTTCTCCTCGCCGGGCGGCAGCAGCTCGCCCAGGGGGTCGGTGATCTTCACGTCCACCCCGACGACGACGAGGCCCTGGAACCGCTTGAGGTTCCACCGCTCATCCTCGGAGAGGGTGTCCATGAGGCTCGGCTTCATGCGGTTGAGGGAGACGATGGGCGAGGTCTCCGTGGCGCCGTAGGCGTGGATGACCTCCGCGCCGGTGAGCTCGTCGAAGCCGCGCATCATGGCCACGGGGGGCTCCGTCGCGCCGCACAGCAGGCGCACGCCGTCCATCCGTGGGGGCGTCTCGAGGGTGCGGAGGTGGTGGAGCATCGGCATGAGGATCGCGGGGGCTGCCGGGGCCACGGTGACGCCGTGGTCCACGAGGGTGGAGGTCAGCCACGGGGTGTCCGTGAGGTTGAACCGGCCCGGCAGCACCAGGCGCGCGCCCACGGCGACGGCGGCGAACGGCAGGCCCCAGCACTGCGCGTGGAACATGGGGGTCAGCATCAGGGCGGTGTCCGCCATGGTCATGCCCAGGGTGGACACCACGGCGTGCGCGTGCAGCCAGGTGGCCCGATGCGAGTAGAAGACGCCCTTGGGACGGCCGGTGGTGCCCGTGGTGTAGCAGGCGCCGGAGGCGGAGCGCTCACTCACGTTCGGCAGGCCCGCTGTCTCGAGCGGCTCGTGCCCGTCGAGGAGGGCCTCGTAGGAGAGGACGTCGTCGCGACCGGCCCAGTCGGCAGGGAGCTCGCCGTCGCCGGCCACGATCCAGCGGACGCCGTCGGGCAGGTGCGGTTCGAGCGCGGCGGCGAGCTCCAGGAGGGTCTCGTCCACGACGATCGTCCCCACCTTCGCGTGGGTGATCACGTAGGCCAGGTCCGTGGGCGCCAGGCGCAGGTTGAGCTGCACCATGGTCGCGCCCAGCAGCGGGACGGAGAAGTAGGACTCGAGGTGGCGGACGTCGTTCCACAGCAGCAGGCCGACCCGGTCCCCCGGCCCGACGCCCTCGGCGCGCAGGGCCGCGGCCATGCGGCGCACCCGCTCCCACACGGCCGCGTAGGTGGTGGTCTGCCACGGGGAGCCGCCGCCGCGGGTGTGGATGATCTGCTGATCCCCGAAGGTCCGGGCGGCGTCCCGCAGGAGGCGAGTGGTGGTGAGCTGCTCGTCGTCGCCCATGGTGGACGGGGTGCCGAGGACGGTGTCGGTGGTCTGCATGGGTCCCCCTGGGAGGTGTGGTGGTCGCGGAGGCGGGCGGCAGTCGTCTGTGACATGCCTCACTGAGCTGATGTTGCACACTCAAGCACGATGTTGCACTAGCGTACAAGAAGGGTGCGGGGGGGCGTTTCGATCCCTGCCGTAGGGTTCAGCGAGCCCCCGCATCCTCGTCTCCCGACCACGGGCCATCCCATCCGCCGACCCAGCCCCGAGGACCCGATGAACACCCTCCTGCCCTTCGACCAGGACGACCTCGCCTCCCCCGCGCGCCTGCGCCTGGCGGCCCTCGAGCTGTATGCCGAGCGGGGGGTCGAGATGGCCAGCGTCCGCGAGATAGCGCAACGGGCCGGCGTCGCCCCCGGGCTGGTGCGGCACCACTTCGGCAGCAAGGCGGGGCTGACCCGCGCCGTCGACGACGACGTGCTGCGCCTGATCGCCGCGACCCTCGACGAGGTCCCGCTCGTGGGCACCCCACAGGAGGTGTCCGCGGCCCGCGACGCGGCGTTCGCGGACCTGCTGGCCGACCACCCGGTGGTGGGGGCCTACGTGCGCCGCTCGCTGCTGGAGGCCGGCGGGGAGACCGAGTCCCTGCTGGAGCGCCTCGTGGACCTGACCACGGAACAGACCGAGCGCCTGCGCCGGTCCGGCTTCGCCCCGCGGCGCAGCATGCCGACGTCCGTGTTCGGCACCGTCATCCGGCAGATGGGGCACCTGATGGTCGACCCGTCGGCGGACCGCATCTGGCGCCGGATCGCCGAGACCCAGGAGGGCGCCGCCGAACAGGCAAGCCCGCGGGTGCGGCTCGTGGTGGATCCGCCGCGGTGAGCAGGATCGCCGCCCACCGCGGCGGCGTCCGCGTACGCCTGCGCCGCCCAGTCCTCGCTGACCCCGACGAGCTCCTCCGGGTCCTCCTGGGTGGCCACGACGCCGGCCCGCCCGTTCCGGGAACGCCTGCGGTCGGTATGGGCGCACTTTTCAGGCTCAAAGTGACCGCACGCGTTCCAGGTCCGCGGGCGCCCACCCCCCCGTGTGGCTGCTGTCCGCCACCCCCAAGGACCCCGCCGAACTCGAACGGGACGTGCCCGAGCCGATCGACGCGCACGGCGAGCTCGCCGAGGCGATCACCGCGGCGATCACCGCCGTGGACCTCGTGGGCGTGTTCTTCTTCGCGATCTCGGGTGCGGTGCTCGCCGTGCGCAAGGGCTACGACATCGTCGGCTCCCTGCTGCTGGCCCTCATGGTGGGCACGGGCGGCGGTGTCGTCCGGGACCTCGTGGTCGGCCGGGACGTGCCCGCGGCCTTCGACAACCCCTGGTACCTGATCCTGCCGGCGGTCGCGTCGCTGGCGGTGTTCCTCCGGATCTTCGACGGCGAGCGCGGCCACCACGCCGTCATGGCCTTCGACGCCATCGGCCTGGCCGTGTACTGCGTGGTGGGCACGCGCATCGCCCTGCTCGCCGGCCTGAGCCCGGTCGCCGCCGCGGTGCTGGGCCTGGTGACCGCCGTCGGCGGCGGCATCCTGCGCGACGTCGTCGCCGGGGAACCGCCCGCCGTGTTCGGCGGGCGCGGCTGGTACGCGCTGCCGGCCATCCTCGGCGCGGGCACGACGGCGGCCCTCGGCCAGGCGGAGCTCCTGAACCCGCTGACCTCGGCCGCGGTGATGGTGCTCGTGCTGGTGCTGCGCGTGGTGTCGCTGCGCAGGGAGTGGCTCGCCCCGGGGGCCGAGATCTCGGGGGTGACCCAGCGCCAGCGCCTGGATCCGCACGACGAGCCGCCCGTGCCGGACATCCGCGACCGCAAGGGCCGGGACGGGCCGCCCGCCGACCCCGGCGAGGACGGCCCCCCGGCGAACGAGGAGACGCCCGGAACCGACGAAGACGTCACACCTCCGGGGACACCCGGGTGAACAAACGAGCCACTGCGCGGGCCGCACGGGACAATGGCCGGTGAATCCCCGGACCCGATGGAAGGAGCCGCCGTGGACGTGCAGCAGTTCTTCGCCACCCTCACCGACGTCCCGTGGCTGCTCACGACCCTGGACCTGATCGGGATCTTCTTCTTCGCCACCTCGGGGGCGCTGCTGGCGGCGCGCAAGCAGTTCGACCTGGTGGGCTCGATGGCGCTGTCCCTGCTGGCCGGGCTGGGCGGCGGCTTCACCCGGGACATCCTGCTGGACCGCGGCCTGCCCGCGTCCCTGGAGAACCCGGTCTACCTGGCCCCGCCGGTGCTCGTCTCCCTGCTCGTGTACATCAAGCTGATCCACCCGAATCGGCTGAACCTGACCATCACCCTGTTCGACGCCGCCGGGCTCGCCCTGTTCACGGTGTCCGGCGTGCTGCTGGCGCACTCGATGGGCGTGCACCCGGTGTCCACGGTGGTGATCGCGATGGTCACGGCGCTGGGCGGCGGCGTGCTGCGGGACATCGTCGCCAACGAGGTGCCCTCCATCTTCGACCCCCGCGGCGTCTACGTGCTCCCCACGTTCCTGGGCGCGGTGCTGGCGACCGTGGTGGCGATGAACGGCGCGCTCAACGCGTTCACGGGCTTCCTCATCGCGTTCCTGATCTTCGCGGTGCGGATGATCGCCTACCGCTACCAGTGGCGGTTCTTCGGCGCGGAGATCTCACAGGACAAGGAGTCCCTCGAACGTCTGCGGCGCCTGGCCACGCAGGCGCAGGAGGCGGCCGCGCGCCGGGTGGAGCGCACCCTCGAGCGCCGGCTGCGCTCCCCCGGCGCCCCCGCCTTCCCCGACGACGACACGCACGGGTCCTACGGCCCGCGGCAGGAGTACGAGGACCAGGTGCGGGTGGACGACTACGACCCGCAGACCCAGACGATCACCGTCGTCGACCCCGCCTCACACCAGCAGGTGCGCCTGGACCGCGGCACCGGCGTCATGGACGTCACCGACCTGCGCACCGGGCGCACGCGCAGCTTCGACGACCCCGAGCACGATTGGATCGCGGACGACCCGGAGGACCCGAGGGGCTGAGGGATGCGGTGGGCCCGACGCCGGGCCGCGCACGCGCACCCCGCGGACGGGTCTATGCTGAGAGTCCATGACCGGCACGCATGAGACCGCCCGCCCCGCCAGCACCACCACGGAGGCCGCGGCCTCCGGCCCCCTCCACCGCGTCGGATTCGACCGCGCGAAGTACATCGAACTCCAGTCCCAGCACATCCAGGAACGCCGGCGCCAGATCGGCGGGAAGCTGTACCTGGAGATGGGCGGCAAGCTCTTCGACGACCTGCACGCCTCCCGCGTCCTGCCCGGCTTCACCCCGGACAACAAGATCGCGATGCTCGACCGCATCAAGGACGAGACCGAGATCCTGGTGTGCTTCAACGCCAAGGACCTCGAGCGGAACAAGGTCCGCGCGGACCTGGGCATCACGTACGAGGACGACGTCCTGCGCCTCGTGGACGTGTTCCGGGAGCGCGGGTTCCTGGTGGAGCACGTGGTGGTCACGCAGCTGGAGGACGCCAACCACCGCGCGCTGGCGTTCCTCGAGAAGCTCGAGCGCCTCGGCCTGAAGGTGGCCCGCCACCGCGTGATCCCCGGCTACCCGCACGCCATGTCCACGATCGTCTCGGAGCAGGGCTTCGGCGCCAACGAGTGGTCCGAGACCACGCGGGACCTCGTCGTCGTGACGGCCCCCGGCCCGGGCTCCGGCAAGCTGGCGACGTGCCTGAGCCAGGTGTACAACGATCGGCAGCGGGGCATCCCGGCCGGCTACGCGAAGTTCGAGACGTTCCCCATCTGGAACCTGCCGCTCGAGCACCCGGTGAACGCCGCCTACGAGGCCGCCACCGTGGACCTGGACGACATCAACCTGATCGACCCGTTCCACCTGGCCGAGTACGGCGAGCGGGTGACGAGCTACAACCGCGACGTCGAGGTGTTCCCGCTGCTGTCCGCGCTGCTGGAGAAGGTCACGGGCACCACCCCGTACAAGTCCCCCACGGACATGGGCGTGAACATGGCCGGCGCGGCGATCGTGGACGACGAGGTGTGCCAGGAGGCCGCGAAGCAGGAGATCATCCGGCGCTACTACAAGGCTCAGGTCAACGAGGCCCTGGAGGGCGCGGACGACACCGAGTCCGAGCGCGTGGCCCTGGTGATGTCCAAGCTGGGCCTGAGTTCGGAGGACCGCCCGGTGGTGGGTGCCGCGCAGTTGGTGGCCGAGCGCACCGGTGAGCCCGGCGCGGCCGTGCAGCTGGCGGACGGCACCCTGGTGACCGGCAAGACCTCGGAGCTGCTGGGCTGCTCCGCCGCGGTGCTGCTCAACGCCCTCAAGGTGCTGGCCGGCATCGAGGACGACGTGCACCTGCTCTCCCCCGCCTCGATCGAGCCGATCCAGACGCTCAAGACCGTGCACCTGGGCTCCAAGAACCCGCGGCTGCACACAGACGAGGTGCTGATCGCGCTGTCCGTGTCCGCGGCGACCGACGAGAACGCGAAGGCGGCCGTCGAGCAGCTGGCGAGCCTCGAGGGCTGCGACGTGCACACGACGACGATCCTCGGCTCCGTGGATGAGGGCATCTTCCGGTCCCTGGGGATGCTCGTGACGAGCGAGCCGAAGTTCCAGAAGAAGGGGCTGTACCGGAAGCGGTGACGGTGGGGCGGCTCTCGAACGCCTCCGTTTGACATCCGGGCGACTCCCGGGCCGTTTCCGTTCGGGATCCGGACACTTCCGGAAAACTCGCGCCCGCGCCTATCGCGCACGACGACCGTCACACTCGACGCCCACTCCCTCCCTAGCTAGCGGCCCTCGCTTCCTGGTACGCCGAGGTAGGCATCTCGCGATCCAGTGCCCAAGTGATCTGCATCGGCCGTTCTGTGCCCGACCAATCCGCGAACTGCACCGTTCCCAGACACAGATAGGCAGCACCCTCTCCAATCGCATCCCTACCCGACCCTCGAACAAACATTAGGGTGTGCGACCCGCCGTGCTCCTTGCTGAGGTAGCGCTGGCCCGTGGGGGAGCGAGCGGTCGTGACGTTCTGACTCTCCCAGTGGAATGCGGACCGGCTGACGGCAAAGTCGCGGTACATCGTGCTGGGTGAGAACTGCCGAGCATCCTTTTTAAGGGTCACGAGGAGAGCATCGGTGTTGTAGTCCGGGGAGAAGGCCACGCCTTCCCGGTGACTCGACTGCGTGCGCTCCCACGATGAGATGTCCAGGCCGGCCAGAATCTCCGTCCGTCGATAGTGTGCATGGCTACGGAGGGCCGTCGGCTTCCCCAACCGCAGGTGCTCGGGAGCGGTCCGGGCGCTCGACACGACGACGTCGAGCAACTGGTCGACCTCCTCCACGAATGCGGGCAACCCCCGAACCCAGTCGAAAGCTTCGTCGAAATCGGAAAATGGGGCTGGCCCCGCCCCATGCAAGAGGGTGAAATACAGCATGCGCGCGTACTGCTGATCCTGCGGAGTCAGCTCTTCATAGCGTGTATTATTTGTGAGCAACCGGCGGTACGCATCGGCCCGCTCGGCATCGTCCACGTGGCGCAGCGTGATAGCACGGAGGGTCATCCCACGGTCGTCGGGAGTCATGATGACCCCGAGGTGGTTACCCATCGCGAGGTCTTTGACGGTACTCCAGCTCCGTCCCGATTTTCCTGGCCGGTACACGTCCTCCAGCCCACGGCCGGCCTCCTCGAGGTACCGCGCCAGCGCATAGTCGGCAAGTCCGACGCGCGCCGCAGTGGCGTGGTCCCGCACATCCCTGACTAGGTCCGACAGTTTCAAACCCACCTGATTCTTGAGATTGGCCAGGATGTTTTCCTCCGCCACCCGGTCCAACACGATCTGCGATCCCGGCGGGAGGTAGGGGAATCCTGCCTCAACGTCGTCGATCAACTGGCGCCGACCACTGCCCGTCAGCGCGCGCAGTTTGAGGTCGAAACGGAATTCTTTGCGCTGATGGCCCACAAAATCTAGCGCTGTCAGCACGCTCTTGGTGGGAGAGCGGCGGAGCCCTCGTCCGAGCTGCTGGAGGAAGATCGTGGCACTCTGCGTCGGTCGAAGAAAAAGGACCGTGTTGACCTCAGGGATGTCGAGCCCCTCATTGAACACATCGACGCCGAAGAGCACCTTCAGGGTCCCAGCACGGAGGTCCCTGAAGGCAGCGGCTCGTTCTTCTGACCCGGTGTCCCCCACCACCACGGCCGCCGGGACCTTCGCGCGGTTGAACACCTCGGCCATGAAGTGAGCATGGTCCACCGTGGCACAGAACCCCAGGGCCTTCATGGCATCGAGGTCAGATACCTTGTCGCTGAGCGCCGCCAGAATCTTCCGAGCACGGGCCTCGTCGCCGGTGTAGATCCGACCCAGTGCACCCACGTCGTACTGGCCATTACGCCATTCGATTCCTCGAAGGTCGACGTCGTCGTTCACGGCGAAGTAGTGGAAGGGCACAAGAATGTCCGCCTCAAGCGCGTCCCAGAGGCGCATTTCGGAGGCAATGCGTCCTTCAAACAGGTCCTTGACGTTGACCCCATCGGCGCGTTCCGGTGTCGCCGTCAGACCGAGGACCTCGCGTGGCCTGAGATGGCGGAGGAGTGCCTCGTAGGAACTCGCAGAGGCGTGATGAAACTCGTCGATGACGACGACATCGAACAGGTCCGGAGACAACGTGGCGACACCTAGCCGAGCCAAGGACTGAACGGACGCAAACACGTGCTTCCACTGCGACGGATGCTCTCCCCCGACGAACAGCTCCCCGAAGGTGCCGTCGTTCAAAATGGCGCGGTAGGTCTTCCGGGCCTGGCGCAAAATCTCTTCCCGGTGCGCCACAAAGAGAAGAGTTGGGGGCGAACCGGCACGCAGTGCCATGTCCCGGTAGTCAAGGCCAGCTATCACCGTCTTGCCCGTGCCGGTGGCCGCGACGAGCAGGTTGCGGTGATGACCACGCGCGCGCTCAGCGTTGAGGTCATCAAGCATCCTCGCCTGGTGCGGATACGGGTGCACGTCCAGACCGCTGAGGTCGATGCGGTCCCCGCGGTCTGTGAATGATCCCTGTCGCAGTTCGCGGTCGAGGCGCTCGGCGTCCCGCTCCGGGTCGTAGGGCTCAAACGCCGGGTCGGCCCAGTACGTGTCGAACGTGGCCTGGAACTTCCTGACTAGTGATGGAGTCGCGATGGAGGACAACCGGACATTCCACTCCAAACCGTCCAGCATCGCGGCCTTGGATAGGTTGGATGATCCAACGTAAGCCGTGCTCCAGCCACTCTCGCGGTGGAACAGCCATGCCTTTGCATGGAGGCGCGTCGAGGCGGTCGTATAGTTCACGCGCACCTCGCCGCCGAACTCACCCACGATGCGATCCAGTGCTGCCCGTTCGGTCGCCCCCACGTAGGTCGTCGTGATGACGCGGAACGGCACCTGGCGCTCAGCCAAAGAGGCCAACTGTTTCTCTAAAGTGCGCAGCCCGTGCCATTTCACGAACGCGCACAACAGATCGACGCGGTCGGCCGAGGCTAGTTCGTCGCGAATCTCAGCGCCGATGCTGGGTTCCCCCACCGCGTTCGTCAGTAAGGCAACCTCGGAGAGAGGCGTCGCCGGCCGGGCCAGTCGCTCCTTGACGGGCGATGCGGCAGGTCGGATCTCCTGGAGCGTCCGCAGTCGTCCCGGTCGTCCGGGCTCTGAGACCGGAAGATCAGGCGCATAGTCCGCCCCCAAGGCTGCGATGACGCGTTGTACCAGCTCGACCTGCTTCTCCGGCGTTTTCGCCTGCGTCAGCGCATGCCGAAGCAGACCGCCGACATGAACGGCAAGTTGATGGGGCAAAGCAGTGTCACTGAGTGGTTCAAACCCCGGCTCGAGATTCTGCGCGGCGGCCAGCTGCTGCCGCACGTGCAGGGTTTCTACCTGCTCATATGCTCCCGCGGGCAGCCTAAGAAGACGCCCTGCGACCGCTTCGTCGTTAGTGCTCACGGTGCTGATTCTGACACCCCACCCGGGCACGTGGAGGAGTTCCCAAAGACGACCGATGAGTACTGCCCAGTGGCCTGCGCCGCCGCGCGCGCTCGACCGCGCCGCGCGGCACCTCGAAGGAGCTCGTCGGCGGCCGGGCCGCCAGCACGGCGTGCACAGCGCGCTCCCCCAGGATGCGCAGCATCCGACGCACCTCCCCGGCCCACGGCAGCACCTCCAGGCACCCGCCCCACGTCCGGCCGGTCACCGCGCGCCGCGGCCCGGCCCAGCGCCACGGCGAGGTGCCCTCGCCGACGCCGCGCGCGCCGTCGTCGTGCGGGCCCGGCACCGGCTCGCGGGTCCCGAACTCGGTGAGCGCCCGCGGGTCCAGCCAGTCGACGCCGTGGTCCTCCGACTCCCCCGGCTCCGTGATCTCCAGCCGCCCTCCCGTCAGCAGGGCGGCCCGCAGGGACGCGGCGTGCACCTCGTCCACAGCCGGTCCCGGCCCCAGGTGCACCTGGGTGGAGCCGCCGTAGAAGCTCGCCACGCCGTTCGCCCACAGCCACTGGTGCAGGTTGGTGTTGTCGCTGTAGCCGAGGAACGGCTTGGGGTCCGCGCGCACTGCGTCCGCGTCCAGGTGGCCGATCACGGTGATCTGGTCCTCCCCGCCCACCGTGGCGATCACCGCCCGGATCTGCGGGTCCGCGAACGCCGCGTTCAGGTCCCGCGCCCGGTCCTCGGGACTCGCCCCGAGCTGCCGGGTGGTGGGGTACTCGACCGGCACCAGTCCGGTCACCTCGGCCAGGCGGCGCATCGCCTGCTCGTGCACCGCGGGAGCGTAGCGAGAGGCCACCTGTCTGTCGTTCCTCTCGCTCAGACCAGACGACCTGCGCCCAGACCGCCCGGCACGCCCCTCACCCCTGACGCAGCTCGCGACGCAGGATCTTGCCCGTGGCGTTCTTCGGCAGCCCGTCCAGGACGGTCACCTCCCGCGGCTGCTTGTAGCGGGCCAGACGTTCGGCCGCGAACGCCTGGAGCTCCTCCCCCGTGACGGCGCTGCCCGGGGCCAGCGAGACGAAGGCGGCGATCTCCTCGCCCAGCCGCTCGTCCGGCACACCCACCACGGCGGCCTCGACCACGTCCGGGTGCTCGTAGAGGACCTCCTCCACCTCGCGGGGGTACACGTTCATGCCGCCGCGGATGATCACGTCCTTGAGCCGGTCCACGATCATCACGTACCCGGCCTCGTCCCGGCGGGCGATGTCCCCGGTGCGGAACCAGCCGTCCTCGTCGAACGCCGCCTCCGTGTCCTCCGGGCGGCCCCAGTAGCCGGCCATGATGCCCTCACCCCGGATGCGCAGCTCACCGGAGGTCTCGAGATCCTCCTCGGGCACCTCGGTGCCGTCCATCGCCACGATCCGGAACTCGAAGCCGTCCACCGGCCGGCCCACGGTGCCCGGCCGGGTCGGCGCATCCACGGGGTTGAAGAAGCAGGCGCCCGCGTTCTCGGACAGTCCGTAGCCCTCCAACACGGGCACGCCGAACAGCTTCTCCGCCGCGCGCAGCGTCTCCACCGGCAGGCTCGCACCGCCGGAGAGGGGCATGCGCAGCCTCGAGAAGTCCGCCGGCTCGGCCCCGGCCTCACGACGGGTCCGGGCCACGGAGAGGAACGCCCCGTGCATGGTGGGCACGCCGGGCAGGAACGTGATGCCGTGGTCCTGCAGCTGGTCGTAGGCGGCCTCCGGCACGAACCGCGGCATCAGGGACAGGGTGGACCCGGCGAACACCGCCCCGTTGAGCACCACCGAGAGCCCGAACACGTGGAACATCGGCAGCGCCGCGAACACGACGTCGTCCGGGCCGAGCCGGCCCAGGCCGGTCGCCGTCGCCATGGCGTTGGAACGCAGGTTCGTGTGCGTCAGCCGGGCACCCTTGGGCCGCCCCGTGGTGCCCGAGGTGTAGAGCAGGACGGCGTCGTCGTCGGGGTCGCGCGGGGTGATCTCCGTGACCGGGGCGATGCCCTCGGCGGCGCACTCCCGCCCGACCGCTTCGAGGTCCAGGGTGACCACCTCGACGTCGACGTTCCCGGCCACCTCGTCCACGGCGGGCAGCCCGGGCATGGCCCACAGCATGCGTGCCCCGGAGTCCTCGAGGAAGTACCCCAGCTCACGGGCGGTGAACAGCGGGTTGAGCGGCACCATCACCGCACCCAGACGCATGAGCGCCTCGTAGACCGCCACGAAGGCCGGGACGTTGGGCAGCAGCACGGCCACCCGGTCCCCCGGGCCCACCCCGCGGTGGCGCAGCCAGCCGGCCGTCGCGGCCGTGACCTGGTCCAGTTCGCGGTAGGTCATGCGGGCCTCGCCGATCCGCAGGGCCACGGCATCCGGCTGCCGGGCCACGGTGGCCGAGAGCAGCTCGGCCACATGGCCCCGGCGCTCGGTGGGCCGGCCGTGGGTGGTCGCGGAGGCGTCGGGGGTCTCGGAGGTCGTCACGGTGGCTCCTGATCTGGTCGGGACGGTCGTCGGAGGGGGGTCAGAGGAAGGCGGAGTGTCCGGTGAGGCCACGGCCCACGATCAGCGAGTTCACCTCGTAGGTGCCCTCATACGTGAAGATCGCCTCGACGTCGCAGAAGAACCGACCGAGCCCGACGTCGGCGAGGATGCCGTTGCCGCCCATCATCTGCCGGCCCAGCGCGGCCGACTCACGGCACATCTGGGAGGTCTTCAGCTTCACCAGGGAGGCCTGCGTCATGGACACCTCCCCGGCGGCCTCCAGCTGCACCGCCCGGTGCGCCATGCCCAGGGTGGCCGCCAGGTTGGCCGCGATCTGCACGAGCAGGGACTGCACCAGCTGATGCCCGGCGATCGGCCGGCCGAACTGGGTGCGCGCCAGCGCGTAGCGGCGGGCGGCGTCGAGGATGCCCTGCTGCGCGCCCACGGCCTGCCAGCCCAGGCCGTTGCGGGAGCCCAGCAGGATCACGTTGGTGTCCGCGAAGGTGTTGGCCTTCTCCAGCTTGTTCTCCGCCGGGATGCGCACGTCCGTGAAGGTGATGTCCGCGTTCTGGACGATCTTCACCGCGGTCTTGTGCTCGATCTTGGTGGCCTCGTAACCGGGGGTGTCGGTCTCCACGATGAAGCCCTTGACCTGGTCGTCCTCCTCGTCCCGGGCCCACACGATCGCGATGCGGGACATGGTGCCGTTGCCGATCCACCGCTTGGCCCCGTTGATCACCCACTCGTCCCCCTCCCGGCGGGCCGTGGTGGCCATGCCGCCGGCGACGTCGGAGCCGTGCTCCGGCTCGGTCAGCGCGAAGCAGCCGGTGTACCCCATCGCGTACAGGCCCGGCAGCCACGTCTGCTTCTGCTCCTCCGATCCCAGGGCCTCCAGGGTGGCCCCGACGAGGTCGTTGTGCAGGGCGAAGTACACGCTGAGGGAGATGTCCGCGCGGGCCAGCTCGGCCATCAGGTGCCCGCGGAACAGCGGGTCCTCGGTCATGCCGCTGATGTGGTTGTAGCCCAGCTCGCCGACGCGGCGGGCGATCTCGTGCGGGAACTCGTCCCGGCTCCAGGCCTCCGCCACGTGCGGGGTGACGATCTCGGCCAGGGCGGCGCGGATCTCCGCGAGCTTCTCCTGCTGCTCGGGCGTCAGGAGGCGGTGGTACTCGAGGACGTCGACGTCGATCAGCGAGCGGGTGCGGGAATCCGTGGTGGTCATGAGGTGCTCCTCGGGGTCGTTCGTGGGGGGGTGCTGAGTCGTGAGGGTCAGGCCGTGGGCGTGGCCAGGGCGGTGAGCGGGATGCCCCGCTCCTCCCCCCAGGCCTGCCAGTGGGCGGCGTCGTGCCGGGAGAGGGCCTCGGTGAGCTGGACGCGGACGTCCCCGTCCGCGTCCAGCCCGAGGCCCTCGACAAGCGCGGCCGCGAAGTGCGGCTCGAGCGCGCCGACGGCCACATGGCCCTCGGCCGCCGGATACACCCCGTAGTGGGGCAGGGCCCCGCCCAGGGGGCTGCGCGGGCCCGTCATGCGGTGCCGGTTGGGCAGGGCCAGGGCGTGCGCGGCATCGGCGAGCGCCACCGTGGCGTGCCCGCCGTCCCCGTCCGCGCCGCGGGCCCACAGCAGGGCCAGCGCGGCGGAGACGGCCCGCTCGGCACCGTGCAGATCCGCCGCGAGGATCCGCGGTGGAGCCCCCGGTGCCAGCAGGCCCGCCGCGGCCTGGTAGTTGATGTCATGGCCTGGCACGTCCGTGCGGTCCCCGTCGTATCCGGTGATGTCTACCTGGCAGATCCGCCGGTGGCGGGCGCGGACGGCGTCGGCGTCCAGGCCCAGCCGGCGCAGCGCCCCGGAGCGGTGGGAGGTGAGGAACACGTCCGCCTCGGCCAGGATCTGCTCCATCTCGGCGGCCCCGGCCTGGGACTTCATGTCCACGGTGCGCACCGACTGCCCGCGGTGCAGCTCCTCGTAGAGGGCCGGCACCAGGGTGGACACGGGGTCCCCGCTGGGCGGGAGCACCGTGACGACGTCGGCGCCCAGCTCCTGCAGGCGGGCTGCGGCGACGGGCCCGGGCAGGTTCAGCGCGATGGTCACCACGCGCACCCCGGCCAGCGGCGCGGCGCTCATCGGCCCGGCCCCTCGCCGCGCTCGGCCCGCTGCCGGAGGGCGTCGCCGGGACGGAACCGCTCGCCGTAGCGGTCGGCCAGCTCGTCGGCGCGGGCCACGAACGCGGCCGGTCCGCCCTCGCGGTGCGTCATGAACGTCACGGGCCCACCGGTGTGCGGCGGGAAGCCGATGCCGAACACGCCGCCGAGGTTCGCCGAGGGGGCGTCGGTGAGGACGCCGTCGTCGAAGCAGCGGGCCGTCTCGATGGCCATGCGGTACAGCAGGCGGTCCTGCAGGTCCTGCTCGGGCACGTCCGCCCCGGTGGCGAAGTGCTCGGCCAGGCCCGGCCACAGGTGCTTGGGGCCCTGTTCCGGGTACTCGTAGAAGCCGGCGCCCTGAGCGCGGCCCGGGCGGCCGAACTCGTCCACCATGCGCTCCACCACGCGCTCGCCCGGACGCACCGGACGCTCACCGCCGGCCTCGGCGACGGCCTTCTCCTCCTCGCGGCGGATGTGCTGGATCAGGGTCAGGGAGACCTCGTCCATCATGGCCAGCGGGGAGGCCGGGAAGCCGGCGTGGCGGGCCGCCCGCTCGATCCGATGCGCGTCGACGCCCTCCTCCACGAGGGCCGCGGCCTCGAGCACGAGCGTGCCGTAGACGCGGGAGGTGTAGAAGCCGCGCCCGTCGTTGACCAGGATGGGCAGCTTGCGGATCTGCTGCACCAGGTCGTAGGCGCGCTCCACCGTGCGCTGGGAGGTCTGCTCACCACGGATGATCTCCACGAGCCTCATCCGGTCCACCGGGGAGAAGAAGTGCAGGCCGATGAAGTCCTGGGACCGCTCCCGCGGGCCCTGCAGCAGGGTGATCGGCAGCGTGGAGGTGTTGCTGCACAGCAGGGTGTCCGGGCCGACCACCTTCTCCACCTCGGCGAACACCGAGTGCTTGAGCTCGACGTCCTCGAACACGGCCTCGATCACCGCGTCCACGTGCGCGAGGTCCTGATAGTCCTCGGTGGGCTGCACGCGGGCCAGGACGGCGTCGGCGTCCTCGCGGCTCATGCGCCCCTTCGCCCCGCGCCCCTCGAGGAGGGCGCCCACCCGCTCACGGCCGCGCTCGGCGGCCTCCAGGCTGACGTCCTTGAGCATCACGTCCGCGCCGTTGAGCGCGAGCGCGTGGGCGATGCCCACGCCCATCATCCCGGCGCCCAGCACCGCCGCCGTGGTGATCGTGCTGCGCTCGCGGGAGGGACCGCCCAGGGCCGCGCCGGAGCGCAGCGCCTGCATGTCCGAGTGGAACGCCTGGATCATGGCGGAGGAGGTGTGGCCCGTCACGAGGGACACGAAGTACCGGGTCTCGATGCGCGAGGCGGTGTCGAAGTCCACCTGCGAGCCCTCCACCGCGGCGCTGAGGATCGCCTTCGGGGCGGGCAGGTCCGCGCCGTGGAGCTGCCGGCGCAGGGTGGCGGCGAACGCGGGCAGGCGGGAGGCGAAGGAGGCCTGGGCGGGGGTGCCGCCGGGGATCCTGAAGCCCTTGACGTCCCAGGGCTTCGCGGCGGCGTCGGCGTCGTCGCGGTGCTCCAGGATCCAGCGCTTGGCGGCGGGCACCAGGTCCGCGGGGTCGGTCACGACCTCGTCGATGATCCCCTTCTCCATCGCGGCCCGGGCGTCGCGGGCGGTGCCCTGCAGCAGCCACTCCATCAGGGCGCGCTCCACGCCCACCATGCGCACCAGGCGGGTGATGCCGCCGCCTCCGGGCAGCAGGCCCAGGGTGACCTCCGGGAGGCCGACCTTCAGCCCCGGGTCGTCCACGGCGATGCGCCGGTGGCAGGCCAGGGCGATCTCCAGGCCGCCGCCGAGCGCCGTGCCGTTGATCGCGGCGACCACGGGGCGGCCGAGGGTCTCGAGGCGGCGCAGCTGGCCCTTGACCCGCTGCGTCAGCGCGAACACGGACTCCACGTCCTCGGGACCGGCCTGGGCCAGGGAGCCCAGGTCGCCGCCGGCGAAGAAGGTCTTCTTCGCGCTGGTCAGGACGACGCCGGTCACCGTGTCCCGCTCCGCCTCCAGGCGGTCCACGACGGCGTCCATCGCGTCCTGGTACCGCTCGTTCATCGTGTTGACCCGCGCCTGCGGGTCGTCCAGGGTCAGCGTGACGACGCCGTCGGCGTCCTGGTCCCAGGTGATCATGTGCTCACTCATGCCGTGCTCTTCCTGCCGTGCTGGTCGGTCGGGTGGGTGCGGCGCTCAGACGCGCTCGACGATGGTGGCGACGCCCATGCCGGCGCCGATGCAGAGCGTGGCGATGCCGGTCCGCAGGTCGCGCCGCTCGAGCTCGTCCACGAGAGTGCCGAGGATCATGGCGCCGGTGGCGCCCAGGGGGTGGCCCATGGCGATCGCGCCGCCATTGACGTTGGTCTGCTCCTCGGTCCAGCCCATCTCCTTCATCAGCAGCAGCGGCACGGCCGCGAACGCCTCGTTGATCTCCACGAGGTCGATGTCCGCGGCGGTCATGCCGGCCACCTCGAGGGCCTTGCGGCACGCCGGGGTGGGGCCGGTGAGCATGATGGTGGGCTCGGAGCCGACGACGGCGGCGGAGACGATCCGGGCCCGCGGGCTCATCCCGGCCCGCCGGCCGGCCTCCTCGGAGCCGATCAGCGTCAGCGCGGCGCCGTCGACGATGCCCGAGGAGTTGCCGGGGTGGTGCGGGTGCTCGATCTCCGCCAGCGAGCTGTACTTCTCCAGCGCCACGGCGTCGAAGCCCGCCTCCCGACCCAGCGCCTCGAAGGAGGGCTTGAGCGTGGCCAGGGTCTCCACGGTCGAGTCGGGGCGGATGGTCTCGTCCCGGTCCAGCACGGTCATCCCGTTCATGTCCCTCACCGGGACCACGGAGCGGGCGAACCGGCCCTCCTGCCACGCCGCCGCAGCACGACGGTGGCTCTGCGCGGCGAAGCGGTCCAGCTCTTCGCGGCTGAAGCCCTCACGGGTGGCGATCAGATCTGCGGAGACGCCCTGCGGGATGAAGTCGGTGGCCAGGGAGGTGGCCGGGTCCATGGCCCACGCACCGCCGTCGGAGCCCATGGGCACGCGGGACATGGACTCCACGCCGCCGGCCACGAGCAGGGACTCCCAGCCGGAGCGGATGCGGGCGGCGGCCTGGTTCACGGCCTCGAGTCCGGAGGCGCAGAACCGGTTCAGCTGCACGCCGGCCACGGTCTGTGGCAGGCCCGCCTTGAGGGCGGCCACGCGGGGCAGGACCGCGCCCTGGTCGCCCACCGGGCTGACGCAGCCGAGGATCATGTCCTCGATGTCGGCGGGGTCGAGCCCCTCATGGCGGTCGCGCAGCGCGTGGGTCAGGCCGACGACGAGGTCGATCGGCTTGACCTCGTGGAGGGAGCCGGAGGGCTTGCCGACTCCCCGCGGGGTGCGCAGTGCGTCGTAGAGGAAGGCGTCCTGGGTCACGGGGTCTCCTGGGGTC
>NZ_JABFBB010000011.1:17800-31302 GCF_017168555.1 Micrococcus sp. KRD012
CCCCCGAACGCGCCGTTTCCCGAACGACAACGCGGGTGGGGCGTAGCCTGGCCGCCATGACCACCGTGTTCTACGACGACCAGGGCCGCCCCGAGCCGCCCTTCGCCGCGGGCGAGGCCGCCACCCTGCTGGGCTTCCTCGACTTCCTGCGCGCCACGATCGAGTGGAAGACGGCGGACCTGGACACGGCCGCGCTGCACCGCCGGCTGCCGGGCCACCCGTCCGCGATGACGCTCGGCGGCCTGCTCAAGCACCTCGCGTTCGTCGAGTTCTGGTGGTTCGAGGCCGTCGCCCTCGGCGAGCCCACCTCGGCGCCCTGGGTGGGAGCGGACTTCGACGCCGACCCCGACTGGGACTGGCACAGCGCGGCGCAGGACTCCGCGGCGGACCTGCGCGCCCTCTGGCAGGGCCAGGTGGAGCGCTCCCGGCAGATCGTGGTGGACCTGCTCGCGGCGGACGGCGACGACGGCGACGCGGCCCTGGCCCGCGCCCACCGGATCCGGGAGGGGCGGGACCCGGTCTCGCTGCGGTGGATCCTCACCCACATGATCGAGGAGTACGGCCGCCACGCCGGCCACGCCGACCTGCTGCGCGAGGGGATCGACGGCCAGGCCGGCGCGGGGCCGGGCATCCGACGTGGGGATGAACCCGGGTGCGACCGCCCCGCGCCGGCTGGGTAGATTCTGTGCCATGGCCTCCCCCTCCCCTGCGTCCGCGCACCCGTCCGCCCCCGAGAGCGGGACGGGCCTGGGGTTCACCGGCGCGGCGGGGATCACCGGGCTCACCGCCGCCGAGGTCGCCGAGCGGGAGGCCGCGGGCCTGGTCAACGTGCAGTCGCGGGACACGTCCCGCTCGCTGGGTCAGATCCTGCGCGTGCACGTGTTCACGCTGTTCAACCTGGCGATCGCGCTGTGCGCCGTCGTCGTGATCCTGATGGGCCGCTGGCTGGACCTGCTGTTCTCGCTGGCGGCCGTGGCCAACGTGGTGATCGGCGTGGTCCAGGAGTACTCGGCCAAGCGGAAGCTGGACCGGATCGCGCTGCTGCACCAGGACGACGTCGTCGTCATCCGGGACGGGGCGCGCGTGCCCCTGCCGATGGCGCAGATCGTGCGGGACGACGTCGTGGTGCTGCGCCGCGGCGACCAGGTGCCCGTGGACGGCGAGGTCCTCGTCTCGGACGGCCTGGACATGGACGAGGCGCTGCTCACCGGGGAGAACGACCCCGTGCCCAAGACCCCCGGGGACGCCGTGCTCTCGGGCTCGGCCGTCGTGGCCGGCGCGGGCCTGGTGCGCGCGACGGCGGTGGGCTCGGCCTCGCACGCGGCCCGGCTCAGCGCCGAGGCCCGCCGCTACTCCGCCATCCACTCGGAGCTGCGCGGCGCCCTGGAGAAGGTGGCCCGCTGGCTGACGATCGCCCTGGTGCCGATCATCGCGGTGATCGTGCACGGCCAGATGACGGCGGTCGGCGGCTGGTCCCTCGCCCTCTCCCAGCCGCGCGAGGCCGCCCTGGAGCCCGCGCTGATCGCGTCCGTGGCGGCGGTGACCAGCATGATCCCGCAGGGCCTGGCGCTGATGACGACCATCGCGTTCGCCGTGTCCGCGCTCAAGCTGGCCCAGCAGGAGGTCCTCATCCAGGAGCAGCCCGCCGTGGAGGTCCTGGCCCGCGTGGACACCGTCTGCCTGGACAAGACCGGCACCCTCACCGAGGGCGGCGTCCGGTTCGACCGGCTCACCCCGCCCGCCTCGGCGGACGCGTCCCCGGACGCCCACGACGACGGCGCCCCGGCCGAGGTCGGCGACGGGGCTCGGGCCGTGCTCGCCTGGTTCGGCGCGGACCCGGACGTGAACCCCACCGCGGCGGCCCTGCGCGAGCCCTTCACGGCCGTCCCGGCGGTGGACCCCGCGGCCCAGGTGGCGTTCTCCTCCGCGCGCCGGTGGTCGGCGGTCGCGTTCGGCCCGGAGGCCGGGGCCGCGGCCGGCACGTGGCTGCTCGGTGCGCCCGAGGCCCTCGTGGACGAGCGGCTCCTGGGCCCCGACGCCGCCGAGGCCGTCCGCGCCCAGGTCCACGCCGACGCGGACGCCGGCCGCCGCGTGCTGCTGCTGGCCCGCACGGACGAGCCCCTGATCGGGGATGCGTTGCCCGCCGGAGGCGTCCCGGTCGCCGTCGTGACGTTCCGCGAGAACGTGCGCCCGGACGCCGCCGAGACCCTCGACTACTTCCACGCGCAGGGCGTGCGGACCGTGGTGATCTCCGGGGACAGCCCGCGCACCGTGGCCGCCGTGGCGCGCGAGGTGGGTCTCGAGGTGGCGGGCCAGGCCTACGACGGGCGCACCCTGCCGGAGGACCCCGGCGCGCTCGCCGACGTGATGGCCGAGCACGACGTGTTCGGCCGCGTCAGCCCGGACCAGAAGAAGGCGATGGTGCAGGCGCTGCAGTCGCGCGGGCACGTGGTGGCCATGACCGGCGACGGCGTGAACGACGCCCTGGCCCTGAAGACCGCGGACCTGGGCATCGCCATGGGCAACGCGGCCCCGGCCACCAAGGCGGTGTCCCGGATGGTGCTCCTGGACGGGCGCTTCGACCGCCTGCCACGCGTGCTCGGCGAGGGCCGCCAGGTGATCGCCAACATGGAGCGGCTCGCCCACATCTACCTGACGAAGACGACGTACGCGCTGCTGTTCGGCGTGGTGTTCTCCCTGTTCGCGTGGCAGTTCCCGCTGCTGCCACGGCAGGCCTCCACCGTGGACTTCATCATGATCGGCGCACCCACGTTCTTCCTCGCCCTGCTGCCGAACCCGCGCCGCTACGTGCCCGGCTTCCTGGGGCGGGCGCTGCGGTTCGCGATCCCCTCCGGCGCGGTGATCCTGCTGTCCATGGTGACGTTGCAGACGTACGTGCGCCTCACCGCCGGCGACGTCGACCTGCCCCGCCAGCAGGCCGCCTTCATGATCACCCTGACCCTGCTGGGCCTGTGGGTGCTCAGCGTGATGTCCCGGCCGCTGAGCGCGCGCGTGGTGGTCCTCATCCTGGCGATGTACGCGGTGCTGGCCGCCGTCGTGCTGGTGCCGGCCTCCCGCTGGTACCACCAGATGGAGGTCCCGCCCACGGACGTGCTCGTGGCCGCGCTGGTGATCGCGGCGCTCGGGTGCGGACTGATCGAAATCATCCACCAGGTGCACCGCCGCCACGTGGCGCGGGTGCTGGCCGCCGCGGGGGCCTGAGACCCCTCAGCGGCGGGCCCGGCGCACCGCCGCCCGGTAGCCGCACCACTCCGACACCAGCACGACGACGGCGACCAACAGGTACGCGACGTCCCACGCGCCGAGCCGCTCCCCGGCCACCACGCCCGGGAGACGGGTGGCCAGGATGAGCAGCACGAGCGCGGTGACCGCCCAGGCCCGCCGGCGCGGCGCGATGACCAGGTCCTTCTGGACGCCCGCGGCGTACGCCTCCGGGGAGCCGAGCTCCTCGGCCAGCGGACGCCCGGCCGCGGCCCCGCGTGCCTGTGCGTCACGGACGATCTCGGCCACCCGCGCGTCGGGCAGGTCCTTGCGCAGCCGCAGGACGCCGGCGAGGCGGCGGGCCCAGGCGTCGTCGTCGAGGGCGGCGGGGGGCTCCCCCACGGGCCGGCGGGCCGCCGGGAGCAGCCGGTGCGCGAGCCAGGCGAGGCCCGCGCAGACCGGGGCGACGGCGAGCAGCCAGAACGTGCTCCCGGTGAACAGGTGCGTCTGCGCGTTCACCTCCACAAGCCACCAGGCGAGCACCAGCACGAAGGCCAGGAGGGCGCCGCCGGCCACCAGCGTGGCGGCCAGCCGCGGGACGCGGACGAGGAGCCGCTCCCAGAGGACCATCACCGCCACCCCGGCCACGCCCATGAGCACCGGGGCCAGCAGCAGCCCCCACGTGTAGTCGGTGGTGAGCCCGTCCCGGAGCAGCCAGACCAGGCAGAACAGGACGGCGATGCCGGCGGCGACCGTGAAGCCGACCACCGGCACATCGCGCCAGGTCAGGTCATCGGTCGGGTCCCTCCTGTGTGCTCCGTTGCGGATCCCTTCCGGCGACCCTACGGCCCGGTCGAGCACGTCTGCGCATCGGGCGCCCTCCCTCGTGCCGGCGTCGCCGTCGCTCTACCGTGGAGCCATGGACTCCACGCTCTTCACCCGTTCGGCCGACCGCGCCGCCCACGACGACGTCAACTTCCGCACCCGCAAGTGGGTCAAGCCGGAGGACCTCAACGCGAACAACACCCTCTTCGGCGGCTCGCTGCTGCGCTGGGTCGACGAGGAGGCGGCCATCTACGCGACCCTGCAGCTGGGCAACCCGCGGTGCGTGACGAAGCTGATCTCGGAGATCAACTTCCTGGCCTCGGCGAAGCAGGGCGACATGATCGAGATGGGCCTGCGCGCCACCGAGTTCGGGCGCACGTCCCTGACCATGCGGGCGAAGGTGCGGAACATCGTGACCGGCGAGATGATCCTGACCATCGACAAGATCGTGTTCGTGTCCCTGGGCGAGGACGGCAGGCCCGTGCCCCACGGCTTCACCGAGATCACCTACGACCGCGACCGTCTGCCCCTGGACAACCCCCTCTGAGCCGGCCCGCCGCCCCACGCGGTCCGGGGGCGGGCGGCTCTAGTCGATGCCGCGGGCGGCCAGGGCGTCCCCGACGTCGTCCGCGTGCTTGAAGCTGAGCACCAGCAGCGGCAGCGCCCAGGCCCACGGCGCCATCCGCACCCCGCGGGCGGCCTGCGCATGCCGGATCTGCTCGGCCAGCGCGCGCAGGTGGCCGATCGAGGAGAGCACCAGGCCCATCGCCAGGCCCACGCGGTCGGCGCGGAACCCCGCCCGCGCCAGGCGCGGCCCCGCCCACGGGATCCGCTCGACCGGCCGCAGCACCGCCTCGGCCACCCCGGTCATGTCCGCGATCCGGGTGGTGCGCGTCAGCACCTGCGCGGTGAGCACGAGCCCGAGCACGCGCGCCACCATGAGTCCGGCGGCGAACGCGTCGGTGAAGATCCACTGCGCCGCGAACAGGACCACGTAGAAGAGCCACAGAGCGCGCAGGTCGGAGGCGATCATCGCCGCCCCACGCCGCAGCCCGAAGCCCACGAGATACGCGGTCACGGCACCCACGACGGCGGCGCCGGCCGTCCACCGGGACAGCGGCAGCAGGGTCAGGGCCAGCACCCACACCGCGAACAGGCCCGTCTTGAGGCCGGCGCGGGCGCGGTGCAGGGGCGAGTCGCCGTGGATGTACAGGGAGAGCATCAGCGCAGCTCCGCCGCCACGGCGTGGTCCAGGAAGCGCTCGTACGCCTCGACCACGTCCTCGGCCGGGCCGGTCCGCTCCACACGGCCGCCGTGGATCCACACGGCCTCGTCGCACGCACGGGCCAGCTCGAGGTCGTGGGTCACCAGCAGCAGCTGGAACCCGTCCGGGGCGGAGGGGTCTGCGGCCAGCAGCCGGTCGGCCACGATCCGCCGGTGCCGGCCGTCCAGCAGGGAGGTCGGTTCGTCGGCGATCACCAGGGACGGCCCGGCGGTCATCACCGAGCACATGGCCAGCCGCTGCGCCTGCCCCGAGGACAGGGACAGGCACGCCCGGTCCGCGAGCGCGGTGAGCCGGTGCTCCTGAAGCGCCGCGGCCACGCGCGCGGCGACGTCGTCCTGGGTCAGGCGGCGGCCGGCGTCGTCCCTGAGCGACTTCACGGTCAGCTCCACGTCCTCCCGGACGGTGGGCATGACCATCTGTGCGGCCGGGTTCGCGAACACGAAGCCGACGGTGCGGCGCAGCGCCTTCACGTCCCGGACGGCGTCCACCCCGTGCACGCTCACCTCCCCGGCGACGACGTCGGCCAGTCCGGCGATCGCGCGGGCCAGCGTGGACTTGCCGGAGCCGTTCTCCCCGATCACCGCCACGCGCGGGGCCGTGAGGGTGAGGTCCACGCCGTCGAGGAGCACGACGACGCCCTCGGGGCCGTCGGCCTCGACGCGGACGCCCGTGAGGGTGACGGAACGGTCCGGGCTCATCGGAAGGCGCGGGGGTAGGCCTTCCACAGGCCGACGATGAGGATGACGGCCACGACGAGCTTGATCAGGTCACCGGGCACGAACGGGGCCATGGAGAGGACGGCGGCGCCGAACTCCATCCCGGCGATCCCGACGAAGCCGAGCACGCCGAAGAAGTAGACCATCACGACGCCGCCGATCAGCCCGGCGACGGCCGCGCCGAGCGCGACCCGTCCGGCGCCGAGGCCGGGGCGGGCCCGGGAGGTGAGGGCCCAGAAGATCAGGCCGACGATCAGCGCGGACGGGATCCAGCCGAGGATGAAGCCGGCCGTCGGGCCGGCGAACACGCCCAGGCCGCCGCGGCCGCCGCTGAGCAGCGGCAGGCCGAGCGCCACGAGGCCGGCGAACAGCGCCATCGAGGCGGCCCCGCGCCACGGGCCGAGGATCACACCGGCCAGGATCACGGCGATGTTCTGCAGCACGATCGGGGCGGGCACACCGGCGACGGCGATCGGCGGCACCAGACCGAGGACGGCCATCAACGCGGTCATGACGGCGATGCGCGCGAGGCTGCCGCCGGCGGAACCGCGACGGGGGCGGCCGGCGTCGGTGGGGCGGTCCGCCGTCGTGGTGGCCGCGGGGCGGACGTGGCCGTCGTGGGACGAGGGCACGGAAGTGCTCATGGAGGGACTCCTGGTGCGGAAGCGAGTGCGAGGGGGCGCTCAGCCGAGGCGCGGGGCGCATGGCGAGTGCCCGACGAGTTGAACAGTGTTCAGGAGTCTACTGCAGGGGCGGAGGTGTGGGCGGCCGGGGTGCGTTCCCGGGGCGACACCGAGGCAGCGGTCGGCTTGGGCGTTGTGCTGACCGGCGATCAGCAGGAACGAGGTCTGCGGCCCGCCGAGCATCTCGCGGACCGCGGCCAGTACTGGCGAGCGGGGGCGTAAGGCGGGGTGGCCGGGCAGTCCGGGCAGGGCCATGACGTCTCGTGACCGGCCGGGCCCTGACCTCATTCCCCAGCATCCGCACCGACCTGCGCAACGCCGGCGTGAACGTGGTGGACCAAGAGGCCGCCCGAGACGGGAACCTGGCCACCAGCCGCTCACCCGATGACCTCTGCCTTCTGTTCCGCCGTGGTGGTACCGTCCAGCCCACCGGCGCCGGAAACCGCTCCTGAGCAGCCCGGTACGCCACATGGCACAGGCGGGGCTGACTACCGGCTCGACACCCGGCACCTCGGTACCCGCAACCCTCCTATAAGCCAGCACCGGCCGGGGACGCGCCGGCCCTTCGAGGATCTCAGCCCACGTCCCACCTCAGGACAACCAGAAGGAAGTGATCGCGGATGCGACGGATGACGCTGCCGAGCGGGGAGTCCATCCCTGTGCTGGGCCAGGGCACCTGGGGCTGGGGTGAGGACCCCGGCCGCCGCGGCGACGAGGTCGCCGCGCTGCACGCCGGCCTCGAGCTGGGCATGACGCTGGTCGACACCGCCGAGATGTACGCCGACGGCGGCGCGGAGGAGGTGGTCGGTGAAGCATTGGCGGGTCGCCGCGACGAGGCGTTCGTGGTCAGCAAGGTCCTGCCGTCCCACGCCTCCCGTTCCGGCACGATCGCGGCCTGCGAACGCAGCCTGAAACGCCTGGGCACCGATCGGATCGACCTCTACCTGCTGCACTGGCAGGGCCGGTACCCGCTGGAGGACACCGTCGCGGCCTTCCACCAGCTCGTCGAGGACGGGAAAATCCGATACTGGGGCGTCAGCAACTTCGACCACCGGGCCCTCGCCGAGCTGCAGGACGTGCCGGGCAGCAGCGGGCTGGCCACGGATCAGGTGCTGTACAACCTGTCGCGGCGAGGACCGGAGTACGACCTCCTGCCGTGGTGCGCCGACCACCAGCTGCCGGTCATGGCGTACTCGCCGATCGAGCAGGGCCGCATCCTTGACGACACGACGCTGAACGACGTCGCGGCCCGTCACAGCGTCAGCCCCGCGGCGGCGGCCCTTGCCTGGGTGCTGCGCCGCGACTCGCTCTGCACGATCCCCAAGGCGAGCAGCCCGCAGCACGTGCGCGACAACGCCACAGCACTGGACGTGCAGCTGACCCGCGAAGACCTGGATGCTCTGGACCGTGCGTTTCCGCCCCCGAGCGGACCGCGACCACTGGAAATGCTGTGACCCTGCCCCAGCGCGCAGCCCGGTCGGTCCGGGCGGTCCGGGCAGTCCGGGCAGCGCTCCGGTCAGCGCAAGTCTCCGAAGGACCTGCCTGTCACCTCCTCCTGAACCTGTGCACGCCAACCATCGACTCCTTTCCTCGAGCCCTGTCGGGTTCGCGGTAGGCGCTGATCATCCGCTGGCAGGTCCCCCAAGTGGCCTCGAGCCGGGCCCTCTGCTTGTCGGTGAGCAACCCGGTTCCGGCGTGCAGGGTTCGACGGGCGGAGTAGAGCGGGTCGCCCGTGCGGCCGCGGTGGCCATGCAGGTCCTGCTGGACCCGGCGGTGGCAGCGGACCAACGCGTCGCCGGCTAACCGGACTGCGAGCGACCGGCGTTGTGGACGCAGACGACCTGGACACTGGGCCGTGCGGTCAGGAGGATCTCCAAAGTCGGCGGCGGGGGTTCAGGCGATGTCGAGGAAGGAACGGAGCTCGGCGAAGGCCGACGGCACGACGGAGTAGTGCGCCCAGCGGCCCTTCTGCTCGCGCGTGAGCAGGCCAGCGTCGACGAGCTTCTTCATGTGGTGACTCACGGTCGGCTGGCTGATGCCCAGCGGCTCGGTGAGATCACAGGCGCAGACCGAATTGCAGCCCTGAGCAGCGACATGGGACAGAAGCCGGAGACGGGTCGGGTCGGAAAGCGCCTTGAGCAAGGACGCGATCCTCTCGGCCTCGACGCTGTCGACGGGCCCCGCTGAGAGCCTGCAGCACTCCTCAGGGCCGTTCATCGTCTCGAGCCCGGCAGTTGTGATCGCGGTCGTCGTGGACATGTCCCCACCTTACATTGACAGTCATCGATGTGAAGCATAGCGTTCGCATCGATATCAGTCGATGGAAGGTGTCGAAGCCCGATGAGTACGACCACCAAGGATGTGGAGCAGCCCCGCGTGATGAAGGAGATGTCCTTCCTCGATCGCTGGCTCCCGGTGTGGATCCTGGCCGCCATGGCAGTGGGTCTCCTGCTGGGACGGTTCATCCCCGGCCTGAACACCGCGCTGGAGGCGGTGAAGATCGGATCCGTGTCCCTGCCCATTGCGATCGGACTGTTGGTGATGATGTACCCGGTCCTGGCGAAGGTCCGCTACGACGAGACCCGGCGCATCGGCGCGGACCGACGCCTGCTGGTGACCTCGCTGGTGCTGAACTGGATCGTCGGCCCGGCACTCATGTTCGCCCTGGCCTGGATCTTCCTGGCCGACCTTCCAGAGTACCGCACCGGCCTGATCATCGTCGGACTCGCACGCTGCATCGCGATGGTCCTCATCTGGAACGACCTCGCCTGCGGTGACCGAGAAGCAGCCGCGGTGCTGGTCGCGATCAACTCCGTCTTCCAGGTGATCGCCTTCGGTGCCCTGGGCTGGTTCTACCTCCAGGCGCTGCCATCCTGGCTGGGGCTGCCGACCACGTCGGCCGAGTTCTCGATCGGCGCGATCGTCCTCAGCGTGCTGATCTTCCTCGGGATCCCGCTGGTCGCAGGGTTCCTGACCCGCATCCTCGGTGAGCGAGCCAAGGGTCGGACCTGGTACGAGGAGCGGTTCCTCCCGAAGATCGGCTCCTGGGCGCTGTACGGGCTGCTGTTCACCATCGTGCTGCTGTTCGCCCTCCAGGGCGACGCGATCATCTCCGCACCGGGGGACGTGGCCCGCATCGCCCTGCCGCTGCTGGTCTACTTCGTCGTCATGTTCCTGGGGTCCTTCCTGCTCGGCCGCGCGATCGGCCTCGACTACGCGAAGTCCACGACCGTCGCGTTCACGGCCTCGGGCAACAACTTCGAGCTCGCCATCGCCGTCGCCATCGGCACCTTCGGAGTCACCTCCGGCCAGGCCCTCGCCGGCGTCGTCGGCCCGCTGATCGAAGTCCCCGTCCTCGTCGCCCTCGTCTACGTCGCCCTCGCTATGGGGCGGCGCCTGTTCCCCGGCGACACCACCGCCCCCACCCGATGACCCCACAGAAGGATCCCCTCGCCATGACCACGAAGCGCCCTTCAGTCCTGTTCGTCTGCGTGAAGAACGGCGGCAAGTCCCAGATGGCCGCCGCCCTCATGCGCCATCACGCCGGGGATGAGGTCGACGTGCATTCCGCCGGCACCCGCCCGGGCACCGCCATCAACGCCCAGTCCGCGGAGGCGATCGCCGAGGTCGGCGCGGACATGTCCTCCGCCGTCCCGCAGCCGGTCACCCCCGAGCTGCTGCGAAGCGTCGACCACGTGATCGTCATCGGCGACGAAGCCGTCATCAAACCCGTCGAGGGCATGACCGCGCCGGTCACGACCTGGCACACCGATGAGCCCTCTCAGCGCGGCATCGAAGGGATGGAGCGGATGCGCTTGGTCCGCGACGACATCGACACCCACGTCCGCAAGCTCCTGACCGACCTCACCGGCACCGCGAACTGACCGCCCCGCAGCAAGGAGACTCATCATCTTGACCACCGCAACGAACTCACATCCCATTGTCGTCATCGGCGCTGGCCCCATCGGCCTTGCCGCCGCCGCCCACCTCTCTGAGCGCGGCCTGCCGTTCCTGATCCTCGAGGCCGGGACCGCGGCAGGAGCCGCGATCGCCGAGTGGGGGCACACGCGGCTCTTCTCGCCGTGGCAGCACAACCTCGACGCCGCCGCACAGCGTCTCCTCGAAGCTGCCGGCTGGACCGCACCCGACGCCGACGTTCTCCCGACCGGTCACGAACTGCGCGAGCATTACCTCGAACCGCTCGCGCAGCTTCCCCAGCTCGCCGAGTCGATCCGCTACGGGGCGCGGGTCACCGCCGTCTCCCGCGCCGGCATCGACAAGACCCGCACCGCACGCCGCGAGGAGACCCCCTTCCTCGTCCGGATCCAGACCACCGACGGGCACAGCGAAGACGTGCTCGCCTCCGCGGTCATCGACGCCTCCGGCACCTGGTCCACGCCCAACCCCCTCGGACAGGCCGGGCTCCTTGCTCCCGGCGAGCAGCAGGCCCGCGCCGCGGGCCACATCACCGCGCCGCTGCCTGACGTGCAGGGCCGCGACCGTGACCGCTTCGCCGGCAAGCGAGTCATGGTGACCGGTGCCGGCCACTCAGCCGCCAATACCCTGCTGGACCTCGCGGACCTGGAGGCCGACACCACCATCATGTGGGCCGTTCGCACCGCAGACCTCACCCGCGTCTACGGGGGCGGCGACCAGGACGAACTCGCAGCCCGAGGAGCGCTCGGCTCGCGACTGCGCCAGCTGGTCGACTCCGGACGCATCGCGGTCCTCACCTCCTTCACCATCACTCGCTTCAGAGCCGACGACACGTTGACCGTCCACGCTGTGACCCCGGACGGGGAGCGAGAAGTGAGCGTCGATGTGCTGGTGCCCGCCACCGGGTTCCGCCCTGATCTCGGAATGCTCTCCGAACTCCGCCTGGCCCTGGACCCGGCCGTCGAAGCACCGTCCCAGCTGGAGCCGCTGATCGATCCCGAGTTCCACTCCTGCGGATCCGTCGAACCTCACGGTGAGCGAGTCCTCGCCCACCCGGAGACGAACTTCTACATCGTGGGGATGAAGAGCTACGGCCGCGCCCCCACCTTCCTCATGGCCACCGGCTACGAACAGGTCCGCTCCATCGCAGCAGCCCTGGCCGGCGACCGCAAAGCAGCCGACGCAGTCCACCTCGAACTACCCGAGACCGGCGTATGCACCACCGACCTCGGCGGCGGCTGCGACGCCCCAGCCACAGCCGGCGACGCCTGCTGCAGCAGCCCGCAACTGATCGAGCTCCCCGTCGGCCGATGAGCAAACAGCGGGACGGCACGACGTTCTGTGCCGCCCCGCTGGGGTATAGCTTTACGAGGCGACACTGTAAGTTCAGCTCATACTGTATAGTTCAGTGAATGCTGACTATCGCCTCTCGTGTTGATGTGATGAACCGGTTGGGCCGAGCGATGGCCGACCCCACCCGGTCGCGGATCCTGATGACCTTGCTGGAACGGCCGGCGTACCCGGCCGAACTAGCGCGAGACTTGGGGCTGACCCGGTCGAACGTGTCGAACCACCTGGCGTGCTTGCGGGACTGCGGGATCGCGGTCGCCGTGGCCGAGGGCCGCCAGACCCGATACGAGATCGCCGATGCACACCTGGCGCGGGCGCTGACTGCTCTGGTCGAGGTCACCCTCGCGGTGGATGAGAGTGCTCCGTGCATCGATCCCGCCTGCTCGCTTCCCGGATGCGACGCAGCTGGGGAGGGCGCATGAGCCTCACCTCGGTCTTGCAGGCGATGGGCCTGTTCGCAGCGACCAACATCGACGACATCATCGTGCTCTCCCTCTTCTTCGCGCGAGGGGCAGGCCAGCGCGGCACTACCGCCCGCATTCTGGCCGGCCAGTACCTCGGATTCGCCGGCATCCTCGGTGCCGCGGTCCTGGTGACCATCGGCGCCGGAGCATTCCTGCCCCCGGCAGCCATCCCGTACTTCGGCCTCATCCCTCTGGGCCTCGGCCTCTGGGCCGCATGGCAGGCCTGGCGCGGAGACGATGACGACGATGACGACGAGGCCAAGGTTGCCGGCAAGAAGGTCGGCGTGTGGACAGTCGCAGGCGTCACCCTTGCCAACGGCGGCGACAACATCGGCGTCTACACCCCTGTCTTCCTCAGCGTGGAACCTCTCGCAGTAGTCGCCTACTGCATCGTCTTCCTCGCGCTCGTCGCGGTCCTGGTGGCCCTGGCAAAGTTCGTCGCCACCCGCCCCCCGATCGCCGAAGTGCTCGAACGCTGGGAGAACATCCTCTTCCCCATCGTTCTCATCGGCCTCGGCATCGTGATCCTCGTCAGCGGCGGAGCCTTCGGACTCTGACGTAGCGGCAGCGATCCAAACGGCCCCGACCGGGCGCACCCCTCTCGGTTCAGACCGCGACACCTACCTGCAGCCAGTCCTGCGTGATCGCGGCAACAAGACCGCCACGGAGCGCTGCAAAAACCCCGCCACCAAGCGAACGAAGCCACAGGGCAGGGCGTGTAAAGGGGTATACCCGCGTGGACGTGGGTCAAGAACACTCCGTGCGACCACGCAGCCCTGTCCGAAGCGCCCGCATCCCCTCAAGAATGGCGAGGCACATTCTCGCCACGGCGCTTGCCAGGTAGATGCGGACCCGTACAGGGACAGACGACACGGGCCCGCCTGCCGGAGCAGACGGGCCCGTGCACTCCCTCATCGGGAAGGTCGGGTCACTCGCGGTGCAGCGTGTCCTGCACCGTGCCCGCCAGCTTCTCGACGCGGTTGGGCACCTCCGTGGTCCCGTAGAAACGGGAGTCCGGGTG
>NZ_JABFBB010000012.1:0-4190 GCF_017168555.1 Micrococcus sp. KRD012
TACAACCACCACCGCCGGCACTCCTCGCTCGGCTACCTAACCCCAGCCGAGTACGCTCGGCAGTGCACCCATCAAATGGAAACCGACGACTCACAGAACGTCCGGACCGAATGAAGGGGGCGGCTCAGGGAGGGTGACACCACTCTCAGGGACTCAACTTGAACGCGAGGACTGCAGCCGCATTTTTCGCGCACGGGACCGCTCCGAGGCCCGGTGGACGTCGGGGCACTCGGGTCGTCGCCTGATGTCGCTCCTGGCTGGTGAGAGATGGCCCTCAGTAGGCCCTCGCCTCCATCCAGGCGAGCACATCGAAGACGCGGAGGGTGGTCACCTCGGCGGGGAGGGCCGCCGCGCACCGGTAGGACTCGAGGCGCTGCCAGATGGTCCGCTCCTGGGCGGAGAACTCCGCATGGAGCAGTGCCCGGCCCACGTAACCGTCCTTTCGGGTCTCATGGAAGACGGTCTGGCGCAGCGCGGCGTCGATGATCGGGAAGAGTCGCGGCCGCTTGCGGGCGACCAGCTTGGAGGCGATTGTCGGGCCGATCTTCGGCAGGGTCTTCAGCGCCTCGTAGAGCTCGTACACCGGTGCCATGTCCTTGCCGGACGGGTCCGGGTCGACGTCGATGAAGTCCCGGTCCGGGCCGACGGCCTCCAACAGCCCAGCGAAGCGCTCCCTCTGGGTGATGAGCAGATGCACGACCGCGTGCCCCGGCACTGGCGTGTTCAGCAGGGCGGCGGAGGCGACGTCGTCGGAGGTGAACACATTCGCGGACGCTGCGCGCGTCCCGCTCGGGTCGAACCCGTCCCATTGGCTGCCGATGAACTTCCGGGACTTGAAATAGAGCTGGAGCAGGTCAACGGCGCGCTCCGTTTGATCCGAAACAACCGTGCAGGGCAGGTGCAGCTGGGGTGCGGTCATGGCTCCCTCTTCCAATAGAAGGCGTCACGGTGATTGTGGCTGTGGGCTCATCGCAGCGGAAGGGAGATCAGGGGTTCTCGGTCGGCAGAATGGGGTCCCATGGAGTCCACCCAGCCCTTCGTCCTCTCCCTCGGTGCGGTCCTCGCCGCCGCAGGCCTCGACCCGCACGACGTCCTGGCCATCCGCCACACCTACAAGGAGTCGGGGCTGCCATCGCGGGCGGCAGCCACGCCGGAGCGCGTGCTCGCCTACACGCGGGAGCAGCACCACGTGGGGAAGTTCCCGAAGGAGCCCGCCCGCCACTGGCTGATCTTCATGGGGGAGGGCGGGCGTCGTTCTCGCCTCACCGCCGTGTACGAGAACCGCGGGGAGGCCGTGGCTGAGCGCACGGAGCGGTACCGGTACTACGACGTTGCGCCGGTGCCGCTGCTGGCCTCCCTCGAGGAGCGCCTGGTGGTGGAGTGGTCCGCAGACCCCGTGAACTGGGCCAAGCGCGGCCCCCTGGCGGCGCGCTTCCCCGTCCTCGAGATCGCCGACCCCACCACCGAGGCGTTCCCCGGCTTCGACCACGTGCTGCTCAGCTACGGGGACCTGCAGTCAATGGTGACCGAGACCCGCTACGCAGGCTGGCGCACCGCCCTGGAGGCCGTACGCGGGATCTACCTGATCGCCGACGAGACCGCGGGCCAGTGCTACGTCGGCAAGGCCGACGGCGAGCGTGGTGTGCTCGGACGGTGGGCGGCCTACGCCCGTGACGGCCTGGCGGGAACGTCGCCCTCCGGGATGCCCTAGAGCTCGACCCCGCCCAACCGGAGCGGTACACGTTCAGCCTGTTGCGCGTGTTCGGCTCTAATACCCCGCAGGCCCAGATCGACGCCGCGGAGAAGCACTACAAGGACGCTCTGATGACGCGCCGGTTCGGGCTGAACCGGAACTGAACGGACTTCGTAGTCCTGGGGGAGTGGGCGAAGGTCAGACGGGGGATGGACTGCCCGCGCCGAGCCTCGGGGAAGAGGACAAGCGCGCCATCCCGGCACTGCAGCCATCGCTGAGTTCCTCGAATGTGACTGCCCACGAGCACACGGGGCATCTGCAAGCCGCCCGCATTGATGTCGTCGCGCGGGCGGGTCTGATGGGTGTGAACGGCCCACCCGGAACCGGCAAGACGACGATGCTCCGGGACATCCTGGCGTCCAACGTCGTCGAACGAGCACGCCGATTGTCGGCGTGTGAGAACCCATTCGACGCCCTCACCGAACGCACCCATGAGTGGACCGGCGAGGGCAGGATGCGACGACGGGCGCGCGAACTCCGGCCCGAGGTGGCCGGCCTCGAAAAGGTGGTGGCCTCGGTGAACAACGCGGACGAGGAGAACCTCTCCGAGGAGATTCCACATCGGAGCGCCACCAAGGACGGCCGACACGTGGATGCGGACTACTTCGCCTGCCTGGCCACCGCCGCCTTGGGCGGAAGCGGCGGGGGAAGAGGACGCCCTGGGTGAGGACAGCTTGACGTCGGAGCAGCCGGGCACCTCGGGCCTGGCCACTGCGCCGATGGCAACGGCACCGACTCCGCCCCGCTCCGCGCGCAGGCGGCCGACGAGGGGGTAGTGCTGCTCGGGGTCCTTCTGGAGGGCCCGGACCGGCCCGGGGCGCACGGGGCGCACGGGGCCGGCCGGACCGACCTACGGACCGGACGGCTCAGCCCTGGGCCGACTCGACGTCCTCGTCGACCCAGTCGCGGGAGCGTTCCACGGCCTTCTTCCACAGCCGCAGGGCGCGCTCAACCTCCTCCTCGTCCGTGGTGGGCTCCCAGCGCTTGTCCTCTTCCCAGTTGGCCACGAGCTCGTCCTGGGACGCCCAGAACCCCACCGCCAGGCCTGCGGCGTAGGCGGCGCCGAGAGCGGTGGTCTCGATGACCTTGGGGCGCACGACGGGCACGCGCAGCAGGTCCGCCTGGAACTGCATGAGCAGCTCGTTGGCGACCATGCCACCGTCGACCTTCAGTTCGGTCAGGTCCACGCCGGAGTCCGCGTTCATGGCGTCCAGGACCTCGCGGCTCTGGAAGGCGGTGGCCTCGAGCGCCGCGCGGGCGATGTGCCCCTTGTTGACGTAACGGGTCATGCCCACCATGACGCCGCGGGCCGCGGCGTCCCAGTGCGGGGCGAAGAGGCCGGAGAACGCGGGGACGAAGTACACGCCGCCGTTGTCCTTCACACCGGCGGCCAGGGTCTCGACCTCCGGGGCGCTGCCGATCATCCCGAGGTTGTCCCGCAGCCACTGGATCAGCGAGCCGGTGACGGCGATCGAGCCCTCCAGCGCGTACACCGGCTTCTGGTCGCCAATGCGGTACGCCACCGTGGTGAGCAGGCCGTTGTCCGAGTGCACCGGCTCCTCGCCGGTGTTGATCAGCATGAAGTTGCCGGTGCCGTACGTGTTCTTGGCCTGGCCGACCTCGAAGCACGCCTGGCCGAAGGTCGCCGCGTGCTGGTCGCCCAGGATGCCGGTGATCGGCGTCTCGCGCAGCAGCTGCTGGCCGGATACGGTGCCCACCTCGGCGGAGGAGCTGACGATCTCCGGAAGCATGGACATCGGGATGCCCATGTCCGCGCAGATCTCCTCGTTCCAGTCGAGGGTGTCCAGGTTCATCAGCATGGTGCGGGAGGCGTTGGTGACGTCGGTGACGTGCCGGCCGCCCTCGCCGCCGCCGGTGAGATTCCACACGAGCCACGAGTCCGTGGTGCCGAAGATGAGGTCGCCGTTCTCGGCGGCCTCCCGGGCACCGTCCACGTTCTCCAGAATCCAGGCCACCTTGGGGCCGGAGAAGTACGTGGCCAGGGGCAGCCCGACGCGCTCCTTGTAGCGGTCCGCGCCGACGTCGCCGGCGAGGCGCTCGCAGAGGTGGTCGGTGCGGGTGTCCTGCCACACGATGGCGTTGTACACCGGCTTGCCGGTGTTGCGGTCCCACACCACGGTGGTCTCACGCTGGTTCGTGATGCCCACGGCGGCGACGTCGTGTCGGGTCACCTCGGCGCGGGCCAGGGCCTCGCCGATGACCTCGCGGGTGTTCGTCCAGATCTCCACCGGGTCGTGCTCCACCCAGCCGGCGCGCGGGAAGATCTGCTCGTGTTCGCGCTGACCAGTGGACACGATGGCCCCACTGTGGTCGAAGAGGATCGCGCGCGTGGACGTGGTGCCCTGGTCGATGGCCATCACGTAGCGGGGGGTGGTCATGTCCTACTCCTTCGGAGGTGGTCACGGGGGTGTGGGGG
>NZ_JABFBB010000012.1:4290-23507 GCF_017168555.1 Micrococcus sp. KRD012
GCACGTTCCCGCAGGGGAACGTGCCCGCCGGGGTTGGACGGGCAGACCGCTCAGACGAACAGAGGCGCGGCGAGGCCGGCCAGGACGGCGCCGACGAGCGGGCCGACGATCGGCACCCAGGCGTAGCCCCAGTCCGAGCCGCCCTTGTGCCGGATCGGCGCGACGGCGTGGAACAGGCGGGGGCCCAGGTCGCGCGCCGGGTTGATGGCGTACCCCGTGGGGCCGCCCAGGCTCGCGCCGATCGCGACGACGAGCAGGGCCACCGCGAGCGGGCCGAGCCCGGAGGGGGTGGAGCCGAAGAGCAGGATCACGAACACCAGGACGAACGTGGCGATCACCTCGGTGACCATGTTCCACAGCGGGTTGCGGATCTCGGGGCCTGTGGCGAACGTGCCCAGGATCGCCCCCTGGTCCGTCTCCGCCTGGTAGTGGTCGCGGTAGGCCAGCCAGGCCAGGGCCGCGCCGAGGAAGGCGCCGATCAGCTGCGCCGCGAAGTACGCGAGCGTGGTGCCGAGGGTCACGGCGATGCCGGGGGCGTACTCCTCGGCGCCGCTGACGAGCAGGCCGACGGTCACGGCGGGGTTCAGGTGCGCACCGGTCGCGGCAGCGACGTAGACGCCCGCGAAGACGCCCAGCCCCCAGCCGAAGCTGATGAGCAGCCAGCCTCCGCCGTTGCCCTTGGTCTTCGTCAGGACGACGTTGGCGACGACGCCGACGCCGAGCAGCAGGAGGATCGCCGTGCCGGCGATCTCATGCAGGAAGATCGTGCCCATGGACGGGCTCCTTTCAGGGGGTGGGGGCGGCGTCGGCGGCCGCGAGCGCGGCGGCGGCGGTGACGTCGTCGTGGGCGGTCTCGCCGCGGAGGCGTGCGGCGACGAGGTTCTTGTACGCCCGGATCTCACCGGCGATGCGCTCTTCATCCCAGCCCAGCTCGGGGGCCACGAGGGACGCGATCTCCTCGGCCGCCGCGACGCCGCGGTCGCGGACCTCGGTGGACAGGCGCGTGCGGCGCTCGATGACGTCGTCCAGGTGGACGACGCCCTCGGCTCGGGCCGCGTAGACGATCTCGGCGCGCAGGTAGCGCGGCGCCTCGGCGAGAGGGACGCTCAGGGACGGGTCGGCGTCGATCAGGTCGAGCACGTGGCGCAGCACGGTGCCGTAGCGGAACAGGAGCCGGTCCACGCGGGCCTCGTCCAGGCCGTAGTCGGCGGCGATGCGGTCCGCCTCCGCCTCGATCTCCGAGTAGCCGAGGCCGCCGAGCACGGGGATGCGCTCGGTGAGGCTGGGACGGGTCGGGTGGGTCTCGCGCACCACGAAGTCCACGACGTCCTCGGCCATGGCCCGGTACGTGGTCCACTTGCCGCCGGCCACGGCGGTGAGGCCGGGGGCCACCTCGGTGACGGTGTGCTCACGGGAGATCTTGGTGGAGCCGCCGTCGGATCCGGTGACCGGCTGCAGGAGCGGGCGCAGGCCGGCGTACGTGGCGATCACGTCGTCACGCGTGAGGTCCTCCTTCAGCACCGCGTTGGCGTGCTCGAGGATGTAGTCGATGTCGTCCGCGGTGGTGGCCGGATGGGCCACGTCCTCCGCCCACGGGGTGTCCGTGGTACCGATCACCCAGTACTCGTCCCACGGGATGAGGAACAGCACGGACTTCTCCGTCTTGGTGATCACGCCGGTGGCGGCGTCGGCGCGGATGCGGTCGCGCGGGACGGTGATGTGGGCGCCCTTGGACGCGAGCACCTCGAGGCCGCCGTCGGCCTCGGCCAGCTCCTGCTGCTCCTGGGTCCAGACGCCCCCGGCCAGGATGACGGCGCGCGCGTGCACGTCGAACTCCTCGCCGGAGGTCTCCTCGCGGACACGCACGCCCTGCACACGGCCGTCGTCGCCGCGCAGGTAGTCGGTGACGGCGGTGTAGTTGGCGGCCACGGCGCCGTGGTCCACGGCGGAGCGCACGAGCATCATGGCCAGGCGGGCGTCGTCGAACTGGGCGTCGGCGTACTCGACCGCGCCGACGATCTTCTCGTCGTCGAGGGAGGGGAAGGTCGCGGCCATGGAGCGGCGGCTGAGATGGCGGTGCGCGCCCATCGCGCGGCGGCGGCCGAGCGACTGCATGGCGTCGTACATGGTGACCCCGGCGCCGATGAAGCCGCGGTCGATCACCTTGTGGAAGAACGGGAAGACGAAGCGCAGGGGGCGCACCAGGTGGGGCGCGGTCTGGGTGAGCAGCAGGTCGCGCTCACGCAGCGCCTCGTACACCAGCTTGACGTCCAGCATCTCGAGGTAGCGCAGGCCACCGTGCATGAGGCGGGAGGAGCGGGACGACGTCCCGGAGGCCCAGTCGCGGGCCTCGACGATACCCACGTCGAGGCCGCGGGTGGCCGCGTCGAACGCGGCGCCCACGCCGGTGGAGCCGCCGCCCACGATCAGGATGTCGAGGGGGGCCTCCGGGCTGGTGGCCCGGAGGCGGGCGAGGTGATCCTCCCGCGTGGCGGCGGAGAGGGAGACGGTTCGCAGGGTCGGCATGGGGGGTTGCTCCTTTATCAGTGGAGACACAGTGTAGTGGCGTGGCTCACGATACCCGGTGTCACGTCACGAGATCCGGTATCAGCGCGAGCCGAGGTCCATGATGTCACTCCCGGGTCGCGGGTGCCCACGCGCCGGCCACCCGCCGGGTCCGGTCTCGGGGAACCCGAGCCGCTCGTACAGGGCACATTGGCCCGCGTGGAGGTGACCCGTCTCGCACGGTCCCCGGGCTGTGGCACCTCACCCTGTTCCGCTGGAACGAGGGCGGAGCGCCCCGGGTGACGCGTGCCCACGGGTGAGGCCCCGCCCCTACACTCCGACCATGGACATCACCGTCGGCGCCGTCGGCCGCGCCTCGCTCTCGGACTGGGAGCAGGAATGCTGCGGTGACTCGATCGCCGTGGGGGAAGTCCACGAGCTGATCCTGCTGCCCTCCCGGGGAGTGAGTCAGGCTGGGCCCCTGGCCTCTGCAGGCTGGGTCGTCACCCATCACGACGACGGCAGCCCCGCCGGGTCGATCCCGTTGCGTCGTGTGCGGGCCGTGGTGAGGGCGGTACACGAGGTGTGGCCCTCGGGGCGGCTCGCCGAGATCGACCGCGTCCCCGGCCACGCTGACCTGACGATCCTGGAGCCGGAGGAGGCCACCGGCCTCGGCTTGGGGGAGGTCGTCTACGTCGGCGCCTACGAGCCGGTGCTCCCCGAGACTCCCCGCCCTGACGAGTGGCTTCTCGACCTGGAGATCCTCGAGGATCTCGGTCCGCGCACCTGGTGAGCCTCACGAGTCCATCCCCTCACGGTCTCGAGCTGCATGGGGTGAGCGTAGAAGTCCGTTCGTCGTCATAGATGGCCCCTCACCCCCCGGTCGCTCGCGAGCATCGCGTAGACGAGGGTGTCCGTCCACTCGCCCTTGCTCCACAGGTCCTGCCGGTGGTGTGCCTCTCGACGCATCCCGAGCGTCTCGGCCAGTCGGGCGGACGCCGTGTTGCGGGCATCCATATGTGCCACCACCCGGTGCAGGCCAGACGTCTCGAACCCCAGGTCCAGCAGCGCAGCCGCGGCCTCCCGGGCGAAGCCCTGACCAGCATGCCGCGGATCCAGAGCCCAGCCGATCTCCGCGACACCGCGCTCGCGGTCCGTCAGCCACAGGATCACGTCACCCACGGGGACGCCCGCGTGCTCCACCACCAGGGACGCCGCCCCGGACGGGCCGCCGAGGTCGTCCCACGTGATCCGCTTGGCCAGCTTCGCCCGCGCGGTCGCCTCGTCCCAGGGCTCGTCCAGCAGGTGGTGCACCACCTCGGGCTGCGTGTACATCTCCTGCAACCAGCCGCGGTCGTCCTCCCGGTGCGGCCGCAGCGTCAGCCGCGCGGTGGGCAACGGCCAGTCAGGGGCGCGGCCGCCCGCAGCCGCGCCCTCCTTGCGCCCCGCCGGGGGTGTGACGTCCGCGTCGGCCGGGACCGGCGTCGTCGTGCCGGACGCCCAGTCCTGGCGCAACATTGCGTAGGCCACGGACGCGAGCGGCTCGCCGCCGTCCACGGGCCAGCCGCGCCGGTAGTGCGCCTCCTTGACCCAGCCGGCCCGGCGGAAGGTGCGCAGCATGGGGACGTTGTCCTCGCGGGTCTGGCCCTCGAAGCGGTCCACCGCGGGCATCGTCTCGAAGACGCGCCGGGTGAGCGCGGTGAGGATCTGCGCGCCGAGCCCGCGCCCGCGGAACCGCTCCGCCACGCGCAGGTCGAACAAGGGGGTGGGGTCCGTGAGGTCCTCCAGGCGCACCACGCCGACGCGGCCGTGCTCGGGATGCTCGATCCAGAAGGTGCGGTGGTCCTCATCCTCCCAGGCGCCGCCATCGACGGCCTTCTCCGCCTCCGGCCGGGTGACGCGCGGGCGCGTGTGGAACGGCCACGCGTTCTCGGTGAGCAGGGCGACGAGCGCGTCCCGGTCGGCGCCTGCCGGGTCGAGTGGAGTGAAGGTGACGTCCATGGGGCCGAGAGTAGGGGAGGGGACGTCACCGCCGCCCGTTGCCGTGACCCCATGGCCACGCCCCTCCTCGACCTCGCGGCGCACCGCGCGAGGAAGCCCGGGACGCGCAGGCCGAGATCGGCTGGACCATAGCCCAGGCCCACGCCGGCCGGGGCCGCGCCACCGAGCTGGCCTGTGCCCTGTTGGACCTCGCCTTCGCAGGCCTCGGCGTCCGACCCGTGGAGGCTCACGCCTTCGCGGACAACGCGCCCATCCTGCGCGTGATGGAGAAGGTCGGCCTGCGCCACGAGGGCACCTTCAAGGAGGAGTCACTGCACCGCACCCGCGGCTGGGTGGACGGCGTCACTTACGCGATGCTCGCCTCGGAGCATCGGGCCCGGGGCAGACGGCTTTCCACCTCACGACGCCCAGAAGTACGCAACTCTCTAGACATAACGTTGCGTAAGGTGGCGGCATGAGCAACGATCCGCGCCCGACCCCGTGGGCCGTCGGCTGGGAAGAGCGCCCCTGGGCCGCGGGCCCGGATGACGCCGGCGTCCTCACTCGGCGCGCTCGCGTGCGTGCAGCAGGCCCATATCGAGCCGCGCTCCCAGCCCGCATCGCCCGACTCGGGCTCGACCTGCCCTCTGATCTGGCGACCGAGGTCGAGGAGGCGACGGCCGCCGTCGTGCGCTTCGATGCTGAGATCAGCCACGCCCTCCCGGGGCTCACGGGAGAGATCGCCCCGATCGACGCGGTGCTCCTGCGCACTGAGTCCGCGTCCTCCTCGCAGATCGAGCACATCACCGCGGGCGCGCGAGCCCTCGCCCTGGCGACTCTCGGCGAACGCACCCGCCCGAACGCAACGCTCGTGGCGGCGAACGTGAGGGCCATGGGCGCTGCTTCCCGGCTGGCCGCCGACCTCGACGAGCCCGCCCTGCTGGCCGCCCATCGTGCCCTCATGGACGGTCAGGAGCATGCCCGGCCGGGTGCCTACCGCGATGCGCAGGGGTGGATCGGGGGCGGGGCGCCCACGCCGCACACGGCGCAGTTCGTCCCGCCCCATCCGGAGCGCCTGCGTGCCGGGATGGACGATCTCTTCGCCTATCTGCGCCGCACGGACGTACCCGCCCTCGTGCAGGCCGCCATCGCGCACGCCCAGTTCGAGACCATCCACCCGTTCGCGGACGGCAACGGCCGCACCGGGCGCGTCCTCGTGCACGCCGTGTTGCATCGGGCCGGCGCGATCACCCGTATGGGGGTGCCCCTCTCCGCGGGACTCCTCACGGACACGGCCGGATACTTCGACGCCCTCACCGCCTACCGCGACGGCGACCCCGCGCCCATCGTGCGCCGCTTCGCGCAGGCCGCCCTGGCCGCCGTCGGCAACGGCCGAGAGCTCGTCGCGGACCTGGACGAGGCCCTGACCGGCTGGCGCGAGCGGCTCACCGCCCGGCGGGACGCGGCGGTCTGGCGGGCGCTCGCGGTGATCATCGCGCAACCCGCCGTGACCGTGGACCACCTGGCCCAGGTGCTGGGTGTCTCGCGCCCGGCCGCCCAGCGGGCCGTGGACCAGCTTGTCGAGGCCGGTGTGCTGCAGCCGGTCTCCAGCCAGCGTCGGAACCGGGTGTGGCTGGCCACCGAGGTGCTCGCCTGTCTGGACGAGTTCGCCGCGCGTGCGGGCCGGCGGGGTTGACGGGGGCGGACTACCGGGCTGACCAGCCTCAGTGCCGTGTGTAGCGCCCCGGCCATGGTCAGGCGAACACACGAGGTGAGGCCCGCGGGATGACTCGCGGTCCGTCAGCCACAGGATCACGTCCCCACGGGCATGCCCACGTTCCCCACCACCAGAGACACCGATCCGGCAGGGCCAGCCGAGGTCGTCCTCCCGGTGTGGGCGCAGCGTCAGGCGCGCGGTGCGCAACGGCCAGTCAGGGGCGGGGCCGCCCGCAACCGCGCCCTCCCCGCGCTCCACCCGGGACGTCGACGTCGGCTGGGTGCCACGCTTCGACGTCGACGTGCTGGAGGCCGCCCTGCGGCCCGTCCACGAGCGGCCCCGGTGGGAGGAATGGGGGCAGATCGCCGCGCCAACCCTGCTGATCACCGGGGAGAACGGGTACGTGCCCGCCGGAGAGCTGGACGAGATGCGGCGTCGGCGCCCGGATGTGCGGCACGTGCAGGTGCCCGGCGCGGGGCACGACGTGCACCTGGACGCGCCGGAGCGGGTGGCGGAGCTCGTGCGGGGGTTCGCGGCCTGATTGCTCTGGGGCAGGATCACCTCATGGACCACAAGCAGATCCTCCACGACGGGCTGCGCCGCCAGCGTGCGGCCCTCCTGCAGAAGCTCGAGGGCCTCAGCGAGCGCGACGCCCGCCTGCCGCGCACTCCCACCGGCACCAACCTGCTGGGACTGGTCAAGCACGCCGCCGTCGTCGAGCTGGAGTACTTCGGCGAGACGTTCGACCGCCCCGCGGAGGTGCAGCTGCCCTGGGCGGCGGCGGGGCAGTCGGAGGAGGACAACGTGGACATGTTCGCCGCCGAGGGGGAGTCCCTCGAGGACGTCCTCGAGTTCGCCCGCCGCTGCTTCGCACACGCGGACGCGACCATCACGGCCCTCGGCGCCGACGCCCACGGGCGGGTGGCGTGGTGGCCCGACGACAAGGCGGAGGTCACGCTCGCGCAGATCATCGCGCACGTCGCCCTGGACGAGGCCCGGCACGCCGGCCACGCGGACATCCTGCGGGAGCAGATCGACGGGCAGGCCGGCCTGCGCGCCCCGGGGAACAACCTGCCCGTGTGGGGCGCCGACCGCTGGGCCGCCCACGTGGACCGTCTGACCGCCATCGCGGAGGGGAGCGGCGGGCCGGGCCGGAACTGAAGGCACATGCCTCCCGTTCCGCCGCTGGGCCTACGCTGTGGCCATGACGAGTATCCCCGCTGCCGCCGTACCCCCTGCCCTCCAGCGCTCATTCGATGCGTGGGCTGCCGCCGGCAGGCCCGCCGACGAGCCCACGCGTTGGTCCTTCGATCACTGGACGGCCCACGTGCCCGACCTGCCCGCCTGCCTCGAGCGCGAGCCGCTGACCCGCGCCGTCGTCACCGGTTACGCCGCGAAGGTGACCGCCGAGGACCGCGCCGTGCAGCGGGACGCCTTCATCGCCGCGATGGTGTGGGGATACGGACGGGTCGGCTACGGCCCCTCCCGGGTGGAGCGCATCATGGCGCAGCCCGGGTTTGAGGAGCAGCTCGCCGACGTCACCCGCATCACCCTCGAGCAGGGCGGGCCCGCGGCCTTCGAGCACATCCGGCAGCAGCGCAAGAGCGGGGTCGGCTGCCTCAAGCACCTCGGCGCGGCCTTCGGCACCAAGTACCTCTACTTCCTCACCAAGGCCCACCGGGAGTCCGACATCGCCCCCGTCCTCGACTCCGTGGTGCGCGCTTGGTTCGCCGAGCATGCGAAGGACGTCGACGTCCGGATCGGCGGCGGTTGGACCTACCCCCGCAAGTACGCCACGTACGTGGAGACCATGCAGGCGTGGGGTGAGGAACTCAAGATCCCGGCCGACGACGTCGAGCGGCTCATCTTCCTCCAGCAGCAGGACGCCACCCAGGAGCCCTGGCGGGAGAGCTGGAGTTCCGCCGCCGCGGACCCGGAGGCCGGCGAGCTGCTCGAGGCCCTCCGCCTCGCGCTGGCCGACCTGGGCGCCGGGGACGACGCCGAGCCCCACCTGCAGGCTCTGGAGGACGTCATCGCCGACGCGGAGGACCGGGCGCCCGACGAGGCATGAAGCCCCGCCCGCCTGTGCGCGGTTGGCGTCGGGATGAACGTGTCCGCTGAGCAGCTGATCGGCGACGAGTCCGGTGTGCACCGCGGCCTGTACCTGCGTGTCGTGGACCACGTCCCGTGGCTGCGCGGCTTCGCATGCGACGACCTCCACGTCTTCGACCCCGAGGACCGGTGGATCCTGGCGCGGTGAGGGGTCAGCGATCCATCGCAAGGGCGCCTACCGTGTCCAGGACCCTCCGTAGGCTCGAGGCGCAGCCGGGGTAGATGTCCCGGACGAAGAGAGGACATTGGCATGACCACCAAGGTGGGGTTCATCGCGGCCGCTTCCCATGCTCTGCAGAACGGTCCCCAGCTGTTCGCACGCGTCGAGGACGGCGGTGTGGTCATCGGTGGGCGTAGCGGCGAGGTCGTGCCGGATTCGACCGGGCTATACGCGGTTGTCGCGCAGGATCCTGACGCGGCGCGAGCCGAGCTGCGATTGGACACGTCTGTCAGTCGAAGCGATGTGCTTTACATCGGCAAGGCCGAGGGCAGCCTGCGGGCCCGCCTGGAACGCAAGCATTTCGCGGACGGCGGCACCGCGCACTCCACTCTGCGCCGCACCCTGGCCGCACTCCTGGTGGATCGGCTGGACCTGGAGCCGGTCGCCGTCGCCTCCGCGGGTCGATTCACCCTCACCCCGGAGAGCGGCGAGCAGCTGACCACCTGGATGCGGCGTCACCTCGCCGTCCGCGTGTGGCAGGCACCCGCCGGGTTCGCGGAAGTGACACCGCTCGGAGACATTGAGAAGCCTGTGATCGACACGCACACCCCGCCGTTGAACCTCACCTACGGCGGCACCAGCCCCGAAGCACAGCTGCTCCGCCAGCGCATCCGGAAGGCCCGCACGGCCATGGCGGAGCAGGCGAAGCGTGGTGTGGACGTGGTGGGGGCCGATTCGTCGGCGCGCGCGACCGTCGGCGACTTGTTCCGCCGCCGCCCCCGCCAGTACGGGCTGCGGGGAAGCGTCGGTCTCTGGGAGGAGCTCGCTGAACGGCTCGACGACACCCCCATGCCCACCAGTGAGTATGAACTCGGCCGGCTCCTGCGCGATGCGCTCGATCGCTCCCTCGAGGGGGCCGAGCCTTACGACGAGGACAAGGTCAATGTGGAGCGGTTCAACCGCGGAGGCATGAGTCAGGGCCTCGTCCATCTGCCCTGGTGGGAGGACCAGGCCATCCCCCTCCTCCTCGACCGCTGGGGAGCCTGGGCGGACACCCGGGGTCTCCTCGGCCCGGAGGACTACATCGGGAGCTGGTGACCCGACAGTGTGTGGTGCCTGCCGCCGTCCTCGATGGCCTCCTTCGCCACCGGCCGGGTGACGTGGGGCGCACAGGGAAGGGCCACGTGTTGCCGGTGAGCAGCGCAATGAGCTCCGCGCGGTCCGCGCCGGCGGGGTCGAGACGGGTGATGGCGACGGTCATGGGGCGAGGGTGGGCGCCGGCATCATGGGCGCCTCCCCACCCGGACCCCTTCCGAGTCCGACACAATGCATACATCCATGCATGCATCCGATTACTCTGGCCCGCATGACTCCACTCTCCGACCCCTTATGGGGCAGTCGTGCCACGGCTGCCGGCCGCCTGGCCCACGACGTCGCCTGGCGCATCGTCCGCGGTGAGATCGCCGCGGGGGAGATGCTCACCGAGGTCCAGCTCTCCACGGAGGCCGGCATCTCCCGGACGCCGGCCCGGGAGGCCCTCCTCCAGCTCGAGCGCTGGGGCCTGGTGCGGCTCCTCCCCAAGAAGGGCGCGGCCGTGCAGGCCCTCACGCCGCAGAGCGTGGCCGACCTCACGGCCCTGCGCGGCCTCCTCGAGTCCACCGCCCTCGCCACGGTCGCCGCGCGGCCCGACGCCGTCGGGCCCCTCGTCGCCACGCTCACCGCCAACCTGGAGCAGCAGCGCGCCGCCCTGGACGCCGGCGACCTCGCTGCCTTCTCCGCGCTGGACGTGCGCTTCCACCGGGACGTGATCGCCACGTGCGGCAACGCCGCCTTCGACGAGGTCGTGCGCACCTTCGCCCCCCGCCTGGCACGCCTGATCCACGCCGCCACCGGCGGATCCGTCGACGCCGCCCGCCGCCTCCTCGATGGGCACGCCGAGATCTGCGCCCAGCTGGCCGCCGGGCGCGCCGCAGACGCCCAGCGCGCCCTGCAGGCGCACCTCGACGCCGCGGGGAGCGGCGTCGTCCCCGGCCTGCCGCCCGTGGGCCCGTCCGAGGCAGGTGAACCCCGATGATCGAGGGCCTGCTGATCCTGCTGCTCTGCCAGCTGGCGGGCACGCTCGTGGCCGACACGCTGCACCTGCCGATCCCCGGGGCCGTGCTGGGCATGCTCCTGCTGCTCGGCCTGCTCGCGTGGCGCCGGCCGGCCGAGGACGCGCCGGTGATGACGGCGAGCCATCACCTGCTCCAGCACCTGCCGCTGCTGTTCGTCCCGGCGGGCGTCGGCGTCGTCGCGGTGCTGGGCCTCATCGAGGAACACCGGGCGCTGATGCTGGTCGGCTTCGTGGTGCCCTGGCTGCTGGGGCTGGTGGTCACCGCCGGCGTCGCCGCCCCGCTCGCCCGCCGCCTCACGGACAAGGAGGACGCACAGTGAACGCCGCCGAACTGACCGACTCCCTCGCCGAGGCCTGGGACGCGCTCCTGCACACACCGCTGTTCGGCATCGCGCTGACCCTCGCCGTCGCCGTGCTCTCCCGCCGCCTGTGGCTCGCCGCCCGGCAGACCGCCCTGCTCACGCCCGTGCTCGTGACGATCGTGCTGGTGGCCGCGTTCCTGGCCCTGACCGGCATCGACTACGAGACCTACATGATCGGCGGCAGCTACCTCACCTTCCTGCTGGGCCCCGCCACCGTGGCCCTCGCCGTCCCCCTGTACCGGGCCGGCCCTGACATCCGGAAGCTGCTGCTGCCGGTCGCCGTCGGGGTCACCGTCGGCTCGCTGACCGCCATGGTGAGCGCCGTGCTGATCGTGCGGGCAATGGGCGGGGACGCCGCGCTGGCCGCCACGTTCGCCCCCAAGTCCGCGACGACGCCGATCGCCATGGCGGTGGCCGACGCCGGCGGCGGGATCGTCTCCCTCGCCGCCGTGCTCCCCGTGCTCACCGGCGTGCTCGGCGCCGTGCTCGCCCCCTGGGTGCTCGACCGGCTGCGCGTGCGCGACCCCCGCGTGCGCGGCCTGGCCATCGGCGTGAGCTCCCACGGCATCGGCACCGCCCGCGCCCTCGCCGAAGGCCCGAAGACCGGTGCGTTCTCCGCCCTCGCCATGGCCTGCTCCGGCGTGCTCACCGCCCTGCTGGCCCCGCTCGTGCTGGCGATGACGGGGTGAGGGGCCGGGCGGCCGCCCCCGGCCGGGCAGCCGCCTCGACCCGCTCCAGCCGCGGCGGCCTCCTTACCGTGTCCGCCCCGCCTGCCACCCTGGTCCTCTTCCTTCCCCGCGGGCCGCCCGCCGGCCCTCGCTGGCGCGGTGACGCGGCCCGGTCCTGCGAACGAGAGGACCCCACCCATGATGGGCCCGTCCCACGCGGCCACCGGCGCCGCGGCCTGGCTGGCGCTCACGCACTGGCAGTCGCCGATCGCCGTGCTGCACCTGCCCGCCGAACTCCAGCTGCTCGGCGCCGTGACCACCGCCGGCGCGGCCATGATCAGCGACTGGGACCACCCCCGCGCCACCGTCGTCCACGCCCTGCCGCCCCTGACCGAGTGGATGAGCCGCGGCATCCGCCACGTGGCCGGCGGGCATCGGCGCGGCACACACTCGCTGGTGGGGGTCGCGGCGTTCACCGCCATCGCGACGGCGGCCGCCTCCATCCAGGTGCCGATCGCGGGGCACGTCTACACGCCGGGGCAGGGGGTCATCGCCGCGTTCCTGGCGGCCGTGGCCGCCAAGGCCCTCCGACTGCTCCCGAACCGGGGATGGAGGGCCGCGTGGGCGCTCGGCATCCTGGTCGCGGTGTCGGCGACCGTCCTCAGCGACGGGCTGTGGTGGATCCCCGCCTCCGTGGCCGTCGGCGTGAGCGTGCACATCCTCGGCGACGCCCTCACCAACAACGGGGTGGCCCTGCTCTGGCCGCTCAGCCCGGAGCCCCCCGCGCGCCTGTGGTGGTGGCAGTCCTCCGGACGGTTCCGGCTCCCCCTGCTCGGCCGGACCGGGTCCTGGCGGGAGTGGGTGCTCGTCTCGGTGGTCACCGCGTTCACCGTGGTGCGGGCCGTGCGACTCGTCCCGCTCGCCGCTCGCGGGGTGGCGGCACTGTTCTGAGCGGCAGCACCCGGCCACCGCCGCCCCCTCACGCCTCCGGGAACCACCCCGCCCGCACGGTCGCCTCGGTCCCACGCGGCAGCCTCGGACGGCCGCCGGCGGCCAGGTCCCGGCACGCGTCCGTGAGCGCCTCGAACGACCACCCCGGGACCCGGGCCTGCCCCTCGGCCGTGCCGTCTGCTCGCACGACCGCCTGGTCCACGGCCTCGAGCAGCTCGTCCGACCCGGGGTCGCATGCGTCGCATCCGCAGTCCGGGAGCAGCGCGTGCACCTGCCCCGGGGCGCCGACCGCCACCCGGAGCACCGGAAGGACACCGCCGTCGTCGTCCTGGGGCACGTCCGTCTCCCGCAGCCACCAGGGGGAGGCGCCGTCGACGCCGGCCGGCGGCGCCACCCGCAGCGCCCGGCCCACGGGGACCGCCAGGTCTGCGCGCCCGGCCTCGTCGAACGGGATGCCACGCACCGGGTCCGGGGCGACCGCGGCGCCCGCCTCCGCGAGCACCTCGGCCCACACGCGGGCCCGGGCGGTCATCCCGGGCTCACTCCGTCGGCGTCAGTTCCCGCTTGAGGATCTTGCCGGTGGCGGTCTTGGGCAGCCCGTCCCGCACGGTCACGGTGCGCGGGTACTTGTAGGGCGCCACCTGGGACTTCACGTGCTGGATCAGCTCCTCCTCCGTGGCGTGCGCGCCGGGGGCGAGCACCACGTGCGCGGCGACCTCCTGGCCGAGCTCCGGGTGGGGCACCCCCACCACGGCGGCCTCCGCGACGGCCGGGTGCTCGTAGAGCACCTCCTCGATCTCGCGCGGGTACACGTTGAGCCCGCCGCGCAGGATCATGTCCTTCGTGCGGTCCACGATGTAGTAGTTGCCCGCGGCATCGCGCCGGGCGAGGTCGCCGGAGCGGAACCAGCCGTCCTCGGTGATGGCCTGGGCGGTGGCCTCCGGCTTGCCCCAGTAGCCCTTCATCACGTTCTCCCCGCGGATCCACACCTCGCCCAGGGTCTCCTCATCGCCCTCGGGCACGACGGCCCCGTCCGGCGTCACCAGCTGCAGTTCGCACCCGCGGACGGCGCGTCCGATCGAGCCCGGCTGATGCGCCTCACCCGGATGGTTGAAGCACGCGACCGGGGAGGTCTCGGACAGGCCGTAGCCCTCGAGGATCTCGCAGTCGAAGGTGGCCTCGAAGCGGCGCAGCAGCTCCACGGGCAGGGCGGATCCGCCGGAGACGCCCAGGCGCAGGCTGGCCAGGTCCTCCGGACGGTCCTTGGCCGCGGCCAGCACGGCCCCGTACATGGTGGGCACGCCGATGAACACGTCCACCGCGTGCTCGCGGACGGTCTGCGCGGCCACGGCGGGATCGAAGCGGGGGATCAACGCCAGGCTGGCGCCCATGGTCACGGGCGCCATGAGCGCGCACGTGAGGCCGAACACGTGGAACAGCGGCAGGCAGCCGAGCACGGTCTCCCCGTGCTGGAGCTGGATCAGCGTCTCCGCCGCGGTGTCCGCGTTGGTGCCCATGTTCCGGTGGGTCAGCTGGGCGCCCTTGGGGCGGCCGGTGGTGCCGGAGGTGTAGAGGATGACGGCGTCGTCCTCGAGGTCCCGCTCGACGGTCTCGGTCACCGGGCCGGGGCTCTCCGCGAGGTGCGGGGCGAGGCCGTCCTCGCCGAGGGTGCGCAGCGGCACACCGCGCTCGCGGGCGCCCTCCACGGCTTCCTCGGACGGCACGGACCACAGCATCGACGCGCCCGAGTCCTCCAGGTAGTACTCGATCTCGCGGCGCTTGAACAGCGGGTTCATGGGGACGACGACGGCGCCCAGCTGCAGGGCCGCGAAGAACACCACCGGGAACGCCGGGATGTTCGGCACCATGAGCGCCACGCGGTCCCCGGGGCCGATGCCCTCCTGCCGCATGAGCCCGGCCAGACGCTGGGACTGGTCATGCAGCTCCGCGTACGTCATGCGGTTCTCGCCGAGGATCAGGGCGGTGGAGTTCGGGTGTTCGGCGGCGGTGCGCTCGAGGCGGGCGGGCAGGGTGAGGGTCACGACGGGCCTCCGAGGGGAGTCGGATGTGATGGGAACCACAGCGTAACGCCCGGCGTCGCTCGTTCGCTGTGAGCCGAGCGAGGTGTGTCGGCCGACCTCACGCCAGCGACATCACCGCGGTTCTGCCCGGCGGTGATGTCGCTGGCGCGCGGTCATCCACCGGCCCCGCCTGCGACGTCGATGTGTCGTCTCCACGGCCCAGGGGCGCAAGACTGGTCCCCGCACACCGCCGCCCGGACCGCCGGGCCAGACCGGAGGACAGACCATGACCGCACAGCCCCCCGCCACCCCTGCCATCCCCGCGACGATGAAGGCCGTCGTCATGCGCGCGCCCGGCGACGTCGTCGTTGAGGAGGTGGACACCCCGCGCGTCGCCCAGCCCACGGACGTGGTCCTGAAGCTGGCCGCCGCGTGCGTGTGCGGCTCGGACCTGTGGCCCTACCGCGGCCACAACGACGTCGACCACCGGCGCATGGGCCACGAGTACGTCGGCACGATCGTGGAGAAGGGCGAGGACGTCGCCACCCTCGAGGTCGGCGACTTCGTGATCGGCTCGTTCATGCTCTCGGACAACACGTGCGAGATCTGCCAGGCCGGCTACCAGTCCCGCTGCGTCAACGCCGGCGAGTACACGGGCAGCCAGGCGCAGTACATGCGTGTCGAGCTCGCGGACGGCTCCCTCGTGAAGGTGCCCGGGGGTGAGCCCTCGGACCCGGACCGCCTGGCCGACTACCTCGCCGCCTCGGATGTGCTCGGCACCGGCTGGTACGCCGCCGTCGCCGCGCAGGCCGGCCCCGGCAAGACCATCGCCGTGGTCGGCGACGGCGCCGTGGGCCTGTGCGCCGTCCTGGCCGCCAAGACCCTCGGCGCGGAGCAGGTCATCGTGTTCTCCCGCCATGAGGATCGGGCCGCGCTCGCCCGTGAGTTCGGCGCGGACGTCGTGATCGCCGAGCGCGGCGAGGAGGGCGCCGCCCAGGTGCGCGAGCTCACCGGCAGCTACGGCGCGCACGGGGTGTGCGAGGCCGTCGGCACGCAGGGCTCCATGGACCAGGCCCTGGCCTCGGTGCGCCCCGGCGGGTACGTCGGGTTCGTGGGCGTCTCCCACGACCAGACCCTCGACGGCTCTGACCTCTTCGGCCGTGAGATCCACCTCGAGGGCGGGCCCGCGCCCGTCCGCCGCTTCCTGCCCGAGCTGATCGAGCGCATCCAGTCCGGGGAGATCCAGCCCGGCCGCGTGTTCACCGCGCGCATGCCGCTCGACGACGCCGCCGAGGCGTACCAGGCCATGGACGAGCGCCGCGAGATCAAGGTGCTGCTGGAGGTCTGAGGCACCCGCGCGCTGAGCGTGTCCGCCTCCGCTTGGAAGGTGGGCGGCCCGGCCACGTCCGCGCCGGCCACCCCCGTCCTTCGAGGAGGACCTCCGCTCATGACGTGCCCTTCCCATGCGGCCACCGGCGCCGCAGCCTGGCTGGCACCGACCGGGCCGACGTCGCCTGCCGCGTGGCTGCACCACGCCCCGCGCGCCAGCCATCGGCCTCGGGTCACTGCGGCCCGAGGAGCTCCTGGACCTGCGCCTCGGTCAGCGGGCGGGTGGGGCGCCCCTCCAGCAGGAAGGCGAGCTGCGCCGACACCTCCAGCTCCTCCGCGGCGTTGACCGCGCTCTCCAACGTGGCACCGGCGACGATCGAGCCGTGGTTGGCCAGCACCACGCCGGGGGACCGGCGCCCGGCCCCGAGGATGTCGTCCAGCATCTCCGCCGAACCGGGTCGGTGGTAGGGGACGGTCGGCACGTCCCGGCCCAGCCGCATCACGAAGTACGGGGTGAGGGGCGGGATGCCCCCGTCCTCGGCCAGGCAGCTGTACGCCGTCACGTAGGTCGAGTGCAGGTGCACGATCGCCTGTGCCTCCGGGCGGGCCTCGTACATGGCCCGATGCATCACCACCTCCTTGGACGGCCGGGGACCAGCCTGGTGCCTCCAGTGTTCATCCAGCACGGAGAGCGCCTCGGGGTCCAGCCGGCCGAGGGAGGAGTTGGTGGGCGTCATGAGATACCCGCCCTCGATCCGGACGCTGATGTTGCCGGCGCTGCCCACGGAGAATCCACGGGAGAACAGGCTTGCACCGAACTCGGCGATCTGACGGCGCAGCAAGGACTCGTCGGTCACGGGGCTCCTCTCAGACGAGTGCGTTGGCGATGAGCAGGGCGACCAGGGTGGTCGCCCAGGCGATCGTGGTGGGGATGGACCACGCGAGGATCTGATGCTTGGCGTTCTTGATGCCCAGCATCCGGTTCACCACCCAGAAGAAGCTGTCGTTGAAGTAACCGAAGAACAGCGAGCCGAGGGCGGCGGCCTGCGCGGCCAACACCATGTTCACATCCGGCATGGCCGCGAGGATGGGTGCGGAGATCGAGGCGGAGGTGATGATGGCCACCGTACCGGACCCCTGGATGAGGCGGACGATGGTCGCGATGACGAACGGGATCAGGATGGTCGGCAGGGGGAGGCCGGCCACTGCCTGGCCGATGGACTCCGCCGTCCCGGACTCGCGCAGAACGCCGCCGAGGGCTCCGCCGGCGCCGGTGACCAACAGGATGATGCCCGCCGACTGTACGCCGAACTCCATGTCGTCCAGAGTCTCCTGGCGCGACTGGTTGCGGGCGAGGCCGTAGATCGCCACGAGGACGCCGAGCAGCAGGGCGATGACGGGGTTGCCGATGAAGGCGAGCGTGGAGACCAGCCCGGCAGGCAGGGCACCTTCGTTGTCCTCCACCATGGTGGCGGAGAAGGTGTTCAGGAAGATCAGGACGATCGGCAGCAGGATCGGCAGGATCGAGATGAACAGCCCGGGCAGCTCGCGTTCCCGGACGGCGGCACGCTCCTGGAACTCCCCGAAGGCCTCCGCGGGGGAGAGGCGTTCGCCCGTGTCCCGTTCGATCATGGCCTCGATCTTCGGACCCATGACCTTCGCGTACAGGGTCACCGCGATCATGGCGGGGAAGCTGAGGATGAGGCCCCAGAGGATCATCTCGCCGACGTTCACGTCGAAGATGCCGGCGGCGCCGAGCGGGCCCGGCGTCGGGGGGACGGCGTGGTGGGTGACGACCAGGCCGCCGGCGAGGGCGATGCCCAGGGTGAGGATGGACCGCCCGGAGGTCCGGGCCAGCGACCGCACGAGCGGCTGCAGGATCACGAAGGCGGAGTCCACGAAGATCGGGATGGAGATGACGAAGCCCGCGCCGGCGAGCGCCCACTCCTCCTTCCCCTTACCCAGCACGCGGATGAGGGAGTAGGCCAGCTTTTCCGCGGCCCCCGAGACCTCGAGGATGCGCCCCATCATCACGCCCATGCCGATGACGAGGCCGATGGTCCCGAGGGTCGAGCCGAAGCTGGTGGTGATGGCCTGGATAACGGCGTCCGGGGCCATCCCGGCCGCCAGACCCGCGATGGAGGCGGCGATGACCAAGGCCAGGACGGCGTGGATCTTGGTCCGGATGACGAAGAAGATGAGCAGGGCGACGGCTGCCGTGAGGCCGACCAGCGCACCGATCTCGGAGGCTTCGAGCCCGTTCATGGTGGTTCTCCTAGTGGTGTGGATCCGAGGGGTGAGGCCGACTCAGGCGACGAACTCGCGGTGGAACTGACGGACGGCGGCCTCGAAGCTGCTGTCTGGGCGGAAGCCGAGGGACAGGGTTCGCTCGACGTCGAACTCGCCGGGCCACGAGCACACGATGTCCATGACCCGCTGATCCGGGCGTGGGACGACCCGTGCCCGTGCCTCGGGCCCCCCGACGGCCTCGAGGGCGTCGAGCATCTCCGCCACGGTCACGGAGACGCCCGGGATGTTCAGCACCCGCCAGCCCCCTAGCCGCTCGGACTCCACGATGAAGGCGTGCACGAGGTTCTGCACCGCCGTGTCGGGGGAGGACAGCCACATCCGGGTGTCCTCCGGCACCGGCAGCTCAGCCTGCAGACCCTGGAGGGGCTCGCGGATGATGCCGCTGGCGAACGAGGACGCGGCCGAGTTCGGCTTCCCGGGTCGCACCGAGATGGTGGGCAGCCGGCAGACCCGGCCGTCCACGTACCCCTTGCGCGAGTACTCGTTGACCAGCAGTTCGCCGATGGCCTTCGTCGCCCCGTAGGTGGACTCGGGCTGGGTGGCCAGGTCTTCGGGGACCACCGTCGGCACGGCGCTGCCGAACACGGCCAGGGAGCTGGTGAAGACGAACCGGGGCCGGGCTCCGGTGGCACGGGCGGCCTCCAGCAGCCGCTCCGTGGCGTCCACGTTCACGCGCAGCGCGAGGTTGAAGTCCTGCTCGGCGCCGCCGGAGAGCACGGCGGCGAGGTGGAAGATCCCTGCCGTGTCTGCGGTGATGGCCTCGGCCAGGACCGCGGGGTCGGCCATGTCGCCGACCCGGGAGCTCACCCGGGGGTCCTCCACAGGGCAGGGCGCCAGGTCGAGCGAGACGACGGAGTCCACCGGCACGGGCAGGCGGCCGGCGTCCTGGGCCTGGAGGAGGGAGCGGATCACGCGGCTGCCGAGGAAGCCGGCGCCGCCGGTGACGACGATGTTCATGGGTGTTCTCCTACGTGGGAAGGGTCGGGAGG
>NZ_JABFBB010000012.1:23607-46881 GCF_017168555.1 Micrococcus sp. KRD012
GTCAATAGGAGGTCCACACCGACCGCGGTCGCCCGATCGCGGACGGCGTCGGGCAACGCGGGGTCGGTGACGATCGCGTCGAAGGCCCGGAGGGGGAGGGCCTTGAAGGTGGACACGCGCCCGTACTTCGAGGAGTCCGCGACGAGCACGCAGCGGTCCGCGTGCTCGGCGATGCTTCGCTTCACGATCGCCTTGCCTTCGGTGGGCACCGAGAGTCCGCGGAGGTCGAACGAGGACGCCGAGATGAACGCCAGGTCGATGTTGAAACCCGCCAGCTCCGCGGCGGCAGTGGGTCCGTCCGTGGACAGGTTCCCGGCGTCCAGGCGGCCGCCGAGCAGGTGGATCTGGGCTCCCGGGTGCTCGCCGACGGCCGCCGCCACGGCCAGGTCGTTGGTGACCACGTCGACCCGTTCCGCGGCGGGGCGGGCCGCAAGCAGTCGGGCCAGGGCGAGCATGGTGGTCCCGGCGTCCAGATAAAGGAGGTCCCCCGGGCGGATCAGCTCTGCCGCTCGGCGGGCGATGGCCGCCTTCTCCCGGGGCCGGATCCCAAGCTTCACCCGATGCGTCGCGTCCAGGGACAGGCGCGCCGGCTTGGCGACGCCGCCAGCCACGGAGACGAGGCGGCCCTCCTCCTCGAGCCGCTTCACATCCCGGCGCACGGTCATGGAGGACACGCCCAGCTCATCCGCCAGCGCGGTCACGGAGGCAGAGCCGCGCTCCACCACGAGGTTGACCAGACGCCGCCGCCGCTCGTCCGCGATCATGCCCGTTCTCCGGGGCGCTGGGACCCGCGGTGTGCCGCGAACCAGCCGAGGCCGTCCTCGGTGCGCCCGGCGGGGCGGTACTCGCAGCCCACCCAGCCCGTGTAGCCGGCCTTGTCCAGGTGCGCGAACAGGTGCTCGTAGGCGACCTCTCCGGTGTCCGGCTCATGACGGTCCGGGACGCCGGCGATCTGCACGTGGCGGGTGAGGTCCACAGACGCGTCCACCAGTCGGGTGAGGTCCCCCTCGGTGATCTGGGCATGGTAGAGGTCCAGCTGCAATCCGACGTTGGGGCGGTCAACCTCGGCCAGCAGCTCCCGGGCCTGCGGGACACGGGACAGGAAGTACCCCGGCATGTCCACCGCATTGATGGGCTCCAGCAGGACCTCCACGCCGTGATGCGCCGCGGCGTCGCAGGCGCGGCGGATCCGCTCCACGTAGCGGCGTCGGGCGTCGGCGTCGTCGGGATCCGCGATGCCGGCCATCACGTGCACCCGCGGGCACGCGAGGGCACGCGCGTACTCCAGGGCGGTGGCGATGCCGCGTTCGAACTCCGCGTCGCGGCCGGGCAGGGACGCGAGCCCCCGCTCCCCCGCGTCCCAGTCACCGGCTGGGGCGTTGAACAGCGCCTGGGTCAGCCCGGCCGAGCGCAGGGCCGCCGCGACCTCTGCGGCGGGGTACTCGTACGGGAAGAGGTACTCGACACCGGTGAAGCCCGCCTCCGCGGCGGCGGCGAAGCGCTCCAGGAAGGGACGCTCGGTGAACATCATGCTGAGATTCGCGGCGAACTGCGGCATCGGTGGATCCTCGGTGTCGGGCGGGCGATGGTCGGTGGAGGGTCAGGCCCGGGGGTCGGTGAGGCGCTGAGCGGCGGAGAAGAAGTCCTCGTCCCCGAAGTTCCCGGACTTCAGCGCGAGGTCCACCGCACCGTCCAGGCTCGCCGTCCACGGGACGCCGGGGGCGATCTGGGGACCAACGCGCAGCCCGGTGACGCCGAGCGCCTGCGTCACCGCACCGGAGGTCTCGCCCCCGGCAACGACGAACCGGCTCACCCCGCGTTCGCGCAGCGCGGCCGCCAGGGTGCCGAAGAGGCGCTCGATGGCCGTGGACACGCGCTGCCTTCCGTGGACCTCCTGCAGGCGACGGACCTCGTCGGGTCCGGCCGTCGCGTACACGAGGGGGGCGGGGCCGCCGTCCTGGGCGAGGACGAAGGCGAGGATCTCGTCTCGGAGGGCCGTGGCGTCCTCCAGCGTGCGGACGACGTCGACGGCCAGGGACGGGGCGATCTTGCGATAGCGATCGACCTGTCGATTCGTCATCTCGGACGCCGAGCCGGACAGCACCACGGTGCGCCCCGGGGTGAACCGCCAGGCGTCGGCCGCGGTCGTGGCGGCGCCGGTGATCGCGCGGCCGGTGAGCGAACGGGCCAGTCCGGAGCCGAGGCCGGAGCCGCCCGTGGTCAGGCGTAGGCCGGACACTGCCGCGCCGATGGTGTCGAGGTGGGTGTCGTCCAGGGTGTCCAGCACGGCATACCGGACCCCTTCGGAGCGGAGGCGGTCTAGCTCGCCGCGCAGCACCTCGGACCCACCGCCCACCACCGTCGAGGGGACGGACGCGGCCCGTCCGCTGCTCTGCCGTTCCATGAGCCGGACCAGGTCCGAGTCCCGCATGGGCGTCACGGGATGGTCCTTCATGCCCGACTCCTGGAGGAGCCGGTCGTGCACGAACAGGTGTCCCTGGTAGACGGTGCGGCCGTTGACCGGGAGGGCCGGGGCCACGACGGTGAAGTCCTCGCCGAGGTGCTCCAGCAGAGCGTCCGTCACGGGGCCGATGTTGCCCTCGGCGGTGGAGTCGAAGGTGGAGCAGTACTTGAAGACGATCCGCTCCGCACCGAGGCGTTCGAGGGCGCGGCAGGCCTCGAGGCTCTGGGCGGCGGCGTCCCCGGGCGGGATCGAGCGGGTCTTGAGGCTGATGACCACCGCGTCCGCGTCCACGTGATCGGGGACGTGTGCGGCACCCGAGAACTGCACGGTGCGGAGCCCACCGTCCACAAGGGCCCCGGCGATGTCCGTGGCTCCGGTGAAGTCGTCGGCGATCACTCCTGCTCGCAACGGCATGGTGCACCTTTCTGATCGGGCGGGGTCGCCCGATTTGTTCGACTCTGTGAACATGGGACGGAATTTCACATAAGCTAACATCGAAGGGCCAGATTGTGAACCGCACCACGGAAGGCGCCGCCATATGACTCCTCAGGCACAGAACGTCACCTTCGTCGGCATCGGCGCCATCGGCTTGCCGATGGCCCTCTCGGTGGCGGCGGCGGGGTTCGACGTCACGGGGGTTGACTTCTCCGAACGCCAGCGACTGGCGGCGCTGGAGCAGGGTCTGCCGGCCGCGGCCGACGCCGCCTCGGCGGCCGAGGCGGACGCCGTGATCGTGATGGTGGCAACCCCCGACCAGCTGTCCTCCGCAGCCCTGGGCCAGGACGGGCTCGTCGCCCGCATGCGGCCCGGGAGCACGCTGATCGTGATGAGCACCGTGGGCCCGGAGGCGGTGCGCTCGCTCGTCGCGCCGGCCGCCGAACGGGGCATCGGACTGGTGGACGCCCCCGTCACCGGCGGCATCGCGCGTGCGGCACGCGGAGAGCTGCGCATGTTCGTCTCCGGTGACCCGGCGGCCATCGACGCGGGACGCGCCGTCCTGGACGCCATGGGCGCCGTGGTGGACTGCGGGGCGGAGCCGGGGCGCGGCCAGTCGTTCAAGGTGGTCAACCAACTGCTGTGCGCGGTGCACATCGTCGCCGGAGCCGAGGCCCTGGCCCTGGCCGAGCGTCTGGGGCTGGACCCCGCCGAGGTGCTCGACGCCGTGGCGGACGGCGCCGCCGGGTCGTTCATGCTCTCCGACCGGGGGCCCCGGATGCTCGAGGGCCTGGACGCACAGGTCGCCAGCGCGATCGGGATCTTCGTGAAGGACTCCGCCCTGGTGAGCGCCACCGCCGCCGAGGCCGGGATCGCGGTGCCCGTGCTGGAGGCCGCCAAGCAGAAGTACCTGGACGCCGCCGAGGCCGGTCTGACCCTGAAGGACGATTCGCAGGTCATCCAGACTTACCGGTCCTGACCTCGCTCTGAACCGGACCCGTGTGATGGCGGCGGCGGCACGCTCCGCCCCGCCTTCGCCCTCGTGTTGCACCACCGCACGGTGCACCCGACGTCGTGATCGCCGAGCGTGGCGAGGAGGGTGCCGCCCAGGTGCGTGAGCTCGCCGGCGGCCACGGTGCGCACGGGGTGTGCGAGGCCGTCGGCACGCAGGGCTCCATGGACCGGGCCATGGACGAGCGCCGCGAGATCAAGGTGCTGCTGGAGGTCTGAGGCCCCTGCGGCGGGCGGAGGTGCCGAGGGGCTCCTCCGCCCCTCAGCCCTTCTTCACGGTGATCGTCCACTCCGCGGCGCCGCGCTTCACGAAGTCGGTGACCTCGTGGCCGTTCTCCGCGGCCCAGCGGGGCAGGGAGTCGGTGGCCTGGGTGCAGTCGAAGTCGATCACGAGCTCGTCCCCGGAGGGGATCTGCTCCATCGCCTGGGTAGCCTCCACGAGCGGGAAGGGGCAGACCTGGCCGTCGGTCTCGAGCAGGTGCTTCGCCATGATGTTCTCTCCTTGGTGTCGGTGGTCAGAGGTCGTTCGTGGGCGGGTCGGCTCAGCCGATCGGCGTGAGCTTCACGGGGCGGGCCGCCCCGGCGTCCGCCGCCGCGCCCTCGGCCGAGGTGAGGCCAGAGCCGGAGGTGGGGGCCGGCGTCGTGCCCTTGCCGCGGTGGTTGAGGATGAAGAGCTTGGCCGCCAGGCCGGTGCCCAGCACCATGAACACGAGGGCGGTCCAGCCCTGGAAGCTGAAGGTCGCGGTGTTCACCATCGCGTTGCCGATGGTGCAGCCGCCGGCCCACGCCGCGCCCCAGCCCATGCCGAGGCCGCCGATGATCGAGCGGACGGTGGTCTGCGCGTCGGGCACGCGGACGCGGAACTCGCCGGAGGCCTTCGCGGCGATGAACGAGCCGATCAGCAGGCCCGCCACCATCAGCACGCCCCAGTCCACGAGCTCGAGTTCGCCCGTGCCGAGGAACGCGCCGATGTTCGCGGACGGGCCGGTGATGCCCAGGCCGGACTCGCGGCCGGTCGCCCAGGAGAGCGGCCACGCGAGGATCGCCAGCACGCCGATGATCGCCGCGGTGACGAACGGGTGCCACGCCTTCTCGGTGAGCACGTGCGCGAGGCCGGTCTTGGCGGCGGGCAGGCGGAAGCGGGTCATGGCCGCCTCGCGACGCAGGTGATGACGCACGGCCAGGCCGACGCCGGCCACGAGCAGCGCCACGAACACCCACGGGGACAGCCCCGTGAGCTGCTGGAACGAGCCCGTCTGCGTCTCCACGGAGCGGACGGCCTCGGTGGTGCCGGCCAGCGGTCCCTTGCGGAAGGCGGTGGCGCCCACGATGTAGAAGATCAGCGCGAACCACGAGCCCACGAGGCCCTCGCCCGCGCGGTAGTACGTGCCGGTGGCGCAGCCGCCCGCGAGCACGATCGAGAAGCCGAAGATCAGGCCGCCGATGATCGTGCCCAGCCACGGGAACGTCTCCGCCTCCAGGGTGATCACGCCGAGCGCGTCGAGGGCGAACACGCCCACCGACTGGACGGCCACGATCACCATGAACGCGGTGAGCCATCGGGTGGACCGGACGGTGAACAGGTCACGGAAGGCGCCCGTGACGCAGAAGCGTCCACGCTGGAACACGAAGCCCAGGACGAGGCCGAGGAGGAGTCCGGTGATGATCATGCCTGCCATGAGACAGGATGCGACCGGGCCCGCGCGCCGCGCAGGACGTGCGGGGTAACAGTCGGAGAGCTGTGCCGGAGACGACGCGCGGGGGGCCGTGGGCGACGCTTGACCCTCCCCTTGGGGGAACGCCCACGCTGGGATCACCTGAGAGAAAGGTCGCCCCATGAGCCCCCTGATGACCGTCGGCGAGTTCGCCCTCGCCACCGGACTGAGCGTGAAGGCGCTGCGCTTCTACGACGAGCGCGGCCTCCTCGCCCCCGCCGACGTCGACGTCGACTCCGGCTACCGCCGCTACGCGCCCGGCCAGATCCGGACGGCCGCGCAGATCCGCGTCCTGCGGGCGGCCGGCCTCACGGTCGACGACGTCCGGTCCGTCCTCGCGGACCCGGCCTCCCTGCCGGCGCGGCTCGAGACACACGCGGCCGAGCTGCGACGCCGCCGCGACCTCGAGGACCGCGCGCTCGCGCTCGCGGCCGCCGGTGTCTACGCGGCCCCGGATCCCGACGACGACGGCGGCCCCGCCCGTCCCGGCCCCGTGGCGGAGCGCACGGTCGGGCCGACGCCGTGGGCCGGCGTCGTGCAGCGGGTGGCCCTGGACGAGGCCGGTGAGGAGGGGACCACCGAGCGCGCGAACGCCGCCTTCGCGATGCTGTTCCAGGCGCTCGCGGAGGCGGGGCCGGCACCGGCCGGGCCGCTGTGGACGGCGCTGCGTCCGGTGCCGGGCGCCGCCGACGTCGTGGAGACCGTCCTGGCGGTCCCGCTGAGCGGTCCGGCTCCCGCGGGCCTCAGGGTCGACGGGCACGAGGTGGTGACCGGGACACTGCCACGCCGTGTGGAGCGGTACGTGGACGTGCGGGCCGATGCGGGCGACGTCGACCTCCTCGACGACGCCCCCGGCGGCGCGCTGCGCCATCCGGATCTGCTGGGACTCATGGACGCGTTCGACGTGGACGACGCCGGCGCCGCGCCGGAGATCCGCCAGATCCTCGTGGACCCGGAGGCCGGACACGTCGAGTTGGCGGTGACGGTGCGGGAGGAGGCGGGAGCGGGGCAGGGGTGAGCCGGTGCGGGGGCGGCACGGCGTGTCTGGCCGGCCGACCCTGCCGGTCTCACACAGACCCCCCGGGGGCTCAGGGGTGCCCGGGGTGGCCCGAATGTGATGGAGTGCACGGATCCTGTCCGCGACCTGGGAAGAAGCCATGGAGCAGTTCGTCACCGCCGCCAACTCGATCATGTGGAGCCTGCCCATGGTCGTCGGGCTCCTCGCCCTAGGCCTGTACTTCACGATCCGCATGGCGGCTCCCCAGGTGCGGCTGCTCAGGGACATGGTGGGCCAGCTGGTCAGGGGAGGATCGTCGTCGGCGGGGATCAGCTCGTTCCAGTCGTTCGCCATGGCCCTGGGCGGGCGCATCGGTGTCGGCAACATCGCGGGCGTCGCGGCCGCGATCTACCTGGGCGGCCCGGGCGCGCTGTTCTGGATGTGGGTGACGGCGATCCTCGGCGCCCCCGTGGCGCTCGTGGAGAGCTCGCTGGCGCAGCTCTACAAGCACAAGGTCCGCGGCGAGTACCGCGGCGGGCCCGCGTACTACATCCTCGAGGGGCTCGGCCGGAACTGGCGGTGGCTGGCGGTCGCCTACGCCGCGGCCACCGTGTTCGCCACGGTCTTCACCGGCCCGCAGATCCAGGCCAACGCCGTCACCGCCGCCACGACCGAGGCATGGGGTTGGGATCCGCTGTGGGTGGGTCTCGGGATGGCCGTGCTGTTCTGCGTGATCGTGTTCGGCGGCATGCACCGCCTCGGCCGCACGGTGGGCCTCGTGGTCCCGTTCATGGCCGGCGCGTACATCCTGGTGGGGCTGCTCGTCGTCGGGCTGATGTGGCAGCAGGTCCCCGCGATGTTCGGCCTGATCTTCTCCAGCGCGCTGGCCCTGGACTCGGTCTACGGTGGCATCCTCGGCGCCGCCGTCGCGTGGGGCGTGCGCCGTGCCGTGTACTCCACCGAGATCGGCACCGGTTCGGGCGCCCAGGCTTCGGCGGCCGCCCACGTCTCCCACCCCGTGAAGCAGGGCCTGGCCCAGGCGTTCTCCGCCTACGTGGACACCCTGTTCGTCTGCACCATGACCGGCCTGATGATCCTCGCCACGAACAGCTTCAACGTGCTGGGCCCGGACGGGGAGAGTCTGCTCGCGGAGCACGTGCCCGGCGTCGAGGAGGGCCCGGCGTGGGTCCAGATCGCCATCGACGAGGCACTGCCCGCCTTCGGCCCGTCCTTCGTGGCGATCGCCGTCTTCCTCTTCTCCTTCACCACCCTGCTCTCCTTCGCGTTCTACGCGGAGACGAACGTCGCCTACCTCATCCCGAACAAGACGGCGCAGCGCGCGGTCATCGCGGTCGCCCGGCTGCTGCTGGCCGGCTCCATGGTGTTCGGGTCCGTGCAGAGCTCGGCCCTCGTGTGGGCGTTCGCCGACTTCGGCGTCGGCCTCTACACGTGGGTGAACATCGTGGCGCTCATCCTGCTGAGCCCCGTGGCCATCCGGCTGCTCAAGGACTACGACCGCCAGCGCCGAGCCGGCCAGGAACCCGTGCTGGATCCGCACGCGATCGGCGTCCGCAACGCCCGCCTGTGGGAGCAGATCCACGCGGCGTACCAGCAGACCGGCGACCTCGACCGCGCCATGGAGCACGTCGCCGACACCGCCCCGGACACCCGCGCGATCACGATCGTGCGCGGGGGCCCGGAGCGCGGGGAGGGGTGAGCGGGACGGGGTCGGCCCCGGGCCCGCACCCGAGAGGACCCCGTCATGACCGACGTCTCCACCTCCACCGACACCGCCGTCGGCGACTCGGACACCCGCCCCGCCGCCGAACGCACGGACGCCCCTGTCGCCGCGGTGCTGCTCGCCGGCCGGGCCGCGCTGGTCACGGGCGGCACCCTGGGCATCGGGTTCGGCATCGCTGCGTCGCTGCGGGACGCCGCGGCGCGGGTCGCCGTCACGGGGCTGACCGACGAGGAGTGCGCGGCCGCCCGCGAGGCCGGGTTCCCCGCGTACGTGCTGGACGTGCTTGCGTCCAACGCGGGCATCTACCCCCGATCCGGATCGCGGACATGACGGACGAGGACGTCGACCTGATCTTCGACGTCAACGTGAAGGGAACCATTCACGCGGCGCAGGCGGCGCAGCTGGGCTTCGTGCGGTCCGCGGCGATCGAGCTGGCGCGCCAGGGCGTCACCGCACCCGGCGCCCCTTCCAGGACGCCGACCTCGCCCTGATCCGTCCGGGACCCGAGTAGCGCCGGTTGAGTTATCACGGGTCTTCGCGCCCAGGACCCGCGATAAGTCAACCGGCGTTGCTTCGGGTGGCAGATCCGGGGCCGTCAGCTCCTCTGGTGAATCCGCGCCCGGCGCCCCGGCAGAATGACCCCATGGCATCCCCGCAGCCTCCACCACCGCGCCCACGGCATGGCCCCCGGCGACGCCATCTCCCCGCCGCTGGTGCACGCCTCCGCGTTCCACCTGCCCGGGTCCGGTCCCGACGGCGCCCCCGTCGCCCCCGGTGCGGACGTCGCCTTCCAGTACGCCCGCTGGGGCACGCCCACCTGGGCCGCGCTCGAGGCCGCCCTCGGCGTGCTCGAGGACGCGGACGTCGCCGTCGTCCCCTCCGGCATGGCGGCCATCGCCGCCGCCCTGCTGCCCGTGCTCCGCCCCGGTGACCGCGCCCTGCTGCCCTCGGACGGCTATGGCGCCACCCGCGCCCTCGCCGCCGAGCACCTCGTGCCCACCGGCGTCCACGTGGACTTCGTGTCCACGCCGGGCCTCGCGGAGGCCGACCTCTCCGCCTACGACCTCGTGTTCGTCGAGACCCCCTCCAACCCCGGGCTGCGCGTCGCGGACCTGGCCGACGTCGCCGCCCGCGCCCACGCGAACGGGCGGCGGGACGGGAAGGGGGCGCTCGTCGTCGTGGACAACACCTCCCTGACCCCGCTGGGGCAGCGGCCGCTGGACCTGGGGGCGGACGTCGTCGTCGCCTCGGACACGAAGGCCCTCAACGGGCACACCGACGCCCTCGGCGGGCACGTCGCGTCCCGCGACCCTGGACTGATGGCGCGCGTGCGCGGCTGGCGCACCCTGGCCGGCGGGATCCTCGGCACCCACGAGGCCTGGCTGATCCACCGCGGTCTGGAGACCCTCGAGGTCCGCTTCGCCCGCATGTGCGCGTCGGCGCTCGCGGTCGCCGAGCTCGCGGCCGGGCACCCGGCCGTGCGCGCGGTGGCCTACCCGGGGCTGCCGGACCACCCGGACGCGGCGATCGTCGCGCGCCAGATGACGGCGGCCGGCGGCGTCGTCGGGCTGGAGTTCGCGGACGCGGCCGCGGCGGAGCGGTTCATCGGGGCGGCCGCGTACGTGGTGGCGCAGACGAGCTTCGGCGGCACCCACACCGCGGCGGAGCGCCGCGCCCGCTGGGGCGACGACGTCCCGGCGGGCTTCGTGCGCCTGTCCGTGGGCGTCGAGCCGACGGCGGAGCTGCTCGCCGACCTGGCCCGGGCGCTGGACGCGGCGGCCGGACCCGCCTGAGCCTGGCCCTGCCCGCCTGAGCCTGGCCCTGCCCGCCTGAGCCGGGCCCGGCTACGCTCGCGAATCAGTCCCCGCCGCCCCGCCCCAGGAGACCCCCAGGAGACCCCCCCATGCAGCTCGACCTGATCGTGGAGAACGCCCGCCTCCTCACCGGCGACCCCGCCCGCCCGTCGGCCTCGCGGCTGGGGGTGTGGCGGGGCGTCGTCGTCGGGGTGGACGAGGAGCTGGACGGCCTCGCAGCACGCGAACGCTTCGACGCGCGGGGGCGCACCGTCCTCGCCGGGTTCAACGACGCCCACGCGCACAGCGTCTGGTTCGGCCAGTCCCGGCTGGACGTGGACCTCGAGGGTGCGCGCACCGCGGAGGAGGTCCACCGCCGGGTCCGCGCCCGCGCCGCCGAGCTCGGCCCCGGCGCCTGGGTGACGTGCACCGGCTTCGACCCCGGCCACCTCACCGGCCCGCAGCCGGACCGGGACAGCCTCGACGCCGCCGCCTCAGGGCGCCCCGTGCTCATCCGCCACAACACGGGCCACGCCGTCACGGTGTCCGGGGCGGTGCTGGTCCTGGCCGGCGTGGGGGAGCAGGTGCTGCAGCAGCCCGAGGGCGGACGGATCCTCACGGATGCCGCCGGCCGGCCCACCGGTCTGTTGGAGGAGACCGCCATGAGCCTGGTGACCCGGCTGCTGCAGCCGGAGTCCCACGAGCACATCGGCGCGTGCCTGGCGCGGGCCTCGCAGGAGTACGCGGCCGAGGGCATCACCTCGGTGACGGATGCGGGGGTGGCCGGCGGGTGGATCGGGCACAGCCCGCTCGAGTTCGGCGCGTATCAGCGCGCCCGGGACGCGGGGCTGCTGCGCACCCGCTTCCAGACGATGGTCACCCTGGACGCGCTGCGCCCGGTGGACGGCCATCCCGACGACGGCACGCACCTCACCCTCGACGCCGGCGTGCGCACGGGCGTGGGCGACGAGTGGCTGCAGATCGGGCCGGCGAAGGTGTTCACGGACGGGTCGATGCTCGGGCAGACCGCCGCGATGACCGAGGACTACTGCGGGCACGGCCACGGCCGCGGCTACCTGCAGCAGGACGCGGGGGAGATGCGCCGGGCGTGCCTCGGTGCGGCGGCCGCCGGCTGGGCGCTGGCCCTGCACGCGATCGGCGACGCCGCCCTTGACTTCGCCCTCGACGTGATCGCCGAGGCGCGGGGCCGGTTCGGGCGCCCCGTGATGCCGCACCGCGTGGAGCACGGCGGGGTGGTCCGCGACGATCAGGTGGCCCGCATGGCCGAGCTGGAGGTCGTGATGGCCACCCAGCCGAACTTCATCAGCGCGTTCGGCGGGTCGGTGCGGGAGCGGATCGGGCCGGAGCGGGCCGCGCTCTCGTACCCGGCCGGGCGGCTGCTGCGCGCGGGCCTGGTGCTGCCCGGCAGCTCGGACCGTCCCGTGGCCGGCGGCCGCCCGCTGGAGGTCATCCAGGACTTCGTGCTGCGCCGCACCGAGACCGGCGAGCAGTACGGTCCGGACGCGGAGCGGCTCACGGTGGCCGAGGCCCTGCACGCCTACACGGTCGGCTCCGCGGAGGCGACCGGCTGGGGCGGCCGCAAGGGACGGCTCGTCGCAGGCCAGCTCGCGGACTTCACGGTGCTCAGCGAGGACCCGCGCGCGGTGCCGAGCGACCAGATCGCGGCGATCGACGTCGTCGCCACCGCCGTGGGCGGGGAGTTCGTGCACGGCGGGCTGTGACGCCCGGCCCCGGCCCCGGCGCCCCGCGACGAGCCCTGCGATATGGCCCCTAAACGCGTGGTTTAGGGGCCATATCGCAGGGCTCGTCATCCAGGGGAGCGGGTGGGGCATGTCCGGTGGCCCGGCGGTCAGCCGTGGCTCTGCTGGGGGGCTGCTCCCTACGCTCGGAGGACGGCGCGCAGACCGCGCGTCGCCCCGAGACCATGAGGAGCACCCCGTGGCGCACGACGACGCGAACACCACCACCACCGACCAGCTCACCCTGCAGGACCCCACGAAGCGCTACCCCGTGATCAGCCCGCCGGAGGAGACGCTGCCCGGCACCGGCCTGGACGCGGAGATGACGCCGAAGGCCGACCTGGGTGAGAAGTCCTACCGCGGCACCGGCCGTCTCGAGGGCCGCAAGGCACTCATCACCGGCGGCGACTCCGGCATCGGCGCGGCCACCGCGATCGCGTTCGCGCGCGAGGGCGCCGACGTCGTGATCACCTACCTGCCCGAGGAGGAGAAGGACGCCCAGCACGTCCTCGAGGTCCTGCAGGCGGAGGGGCGCACCGCCGTCGGGATCCCCGGTGACCTCCGCGACAAGACGTTCTGCGCCGACCTCGTGGCCCAGGCGGTCGAGAAGCTCGGCGGGCTGGACGTGCTGGTGAACAACGCCGGCAAGCAGGTGGCGCAGGACTCGATCGAGGACATCGACGACGAGCAGCTCGAGGCCACCTTCGACGTCAACATCCTGGCCCAGTTCCGCCTGGTCAAGGCCGCCCTGCCGCACCTGAAGCCGGGCTCCACGATCATCAACACCACGTCCGTGGTGACCTACATGGCCCCGCCGCAGCTCGTGGACTACGCCTCCACCAAGGCCGCCATCAACACCTTCACGAAGGCCCTGGGCCAGCAGCTGGCCCCGAAGGGCATCCGCGTGAACGCCGTGGCGCCCGGGCCGATCTGGACCCCGCTGCAGCCCTCCGGCGGCCAGAAGTCGGAGGACCTGCCGGAGTTCGGCCAGTCCACTCCGCTGGGCCGCGCCGGGCAGCCCACCGAGCTGGCCCCGGCCTACGTGTTCCTGGCCTCGCCGGAGTCCTCCTATGTGGTGGGCGCGACCATCCCGGTCACCGGCGGCATGCCGACGCCGTGAGGTGAGGCCTGTCAGGCGGGGCGTGTACCCCGCGATAGACAAGGTGACGGTCGTGGTCGCCTCCGGACACCGGAAGCGACCACGACCGTCACCTTGTCTGTGGGGTGGGGCTGCAGGCTCCACAGCCTTGTGCGGAATCACCTGATGGAGCCCGGCGGTGTCGCGCGGAGCCGGCTCAGCGAAGACGCGGAGATCCCGCGTGGTGTGCGTCTGGGCGCAGTTCTCAGGCACAGACCTAGCCTCAACGAAGGGGGTGGGTGACTCCGCGCGACGAAGACGACCCTACGTGAGGACGCGCGTGCTGGGGAGGCGCCCCCATGGCGCGCGGGGCAGGCGGGCCAGGGGATGTACCCCTACTAGCTGATAGTAAGTATGTGAGTGAGAAATTGCTAAGAGGGTTCCATTATTGACCCTGTGCGCCCGCTCTGTCAGCATCTGTGTCATGCCTCACCGAGGCTTCCGACCACTCGATCTTCGCGCGGGAGGCGGACACGTTAAGCGGGGGCAGCGCCCGAGCGAATGGGGCGGCCCCGAGACCAGGACGAAAGGCCGCGTCATGTCTGACTTCGACACCCTGTCCCTCGAGGACCTCCTCGCCGCGTGTGCTCCCGGGGGGAGCACCTCACTCTTGTCGGAGACCCCGCTCCGGCCCGCCGGCGGCCCCGGGGCGGTGATCGCGCCGGCCAAGGTGATCGAGGGCCGGGGTGAGCCCACCTACGCCTACGAGCGTCGGATGGAACTCGACGAGGCCGGTCAGCCGCGACCGGTGTGGACCGTCGTCGTGGACAGCAAGCAGTCGGTCTCCAACCGGGACGAGGACGCCATCATCTCCGCTCGGCGGGATCAGGGGACACCGGAGGGAGAGGCGCTGCGCAAGGTGCCGACCATCGAGGTGCGTTACGGAGAGGCTGTCGAGTCGGATCTCTCCCTGCCTCATCGTGCGTTCGACGGACACATCCGGGCGGCCACCCTTGACGGTGCTCCCGTGACGCAGACCGAGGCCTACCGTGCACTGCGAGACGCCACGAAGCTCGACGCCCGGGCTCTGCTGGACGCCGCACCGACGGCCTTGGTCCTCGGCGCATGGGACTCCACTCGGAAGTCGCATCAGGGCCGCTACCAGTCCTGCATGACGGGTGAGATCATCGGCGTTCTGGCCGACCAGGACCAGGAGGGCGGGGCGCCGCGGACCAATCGGCGCGCAGCTGGCCGTGTGGACCCCGTCGCGGCGAGCGTCAAGCCATCGGCCAAGGACGTCGAGGCACTGGTCAAGGCGCAGGCGGGTGAACTGAGCGCCAAACTGCAGGACAAGGTGCTCGCCGAGGCCAAGAAGAAGGGGGAGACCGGATCGTCCATGTCCACGCTCGGCCTGGGCCACATCCCGCCGGTCCTCGGCGAACTGGGCGGTGTCGCGTGCCGTTCCATCATGCGACGACGCCTCCTGTCCTTTTCCGCGCTCCGTCAGCTCCGCTTCGGCGGCACGACGGAGCAGGACGTGGCGTGCCGCGCCCTGCTCGCGGCCTACGCCCTGCTCGGCATGGCCCTCTCGGACCGCGAGCTGCATCTGCGTGCGAACTGCCATCTGGTCGAATCCGATGAGCCGACCGTGACCCTCGACCTCCGGTACGGCAAGTCCCGGGCGCTCGCCCCCATCACGGACGAGGTGGCCGTCCAGGTGTTCGAAGCGGCGCTGGCGCATGCGAAGTCGGTCGCCGGTGTCGAGTGGAACGGGCAGACCATCCAACTGGTGGGCGACCCGGCGATCCTGGGCGCCGCCAGCACCGACGACGTCGAGGTGTGACCATGGGCGGACTCGTCATCAGCGCGGACTTCCCGCTGGGCGTCTACACGGGCCACGGGCCGGACGGCGGCGCAGAGCGATTCCCTGATGTCGCGAGGCTCTTCTCGGCCCTCGTGCAGGCGGCCGCTGCGGGGACTCTTTCGACGGGGGATCCTGAGGCTCCGTTCACGGCAGAGTCGTTGGCCGCCCTGGACTGGCTCGAGGAGCATCCGCCGGATGCGTTGGTCCTGCCTGGTCACACGCCCGTGGCACCTGGCGTGCGACGCTTCGCGTACCGGAAGGAGGGGGTCTTCCTCAAGGAGGTCGGCAAGACCAACTACAAAGTGACCGGCCGGCCTGTCTCGGACGGAACTGCGCTCGGCGGCCCCGTGCAGTGGGTCTGGGATGACGGGCCCAGCGGGACGGACACACAGGTCTGCTCAACTCTGGAACAACTCTGCGCGGACGTGCCCCATCTCGGAGAGGCGTCGTCGCCCGTACGTCTGACGGTGCACGAGGGGGAGGGCCTTCCGGCGCCCACGCATCGACGTGACCGGAATGCAAGTCTGCGTGCGGTCCCCGGTGCGGTGCGGCAGGCGATGCCGAGTCCCGGACGGAGGGCAGAGCTCGACCGTGCCCACGCGGCAACGACGCTGGGGCGGAAGCCCTCGGCTAGCGGCGACAAGCACACGACGTCGGCGGTGCCGCATGCCACCCTGCCGCCGCGCGACCACCTCCGGAGCGGGATCTTCGCGCCGGTCGAGCACCACGAACCTGACGTTCCCTGGACCCAGGTGCTGGCGGTCCCCGTCATCGGGGCCAACTCCACTGTCCCTGAAGAGCGGTACGTGAGTGTCTGCGTCGCCCTGCACCGCGCGCTCGTGTCGCGCCTGGGCCCCGACGCCCCGCCGGAGATCACCGGCCGTTATGCGCCGTCCGTCGCCCCACCGGCCAACCGTGTCGCACTCCACCTGGCGCCGGGGGACCTTCCGAACCTGCCGTTCTCGGACGGACGGGATCGATTCCTCGTCCTGGTGCCGCGAGGGATGCCCGGGCCCGCCCTGGGGATGCTGGCATCAGCCTTGGCCGGGGTCCGCCGTGTCGTCACCTCAGAGCACCAGCTGACCGTTGCACCTGAGGAGATCGAGGTGTACGACGGGACTGAATTCTGGAAGGCTCCGACCGAGGGTGCGGTGCGGACGTGGGACGCCCAGCCGGCCGTGGTCGTAGAGCGACGGCTCAAGTCCAAACCCCCGATCCGGGACGTCGACCTGGCTGCCGCATGGTCTTTGGGCAATGTGCTCCGTGACGTCGAACCGGCGTTCGCGACGAAGGACCCTGTCGCTCGGCACGCAGCGGTTGTGGAGAGCGGGGCGCAGCTTCGGGGCAGGGCGTTCCGCACGCTCACGCCGACGGCGTACGTCCACCGTACGGACCGCCGCAGCCCCATCGAGCCGTTCCGCCTCACGCTCACTCTCAGCACCGCCGTGCCTGACCGGGCCATCCTCGCGCTCGGTCAGAGCCGTCATCTGGGCTGCGGACTGCTGGTGCCCACGGACATTCCCGGATCGACCCAGGAGCGGTCATGAACGTCAATGACAAGGCGGCCTTGACCGTCGCCATCGATGAGTTCGACGAGTTCTTCGCCGCCGTGAACCATGGCCGTGAGCCCTACGCCTGGCAGCGTGCTCTGCTGAGGCAGGTCGTGACGACGGGACGCTGGCCTGACGCCGTCGTTGCGCCCACGGGCGCTGGCAAATCGAGCGTCTTGGAGGTGCACGTCTTCGCGGTGGCCATGACCCACGCACCCGGGTGGGAAGGGGCCCGGGCCCCTCGTCGCCTCTGGCACGTGGTGGGGCGCCGAGCGCTCGTTGACGACATGGCCTCCCGGGCCGAGGCTGTGTTCGATCAGCTCGCCGAGATCACGGACGTCCCGATCGAGGCGCCTTTGAGCCGAGTCGCAGCTGCCCTGAGGCGCATCTCGCCGGCCGGGCAACCGGGCTCGGTGACAACGCTCCGCGGCGGGATCGCACCGGAGCGTGGATGGCAGGACGACCCGGTCTCCTGCCAGGTGATCTGTGCGACGCCGGACATGGCCGGCAGCCGGCTCCTGTTCCGTGGCTATGGCTCCACCGCAGGGATGCGTCCCCGCGAGGCGGGGCTGATCGCATACGACTCCGTGCTGATCCTGGACGAGGCCCATCTCAACCGGCAGCTGCTCACCACGGCTCGTCGCGTCGCGTCGCTCGCCGGTGAGTCACCTCTCGCCGCTCACGTGCCCGTACTGCAGGTCGTCGAGACGACGGCCACTCCGGCGGGACTCGCGCCGGCCCAGACTTCTATCGGCGTCGAGCTTTCGGACATCCGCACGGGTGCCGTGGGGGAGGCGCTCCTGCGCCGTCTGGACCGTCCGAAGCCAGTCCATCTGCACCTGGACGGCCCCTGGCTCGCTGGGGGCATAGCGCGTGAAACGACGCAGGGAGCGCAGGAGATCGCCCGCATGGTGACGGACGCCGTGCAGGCGGGACACACCCCCGTGGGGGTCGTCATGAACCGCGTCGCGTCGGCCCTGGCCGTTCATCGTGCCCTCCGCGGTCTCAATGGCGGCCTCGATGTCGTGCTCGTCGTAGGGCCGCGCCGGCGCTGGGAGCAGGCCCTCGAACGATCCCGGACCCCGGATGTCTACGTGGCGACCCAGGCGATCGAAGTCGGCCTCGACCTGGACTTCGGGTTCCTCATCACGGATATCGCGTCAGGGTCGGCGCTTGCGCAGCGGGCGGGGCGGCTCAACCGCACCGGGGCTCGGGAATCCGCCCCCATGCATGTGCTCTGTCCGTCCGCCGATCCCACGGCCAAGACGGCGGCCCCTTACGAAGTGCAGGACATCACCGACGCGCTCGAGTGGCTCCGGGATCGCGCGGAGGATCCGAAGGGGGTGAGTCCCGCTGCTCTCCTGGAGAACCCGGCCCCGTCCTCCACCCCGGCCAGGCCCGTCCTCAGCGAGATCGAAGCCGCGCGCGCGGCCCTGTTCAGCCGCACGTCCGAGGCACTGGCCGTCGAACCGGACTTGACGCTGTGGCTGAGGGACTCACTGGACGCGGAAACGGACGTCGCCGTCGTGGGCCGCCGGCTTCCCCGTCTCGGCGAAGACGCTGGAGAGGACTGGTCAGGGTTGGACCAGGCGGAGTCCGCGGCGTTGCTGGCGACTGCCCCACCTCAGCCGCATGAGGCCTATCCGGTCACGCTCTCCCGGCTGCGCCTGCTGCTCGCCGGGGGCCGCCGCGGGCGGGCGACGCCCGCGTTCGTACGTCGTGGACGCCAGTGGACGCTCGTGGATCCGGATGCCTCGGGTCACGGGATTGTCCCGGGGGATGTCGTCTGCGTCCCCCACGACTGGGCTGCCACACACCATCACGTCCTGGTCGAGGATGGCCGGGAGCCTGTCGGCGACGTCCTCGACCCGCGGTCTGCGGACGGGACGATGCTCTCGCTCGAACCGGTGAAGGCCAGTCAGCGCAGGGTGGTGTTCATGACCGGCGTCGCCTCGCCTGGCGTGCAGGACCACCTTCGATGCTCTCTATTGGAGGTCTGCGCGGACCTGCAGGAGGCGGACGTTCCGCTGACCCTCCTCAGCGTGCTGGATGCGTTGGATGACCGGGGACAGTCCGCGTGGCTCACCGCTTATCTCGGCCAGTGGGCGGACCCGGACCTGGTCGCACGATTCGACGTGAGGGTCCACGTGGGTGGCCGGGCTCCCGGCTCGCCGCAGCAGGCGGCATGGGTGGTGTTCGAGCTGCTGGACGCGGCCGATCCCGACGACGCCCAGCTGTCTGCGACAACCGGGCGCAGCCCTGTGTCCCTCGCCGAGCACCAGAGGGACGTGGCAGACCGGGCCGGCGAGTTCGCCCAGGTCCTCGGCCTGCCTGAGGGCCTGAAGCGGACGTTGACTGTGGCGGGGGCACACCACGACGACGGCAAGAGCGACGACCGCTACCAAGCTTGGCTGACCCAGGGCGTGGCTGGCGTGGACGAGCCGATGGCGAAGAGTCTGCTGAGCGCCCTGCCCTTCCGTCAGTCACGGTTCCTCCCCGCTGGCTGGCGGCACGAGCAGCTGTCCGCCGCAATGCTTCACGCGCATGCGGACGGGGCGGACGCCCTGGCCGTGCGTCTGGTGGGAACCAGCCACGGACATGGGCGCGGCACGTTCCTGATGGGCGCGGAGAGTCTTGTCCACCCGGAGGCACCCCCTCACGTCCGCATGGCCGCGGAGGAACTGTTCGACGTCGGAGTCTGGGACGCACTGGTTCTGTCCGTGGAACAGACGTGGGGGCTGTGGGCTGTGGCCTGGCTCGAGGCGGTCCTGCGGGCCGCCGACGTGACGATCTCGAAGGAAGGACGATGAACATGGCCCGCACGACTGAGCCGGTGACCCTGGCTGGGACGTGGGACGTGCTGCTGTCCCATGCGGCGCTGCTCGGCGCCGCGATGATCGTGGAGGAGGAACTGGGAGCCGGTGCCGTGCGGCTGCGGTGGACCGACGAGCCGGACTCTCGACCGCAGTTGTGTGGGGCAGGGCTTGATGCCGCGGCCTTTGGCAGCCTCATCCACCGGCATGCGACCCGGCATGTCCAAAACCCGGGGGGCTGGCTGTACTCCACGGACGCGGTGGCTGGATCGTTGTTCTCGGCCCGGACCAAGATGCCGGCGTCCGAGCACGGGTGGGCAGACCTGCTGCATGATCGCACAGAGGTGGCGCGGCCATTGCGCGGCCTCGACTCGGCTCTCGTGGTGGGCTTGGGGGAGCGGGCCTGGTGGCACAGGACGAGTAAGTCGTTCCGGCCGGACCATGGCGCGGCCGCCTGGGAGATGCGCACCAGGAACAAGGGCATGGAGTTCATCGCGCATTCGCTCCTCCCCACGGGAAGGGCCGTGGCCGGCCGAGCGGTGGAGGCAGTGACCTCGGGCCTTCTCGGGACCACGGTGGAGGACGAACCGGGCAAGAACAAGCCGGATTCCCGCACGGCGACGGGCATGGCCCCCCTGGGGCCGGTGGATGCTGCGCGGGCCTGGGTGGGGCTGTGGGCGCTCGCGGCCTTGCCCGTCTGGGCGGACAGCCACGGGCGGTCCGTTTCGTCCGCTCATATCCCAGCCCGCAGGGAGTCGTTGGCGCGGCTGTTGATGCCGGTGCCGACATCCTGGGTGACGGTGGCGCGGATGCAGGCCGCCTTGCGCTCGCGATACCTGCTCGTGGCGGGGGAAGACGCGACAGGGCCCAGCTTGGGCTCAGCCGAGACGACGGCGGCTCAGGCGATCCTGGAGGAGTGGGGGTTCGCTCAGATCCTGAGCTTCCCCGTGAACGTCACCGGCAGTGCGTCGGCCCCGGAGCGGCGCACTCTCGCGGCGAGGGCGCTGAGATGACTGAGCACGACACGGGGGAGCCGTATGCTGACTCGCTGCCATTCAGTCTGGTCGCGCACTGGAGTTTCTGCCCGCGTCGGGCATGGCTCGAGGCCATGGACGAGAAAGCGCCGAAGGTGGCGCAGATCCAGCAGGGAGTGGCGGACCATGCGCGGGTGGACGTGCCCACCACACGTGAGGCTCAGACGATGCGCGGCATCGACGTGCGCGACCCGTCTCTCGGCGTCCACGGGCGAGTCGACCGGGTCGAGCGACTCCCGTCGGGGCGTCTACGCGTCGTCGAGCACAAAGCCACCCCGGTGAAGCGAGCTGCCCGAATCAGCGATGCCAATCGTCTGCAGCTGGTACTGCAGACGATGGCGCTCGAATCCCAGGGGAACACGGTGGAGGACGCCGAGGTGTACTTCACCACCCATCACCGGCGGGTCCCGGTCGAGATCTCGGCAGCGCACCGAAAGGCCGCCCGTGATGCGGTGGCATCGGCTCGGTCCGTGGTCAACGGGAAGACCGCTCCGGCACCGTTACTGGACGACCCGAGGTGCATGCGGTGCTCCCACGCCTCCGTCTGCCTCCCTGAGGAACGGCAGGAAGCAGAAGTGCTGTCCCGAATCGTCCCGCCGGACCCTGCCGGTGAGACCCTGCACCTCACTGTGCCGGGGAGTCGAGCGAGCATGTCGGCCGGGCGGATCACGGTGGTGAAGGGCGATGAGCGGCTGGCCAGCATCCCTTTGGAGCGGGTGTCGGCCGTCGTGGTGCACGGCAACGTCGACCTCTCAGGAGCGTTGCTGCGGGAGCTGATGTGGCGAGGCCTTCCCTGTGTCTGGTGCACGGGGGCAGGGCGCGTCGTCGGGTGGACCAATGGAGTCAAGCCGCCGAATGGCGGCGCACGCTTCCGTCAGTTCGCGGCATCGGCCGAAGGCCGAGTGGACATCGCTCGCGAGTTCGTGGTGGCCAAGGTCGCGAACCAGGCTACGATCCTCCGGCGTTTCGGAGGCATGCCAGCTGTGGTCAAGCGTCTTCGATCGGCGACGCGACTGGCGAGCACGGCGACGTCCACCGGCCAGTTGTTCGGAATCGAGGGCCGGGCCGCCGCAGAGTATTTCGCAGGATTCCCGGGACTGCTGGCGCCAGGTGTGGACGCGGGCGTGGCTGAGTCCTTCCCCGGTCGGGTCGGGCGAGGGGCCACCGACCCGTTGAACATCGCCTTGAACTACGGGTATGGGATGCTCCTGTCCGAGGTGATCCGTGCGGTCCTGGCCTGCGGCCTGGACCCGCATGCCGGGGTGCTGCACTCCAGCGGACGGAACAAGCCGGCCCTGGCGCTGGACCTGATGGAGGAGTTTCGTCCGCCCGTGGTGGATTCCGCCATCTTGGCCGCGTTCAACAATGGCGAGTTGGGGCGACTGTCTTTCACTCACGTGCTCGGCGGCGCGCGGCTCACCCAGACCGGCCGGCGCAAAGTGATCGCGGCGGTGGAACGGCGTCTCGGGACGGAGTTCAAGCACCCCGTCTTCGGATACAGAGTGACGTGGCGCCGCGCGATAGAGGTCCAGGCGAGGATGTTCCTCGGCGTCCTGGATGGCTCGCAGGAGGTCTACAAGGGGGTGCGAGTCCGTTGAGTGCCCGGGATCGTCTCCGGAGGCGACTCATCGCCTATGACATTCCTGACGACCGCCGCAGATCCCGGGCGGCCCGCGTCCTCGAAGGGTACGGAGATCGAGTCCAATATTCAGTCTTCGTGGTGGATGCCTTGCCCGCCCAGTTCGTCTCCCTCCAGGCAGCCCTCGAAGCGGTGCTGGATCCGGGCGAGGACAGCGTGCTGGTCTGCGACCTCGGGCTGACGGCCACGCTTGGCGCAGAGCAGTTCAGCTTTCTGGGTCGATCACGCGAGATTACTGTGGACGGGCCCATCATCATCTGAAGCGAGCCAGGGACCTTCGCGAGCGCTCCGTCGATGTCCGGAATCCGGCGAGCCGTCGCATCAGAAAAGGGCTTGTCAGCCCACGGTTCATGGGCCGAGGCCGAAAGGCATGGAGCTCCACGGACGCCTCTTGAGCCCAGGGCTCGCCGAAGGTCGCGTCTGCCCATGTCAAGGGGCTGTAATCTGAGGTGCTGTCTCCGCTCCTTTGGAGAGCGGACTTCGTTGAGGCGCGTTCAGGCACCCGGCACCCGGCGACCACGGCACAGTCTCCGCTCCTTTGGAGAGCGGACTTCGTTGAGGCTTGATGGACCCCAGGACGTCGTGCGTGCCACCGGTCTCCGCTCCTTTGGAGAGCGGACTTCGTTGAGGCACGCAGTACAGCGTGGAGCGGGCCGGCACCCTCTACGTCTCCGCTCCTTTGGAGAGCGGACTTCGTTGAGGCATCGTGATCGCGAACGCGTGCGTGGACGAGGTGACGGGTCTCCGCTCCTTTGGAGAGCGGACTTCGTTGAGGCGTGTGTGCGCCACGGGTGCCCCAGCGGTCTGTGACGACGGTCTCCGCTCCTTTGGAGAGCGGACTTCGTTGAGGCGCGGACCCGCAGGGTGTGCTCCGCGCCGGCCCGGCCCGGTCTCCGCTCCTTTGGAGAGCGGACTTCGTTGAGGCCGCGAGGACGTGGCCAAGGCCGCCCAGGTCTCCGGCGTCTCCGCTCCCTTGGGGAGCGGACTTCGTTGAGGCGGCCTTCAGGGTGGCCCGTCCACACAGATCATGGGTGTCTCCGCTCCTTTGGGGAGCGGACTTCGTTGAGGCGTGATCGTCGGGCCGGGCCGCCCGGACACCCCCTCAGTCTCCGCTCCTTTGGGGAGCGGACTTCGTTGAGGCAACGGGCTGCTCATGGAGAACCAGACGACCTCCGGTCTCCGCTCCTTTGGGGAGCGGACTTCGTTGAGGCCGCATGGCCGTCGAGTCGTCCCGGAACGTCCACGCCAGTCTCTGTAAGCGGCCATGAAAAGCTGCCCATAGGTGGCCAGGGAATGACCCGCTGACGGCCATGAGGACTGCCCAGTGATGGCCACGGGAACTGCCCGGTGCTGGCCATCTGGTTTGCCCGCGTTGCTCGT
>NZ_JABFBB010000013.1:0-31176 GCF_017168555.1 Micrococcus sp. KRD012
TCCCATCACGGTGGCCAGCACCACCACCCAAACGGGCAAACCAGCTGGCCACCAGTGGGCAGTTCTGATGGCCACCAGCGGGAAGAAACACTGGCCGCCTATGGGCAGAACTCAATGGCCCTTGACAGGGGGCGCGGGTCTTGGCGGCGTAGTAGCTGCTCGGAGCCACCTGCAGCAGCCTGCAGATGAGCTCGACTCCGAGCCGGCGACCGTCGACCAGGTCATCCTTGTTCGCGTCGATGAACGCGACTACTTCCGGTAGTGGCGGTCGAGCTCCGCCCCGAAGAAAGACGCAGCACGCTTGAGGACCTCGTTGGCCCGCCGCAACTCCCGGACCTCCTGCTCCAGCTCACGCACCCGCTGCGCCTCAGCGCTGCTCACGTCAGAGGTGACGCCGTCGTCAATGTCGGCTTGCTTGACCCACATCCGCACGGACTCGACCCCGTACCCGAGCTGCGTCGCGACCCGCTGCACAGTCCCATGCTCGGTTCCCAGCTCGGCACGCAGCGTCCTCACCATCCGGACCGCCGCGGCCTTCTCCTCCGGCGAATACCGACGCGTCGTCGGCTTCCCCGCTGTCTGCTCTTTCGGCATAACTCCATCCTCGTTTCCAAGGTCAGGAGTCTCCAACAAACCCAGGGCGCTTCAATCGGTCAGGAAGGCAGCAGGAGCACCTTGATGTCGTAGTCGAGCTTGCAGAGATAGAAGATCAACTCGACGACGGGACGGTGACTATCCCAGCGGGGCTGTGAGGGGCCGATCTCGCAGAACCTTGCGGCAAACTCAACCTTCTCGCGCGCGGCCGGGATCGATGCGCGGAAGGCCGCTTCATCCCATTGCTCTTCGCTCATACTCCCGACCGTAGCGGTGAGTACCGACACGGCCGTGGGAGCTCTCAGCCCCAGAAGATCGGATCCTGGTGGCTGCCGATGTAGTCGAGCAGACTCTGGACGTTCTTCGTCGGGCGCCTCTTCGTGTACTCGTGGAACTTCATGTGCCGGTCACGCCAGTAGATGCTCCACTGGCCGGTCTTGACGGTGTATCGCAGGCGCGCGACCGGGAACCGCGTCCAGTCGCCCTGCCCGTCCCACGGCGGCCGCGTCTCGATGATCGTGACGTGCCGGTCGGCGATCTCGGCTTCTACTCTCACCTGATCCCACAGGTGCTCGGGCACGCGTTCACGGCACCAGCGGCCGATGCGCAGCAGGTCGGTCTCGGGCATAGCCATGGTCAAGTCCTTTTGAGTGGTGCATCGAGGCTTTGTCGGGTTCCTCGTGGTCGGGTGGGTTGTCAGGCGGCGAGTGCCGCGTGGCCGGGGTCGTCGGTCATGGTGTCGCTGACCTGTAGGGCGGCTTGTTCAGCCGCGGCTTTCGCGGCTGCTTCGGCGAGCATCGTGTCGGTCGCGGTCAGCAATTCCAGGCTCATGTAGCGCCGTGATTCGGTCCATTCGTCGTGCTGCTCGGCCAGCACCGCGCCGAGGAGTCTAATCACCGCGACTCGGCTGGGGAAGATGCCGACGACGTCGGTGCGTCTCCGGATCTCCTTGTTGAGCCGTTCGTTCGGGTTGTTCGACCAGATCTTCTTCCACACCTCCTTCGGGAACTTCGTGAACGTGAGCACCTCATCGCGGGCGCCCTCGAGGTGCTCGGCAGCGGCCGGCAGATGGGTGGCCAGGCTGTCGATCATGTGCTCGTACTGGGCGATCACCGCCTCGACGTCGGGCTGGGTGTAGACGCTGTGCAGCAGCGCTTTCACCGCGGGCCACTGCGACTTCGGGCACACCGCCATCAGGTTGGCCGCGTAGTGGGTGCGGCAGCGCTGCCACTGCGCCGTCCCGAACACCGCCCCGGCCGCTTCGACCAGCCCGGCATGGGCATCGGAGGTGATCAGCTCCACCCCCGACAGGCCGCGGGCAGCCAGATCACGGAAGAACCCGAGCCACCCCTCCCTGGTCTCCGCGGTGCCCAGTTGCAGGCCGAAGATCTCGCGGTAGCCGTCGTTGTTGATGCCGGTGGCGACCATGGCGGCGACCTTGACGACCCGGCCGTGTTCACGCACTTTGAGCACGAGCGCGTCGGCGGCGACAAACCGATACGGCCCAGCATCGAGCGGCCGGGTGCGGAACGCTTCGACCGGTGCATCCAGGTCTTTACTCATCTCTGAGACCTGCGATTTCGACAGGCCCGTGATGCCGAGAGTCTGCACCAGTTTGTCCATCCGGCGGGTGGAGACGCCGAGCAGGTAGCAGGTGGCGACCACCGTGGTCAGCGCTGCCTCGGCGCGGCGGCGCCGCTCCAGGAGCCAGTCGGGAAAGTAGGTGCCTTCGCGCAGTTTCGGGATCGCGACGTCGATGGTGCCGGCGCGGGTGTCCAGGTCCCGGTGCCGGTAGCCGTTACGCCGGTTGGTGCGCTCATCCGAGCGGGCGCCGTAGGCGGCGCCGCACACGCTGTCAGCCTCGGCCGACAGCAGGGCATTGATGAAGGTGGTGAGCATCTGACGCATCAAGTCCGGCGAGGCCTGGGTGAGCAGATCGGACAGAAACGCCTGGGGGTCGATATCGTGGGGAGCGGTCATCGCGGGTGTCCCTTTCGAGTGGGATGTGAGAGTTTCCTCGAAAGCCTCCCGCGGTGACCGCTTCTACTTCGCGGTCGACACGCCAACCGGAGTCAACGTGCTGCGGGATTCGTACACCACTCTGCCGGACGCAACTGCGCCGCACCCTCCACACCGGGATGAGCCTGCTGACCGACCGCCAAAAAGAACACCTCAGCGTCCTCTTCGCCCACGAGAAGCACGCCGCGGTCGAAGTGGGCTGACCCCGTTTCGTAGGTCCAGTCGTTATGAGAGTCGTCCTGTTGCCCGCGGTCGCGGGCAGGGAGACTGGTCAGATCATGACGAACAGCAGGAAGCGTCACACCCCCGAGCAGGTCGTCCGTGAACCCGGAAGCTAAGGCCCACAGCGCCGATGGTACTGCAGCCGGGAGGTTGTGGGAGAGTAGGTCGCCGCCGGACATTCTTTGAGGGAGGGCCTCGCACCGTTGGGTGCGAGGCCCTTCCCGCATTTCTGGACTGCTTTCCCCGCAAGGACGGTCTGCCACAGGCTCCGGGCACTAGCCTGGTCCCCTGAGGACCCGGCCGCGAGGCCGGCACATGAGGAACAGAGACCGCGTTCCCGCGGACCGTCGCGGCGTGACGCCCAGGAAGGACACCATGGCTGAGGACACCCCCCGAGAGCGCCGCGAGGACCGCGGATCCGAGGGCCGCGGGCCCCGTGGTGGCGGTGATGGCCGGCGTCGTGGCGGTGACCGCGACGGACGTCCTCGCAGCGGTGCCGGTGACCGGCGCCGCTCCGGCGGGCCTCACGAGGACCGGCGGCGCGGCCCGGGCCAGGGGGGCGGACGCCCCGAGCGCCGCGGTGCGCCGACGGGCCCTCGTCGCGAGGACCGCGCCGAACGACCCGCGCACAATCCCGGTGACCTCCGAGCGGCGAATCGTGCGGACCAGGAGCGCTCTCCGGACATCGACCCGGACGTGACGGGCCAGGAGCTCGACCGCGGCACGCTCAAGGAGATCAACGGCCTTGACGAGCGTCCTGCCAGCTGGGTCGCCAAGCATCTCGTGATGGCCGGCCGCTACCTGGACGTCGACCCGGCGCTGGCGTTCCAGCACGCCCTCGCCGCGTCCCGCAAGGGCGGCCGCCTCTCACGCGTGCGCGAGGCAGTCGCGCTCACCGCCTACGCGGCGGGGGAGTACGCCGACGCGCTGCGCGAGTTCCGCACCTACCGGCGCATGACGGGCGACGACACCCACATCGCCGCGCAGGTGGACAGCGAGCGTGCCCTCGGCCGCACGGAGAAGGCCCTGCAGCTGGCCGCCGAGGTGGATGCCTCGCGTCTGGACCGGGCGGCGCGGGCCGAGCTGGCCATGGTCGTCTCCGGCATCCGCGAGGACGCCGGCGACCTTCAGGGTGCCCATGAGGCCCTGCAGATCCCGGAACTGGACCGGCGGCGCGGCTACCCCTTCTCTCCCCGGCTGTTCCAGCGTCAGGCCGACGTGCTGCTCGCCCTGGGGCGCCGCGACGAGGCTCGGCTCTGGGCGCGTGCCGTGCGCGTCGCGGAGAAGGCCCTCGGCGTGGGCGGGTTCGCGGACCCGGAGATCATCGACGTGGACACCGAGCCGGTCGAGGACCCCCGGGACCGCCGCCCGTCCCCCCGCGAACGGCGCCACGAGCGGTATGCGGCCGAGGCCGGTGCGGAGCCGACGGCGGACGGATCCCCGGCCGAGGAGCCGGAGGCCGCCACGGAGCCGACCGAGGCGCCCCGGCCGGAGGCCGCCGCAGAGCCGCCGGCCGCCGTCGACGCGCCGGACGAGGTCGACCCGAACCAGCTGTCGCTGTTCGACGCCCTCGAGGCCCCGGAGGCGGACGAGCGGTGAGCGCCACGTTCTTCGCCGGTCACGACGGGCTGCTGTGCGACCTGGACGGCGTCGTCTACGCCGGAGGCGGCGCGATCGCCGGGGCGGTCGAGACGCTGTCGACGCTGCAGGAACGGGGCGTGCCGGTCGGGTTCGTGACGAACAACGCCTCCCGCGCGCCGGAGTCTGTGGCCGAGCATCTCCGCACGCTCGGGGTGCCCGCGCAGGCGGGGCAGGTCTTCGGCTCCGCACCGGCGGGCGTCGACCTGCTCGAGGAGACGCTCGGCCGCCGCACCGGCCGGGTGCTCGTGGTCGGCTCGGCGTACCTGCGCGCCGTGGTCGAGGAGCGGGGCTACGAGGTGGTCGCGTCCGCGGCGCAGCGTCCCGACGCGGTGATCCAGGGCTTCGACCCCGGTCTCGGCTGGGCCGATCTGGCGGAGGCGGCGTACGCCGTGCGCGCCGGGGCCACCTGGGTCGCCACCAACCTGGACACCTCGATCCCGCGCGCGGAGGGGATCGCCCCCGGCAACGGGGCCCTCGTCGAGGCGGTGGGCCGGGCCACCGGCACCGCGCCCGTCGCGGCGGGCAAGCCCGAGCCACGACTGTTCCGGACGGCGGCCGAGGCCCTCGGCCTGGCCCGTCCCCTCGTGGTCGGCGACCGCCTGGACACGGACATCCGCGGCGGCAACGCGGCGGGGTTCGACACGGTGCTCGTCCTGACCGGCATCGACACGCGCGAGACCGCGGCCGCCGCCCCCGGGCCGGACCGGCCCACGTGGGTCCGTGCGCACCTGCCCGCTCTGCTCGCCGGCGGGGCCGAGGCCTTCGCGGACCCACGGCGTGGCTGAGACCGCACGCGCCGACGTCGCCCTGGCCGCCCGGGGCCTGGCCCGCTCCCGCACGGAGGGCGCGGCGCTCATCCGCGCGGGGCAGGTCCTCCTCGACGGCCGCCCGGTGCGCCGGCCCTCCGACCGCGTGGCCGCCGACGCCACGCTGCGCCTGCGCGACCCGGGCCCGCGGTACGTCTCCCGTGCGGCCCACAAGCTCGTCAGCGCGCTCGAGGCATTCCCGGACGTCGCCGTGGCCGGCCGCCGGGCGCTCGACGCCGGGGCCTCCACCGGCGGATTCACCCAGGTCCTCCTCGAGCGGGGCGCCGAACGGGTGGCCGCCGTCGACGTGGGCCACGACCAGCTGGCCCCGCCCGTCCAGGCCGACCCCCGCGTCCTCGTGCGCGAGGGGCTCAACGTCCGCGACCTCAGGGCCGAGGACATCGACGGTCCGGTGGACCTGGTGGTCTCCGACCTGTCCTTCATCTCGCTGCGCCTCGTCCTCGCCCCGCTCGCGGGCGTGTGCCGACCCGGCGCGGAGCTGCTGCTCATGGTCAAGCCCCAGTTCGAGGTCGGGCGGCGCGCCCTGCCGCGCTCCGGCGTCGTCACCGATCCGGACGCCCGCCGCGACGCCGTCGCCGGGGTGGCCGCGGCCGCGCTGGGCGCCGGCCTCGCCCCCCGCGGCCTCACCCGATCCGGCCTGGCCGGCCAGGACGGGAACGCCGAGTTCTTCCTGCGGCTCCACCGCCCCGACGCCACCGCGGCCGACGACCCGGCCGGCAGGACGAGCCCGGCCACGCCCGCCGACGAGCGCGCCGCCGGGTGGGTCCGGGGCGCCCACATCGACTGGTCCTGACCCGCGTCCGGGGGGCGCCGCCCGTCCACGGGCGCGGGGCCACCGGTTCGCGTGTCCGATCTCGTGGCTATCCTGGAGCGCAGTGCCCGGCACCCCGGCTCGCGGAAGGAACCATGCCCTACACCCCCGGACGTCGTGTCCTCGTCCTGACCCACACGGGCCGCGAGGACGCCATCAGCGCGGCGCTGCAGGCCACCCGCATGTTCGCGGAGGAGGGCCTGGTCAGCGTCATGCTCGAACAGGACGTGGCCGCCATCCGCGCGGCCGCGGGGGACCCCCCGGAGTTCGCGCCGGAGGCCCTCGGGGTCGACTGCGAGCTCGAGGACATCACCCTCGGCCTCGTCCTCGGCGGCGACGGCTCGGTGCTGCGGGCGGCCGACTTCGTCCGCGGCCACAACGTGCCACTGCTGGCGGTGAACCTGGGCCACGTCGGCTTCCTCGCCGAGTCCGAGCGCACCGACCTGCACCGCACCGTCCAGGCGATCGCCTCGGAGTCCTACGTGGTGATCGAGCGCATGGCCCTGGACGTCGTCGTGCTCGTGGAGGGCCGCGAGGTGGCCCGCACGTGGGCCCTCAACGAGGCCTCCGTGGAGAAGTCCCACCGGGAGCGGATGCTCGAGGTGGTCGTCTCCGTGGACAACTCGCCGCTGACGGCCTTCGGCTGCGACGGCGTCGTCCTGGCCACCCCCACCGGCTCCACCGCCTACGCCTTCTCCGGCGGGGGCCCCGTCGTGTGGCCCTCCGTGGAGGCCCTGCTGTGCGTGCCCATCAGCGCCCACGCCCTGTTCACCCGCCCCCTCGTGGTGGGTCCGCGCTCCACGATCGGCGTGGACGTGCTCACCCGCACCCGCGAGACCGGTGTGCTGTGGTGTGACGGCCGGCGCACCGTCGAACTGCCGCCGCAGGCCCGGATCGAGGTGTCCCGGTCGGCGGAGCCGGTGCGCCTGGCCCGTCTCAACCCGACGCCCTTCGCGGAACGGCTCGTGCGCAAGTTCCGGCTGCCCACGGACGGCTGGCGCGGCCCCGTCACCGCCCAGGAGCGGGCGGGCGTGCTCCACGCGGTGGAGACCGTCGAGCCGCGGCACGCGGGGCCGCGTCCCGACGTCGTCGAACCGGCCACCATGCCGCTGTCGGTGCTCTCGCCCGCGGACATCCAGCGCCACCGCGACCGCGGGGCGCGTCACCCCGGGGAGGACGCATGATCGACCATCTGAGGATCTCGGGGCTCGGCGTGATCGGCGAGGCCACCGTGGACCTGGACCCCGGCTTCACCGTCGTCACCGGCGAGACCGGCGCCGGCAAGACCATGGTGGTCACCGCCCTGGGCCTGCTGCTCGGCGCTCGCGCCGACGCGGGCGCGGTCCGCCGGGGCTCGTCCCGTGCCGTCGTGGACGCCGGCGTCCGCCTGCCCGAGGCGCACGCCGCGCTCGCCCTCGCCGAGGACGCCGGGGCCGTGCTGGACGAGGCCGACGAGGGCGTCCGGGAGCTCGTCCTGAGCCGCAGCGTCACGGCGTCCGGGGAGGGGACCCGCTCGCGCGCCGCCGCCGGCGGGCGGACCGTGCCCGTCGGCCTGCTTGCCGAGATCGGGGCGACCCTCGTGGCCGTGCACGGCCAGAACGACCAGGTCCGCCTCCAGGGCGCCGACGCCCAGCGGCACGCCCTCGATGCGTTCGGCGGCGCCGAGCTCGCCGCGGCCCTGCGCGCCTACCGCGCGGACCACGCCGCCTGGACCGCCGCGCGTCGGGAGCGCGAGGAGCTCACCGCCCACCGCCAAGAGCGGGCCCGCGAAGCCGAGGCGCTCCAGCGCTCGCTCGAGGAGATCGACCTCGCCGAGCCGCAGGAGGGCGAGGACGAGGAGCTGCGGGCTCTCATCCGCCGGCTCGAGGACGTCGAGGAGCTGCGCGCCGCCTCCGGGGAGGCACACGCCCGACTGGCCGGCCCCGACGTGGACACGATGGACGAGACCCCCGGCGCCGTCAGCCTCGTGGAGGCGGCGCAGCAGGCCGTGCTCGCCGCCCCCGGCGACGACCCCGAGCTCGCCGCCGCGGCCGCGCGCCTGGCCGAGGCCGCCGTCGTGCTCACGGACATCGCCGGCGACCTGGCCCGCTACACCGCTGACCTGGACGCCGACGCGGCCTCCGACCTCGACGCGGCCCAGTCGCGGCTGGCCGAGCTCACACGACTGCAGCGGCTCTACGGGCCGGAGCTCGCCGACGTGATCGACTGGGCCCGGACCCAGCGTCCGCGCCTGGACGAGCTGCAGGGCGACTCCGGCCGCCTCGAGGAGCTCGAGGCGGAGGTCGACCGGCTCGACGCCGCGCTGCGCGAACGGGCCGCGACCCTCACCGCCCTGCGCACCGCGGCCGCCGAGCGGCTCGAGACCGCGGTGACCGAGGAGCTGCACGCCCTGTTCATGCCGGACGCCTCCTTCCACGTGGGACTGACGCCGGTCGCCGGGGACGGTCTCGGCCCGTACGGCGCTGAGGACGTCACGCTCGCCCTGCGCCCCCACGCGGGCGTCGAGCCCCGGCCCCTGGGCCGCGGCGCCTCCGGCGGCGAGCTCTCCCGCGTGATGCTCGCCCTCGAGGTGGTCCTGGCCGCCACGGACCCGGTGCCCACCTTCGTGTTCGACGAGGTCGACGCCGGCGTGGGCGGTGAGGCCGCCGTGCGGATCGGGGCCCGCCTGGCCCGGCTCGCCCGCCACGTGCAGGTCATCGCCGTGACGCACCTGCCCCAGGTCGCCGCCTACGCGGACCGGCACGTGCGGGTGGAGAAGAACTCGGACCCGGCCGCGGGTGTGACCACCTCCGACGTCGTGACGCTGACGGCCGACGAACGGGTCGAGGAGCTCGCCCGCATGCTCGCCGGGCACGGGGACTCCGCGGCGGCCCGCGAGCACGCCCGGGAGCTGCTCGAGTCCTCCGCCCGCGAACGCGGCTGACCCGGTCCGCGGACGCCGCCCCGACATGAAAGGATCGCCCCATGCCTGAGATCCCCGCGTCCGCGGGACGCTCGCCCCTGCGCGACCTGCACGTCCCCCGCCCGGTGAAGAAGTCGAAGACCGTCTACGAAGGCCGAGTGTGGGACATCGCCCGGGAGTCGTTCCGCCTGGATCCGGCGGACAAGTCCCAGGATCCCCTGACCCGGGAGCTGATGGTGCACCCGGGCGCGGTGGCGATCCTCGCGGTCCGCACCAAGCTCACCACCACTGGCCCCCGCGAGCAGGTGGCCCTCGTCCGCCAGTACCGCCACCCCGTGGGCATGGAGCTGTGGGAGATCCCGGCGGGCCTGCGGGACGTGGACGGGGAGGACCTCCACCAGGTCGCCGTCCGTGAGCTGGCCGAGGAGGCCGACCTGCGCGCCCGCGAGTGGCACACCCTCGTCGACTATTACACGACCCCGGGCGGCTCCAGCGAGGCGATCCGCGTGTTCCTGGCCCGTCAGATCGAAGAGATCCCCGACGGCGAGCGGCACGTCCGGCAGGACGAGGAGGCCGCCATGCCGCTCGTGTGGGTCGGCGTCGACGAGGTGACCGACGCCGTCCTGGATGGGCGCGTGCACAACCCCTCCACGGTCGTGGCGATCCTCGCCCTGTGCGCCCACCGCGCCCAGGGGTGGCGGCGCCTGCGCCCCGTGGACGCCCCCTTCGTCCCGGACCGCCACGGCCCCGGGGCGGACTGGCCCGCGTGAGCACCGACCCGGCCGCCCGGGGGAGCGGCGAGGCCGAGGCCCGTGGGAGCCGTGGGGGCCGGGGCGCGGAGTCCGCGCTCGCGGCCCCGTTCCGCCGCCACCTGGAGCACCTGGCCGTCGAGCGGGGCCTCGCCGCGAACACGCTGGCCGCCTACCGCCGCGACCTCGAGCGCTACCGCCGCTGGCTCGAAGCCCACGGGGTGCGCGCCCCCGCCGACGTCGACCCCGGCCACGTCTCCGGCTTCCTGCGGGCGCTGGGCACCGGCGAGGACGGCGGGCGGCCCCTCGCGGTCCGCTCGGCGGCCCGCGTGCTCGCGGCCGTGCGCGGCCTGCACCGGTTCTGGGCCCTCGAGGGACTCACGCCCGCCGACCCCGCCCGCGACGTCCACCCGCCGAAGCCGGGCGACCGCCTGCCGAAGGCGCTCCCCGTGGAGCAGGTGACGGCGCTGCTGGAGGCCGTGCCCGTCGACACCCCCGCCGGACTGCGGGACCGCGCGCTGCTCGAGTTCCTCTACGGCACCGGCGCCCGCATCTCCGAGGTGGTCGGCCTCGACGTCGACGACGTGGTGGGGCTCGCGCAGACCGGGGACGACGGCGGCCAGCCCGTGGTCCGCCTGTTCGGCAAGGGGTCCAAGGAGCGCGTGGTGCCGATCGGCTCCTACGCGGCCGCCGCGCTCGACGCATGGCTGGTGCGGGGACGGCCCACGATCATGACGGGAGTCACACGCTCCACGCCCGCCCTGTTCGTCAACGCCCGCGGGGGCCGGCTCTCCCGGCAGTCCGCGTGGGCCGTGCTGAAGCGGGCGGCCGAGCGCGCCGGCCTCGAGGCGGACGTCTCGCCCCACACCCTGCGCCACTGCTTCGCCACGCACCTGCTGGCCGGCGGCGCGGACGTCCGCGTGGTCCAGGAGCTGCTCGGGCACGCGTCCGTGACCACCACGCAGGTGTACACCCTCGTCACCGTGGACTCCCTGCGCGAGGTCTACTCCGCCGCGCATCCGCGCGCGCGCTGAGCCCCGCACCTGATACGCTCAAAATCCGTGGTGAAACGAACTTCTCGTACTCAGACGTCCACGCGCGTCACCCGTCACGTGTTCGTGACCGGCGGTGTCGCCTCCTCCCTCGGCAAGGGGCTCACGGCCTCCTCGCTCGGCCACCTGCTCAAGGCGCGCGGGCTCAGGGTGGTGATGCAGAAGCTCGACCCCTACCTCAACGTGGACCCGGGCACCATGAACCCGTTCCAGCACGGCGAGGTGTTCGTCACCGAGGACGGCGCCGAGACGGACCTGGACATCGGCCACTACGAGCGCTTCCTCGACGAGGACCTCGACGGCCTGGACAACGTGACCACCGGCCAGGTGTACTCCACCGTGATCGCCCGCGAGCGCCGCGGCGAGTACCTCGGGGACACCGTCCAGGTCATCCCGCACATCACCGACGAGATCTGCCGCCGGATGCGCCTGCCCGCGGAGCCCCGCGGCGACCGCCCCGCCCCGGACGTGATCATCACGGAGATCGGCGGCACCGTCGGCGACATCGAGTCGCAGCCCTTCCTCGAGGCCGCCCGCCAGGTCCGCCAGGACGTCGGCCGCGACGACGTCTTCTTCCTGCACGTCTCCCTCGTGCCGTACATCGGCCCCTCGCAGGAGCTCAAGACCAAGCCCACCCAGCACTCCGTGGCCGCCCTGCGCTCGATCGGCATCCAGCCGGACGCGATCGTGCTGCGCTCGGACCGGGCCGTCCCCGACGATGTCCGCGGCAAGATCGCCCGCATGTGCGACGTCCCGCAGGACGCCGTCGTCAACTGCGCCGACGCCCCCTCCATCTACGACATCCCCCGCGTCATCCATGACCAGGGCCTCGACGCCCACGTGGTGCAGTCCCTGGACCTGAAGTTCAAGGACGTGGACTGGACCGCGTGGGATGCCCTCATGGACGCCGTGCACCACCCGGAGCACGAGCTCACGGTGGCGCTCGTGGGCAAGTACGTGGACCTGCCGGACGCCTACCTGTCCGTCACCGAGGCGCTGCGCGCCGGTGGCTTCGCCCACCGGGCCAAGGTGGGCATCCGCTGGGTGGCCGCGGACGAGTGCGCCACCCCCGAGGGCGCGGCGGTGGCGCTCGCGGACGTCGACGCCGTGTGTGTGCCCGGCGGCTTCGGCGTGCGCGGGCTCGAGGGCAAGCTCGGCGCGCTGCGGCACGCCCGCGAGCAGCGGATCCCGACGCTGGGTCTGTGCCTGGGCCTGCAGTCCATGGTCATCGAGTACGCCCGCAACGTCCTCGGCCTGGAGGACGCGGACTCCACCGAGTTCGACCCGGAGACCGCCTCGCCCGTGATCGCCACCATGGCCGAGCAGGAGCAGATCGTGGCCGGCGAGGGGGACCTCGGCGGCACCATGCGCCTGGGCGCCTTCCCCGCGACCCTGCGCCCGGGCTCCGTGGTGGCCGAGGCCTACGGCACCACCGAGGTGACCGAGCGCCACCGCCACCGCTACGAGGTGAACAACGCCTACCGCGACCGCCTCGAGGAGGCCGGTCTCGCGATCTGCGGCACCTCCCCGGACGGCGCCCTCGTGGAGTTCGTGGAGCTGCCCCGGGACGTGCACCCGTACTACGTGTCCACGCAGGCCCACCCGGAGTTCTCCTCCCGGCCGACCCGCCCGCACCCGCTGTTCGCCGGCCTCGTCGCCGCCGGCCTGGCCCGCCGCGCCGACGCGGCGGCCCGGCGCTGAGGGGCCGACGACCGGCCCGACACAGTGGTCACGACACGCCGTCGCCGCGCCCGGCACGCGGCGTGTCGTGACCACTCTGCGAGGGCGTCGCACCGATGACGACACGACGACGGCGGGCCGCCCCACCCGGGGCGACCCGCCGTCGTCGTGCACGCGGCACCGCGCCGCGAGCGAATGGGGCGACGTGTCGGAGGTGATCTGCGTCTACACCTCCGACAAGTCGCCCCGACCGCCCCTCACGAGGCTCAGCCCGCCGGCAGCTCCCGCTGCTCGGGGCCGTCGTAGGCCGAGAGCGGGCGGATCAGCGCGTTCGCGGCGCGCTGCTCCATGATGTGGGCGGTCCAGCCGGTGATGCGTGAGGCGATGAAGATCGGCGTGAACAGCTCGGTGTCGAAGCCCATGAGGTGATACGTCGGGCCGGCGGGGTAGTCGAGGTTCGGCTTGATCTGCTTGGCCTCGTCCATGGCCTGCTCCAGACCGTCGTACAGGCCGAGCATCTCCTCGCGGCCGTAGTGCTCGATCATCCGGTCCAGTGCGGCCTTCATGGTGGGCACGCGGGAGTCGCCGTTCTTGTAGACGCGGTGGCCGAAGCCCATGACCTTCTTCTTCTGGGCCAGGGCGTCCTCCATCCATGCCTTCGCTCGGGCGGCGGCGTCCTCACGGGACTCCTCCTTCCGGATGCCGATCTCGTCGAAGGTGTGCATCACGGCCTCGTTGGCGCCGCCGTGCAGCGGGCCCTTGAGCGCGCCGATCGCACCGGTCACGGCCGAGTGCAGGTCGGAGAGCGTCGAGGTGATCACGCGCGCGGTGAAGGTCGAGGCGTTGAACGAGTGCTCGGCGTACAGCACCATCGAGACGCGGAACGCGTCCACGACCTCCGGGGCGGCCTCCTCGCCGAACGTCATCCACAGGAAGTTCTGCGAGTAGTCCAGGTCCTCACGCGGCTCCACCACCTCCTGGCCGCGGCGACGGCGCTGGTCGTAGGCGACGACGGCTGGGAACGCCGCGAACAGCGCCTGGGCCTTCTCCAGCTCGGCCTCGGGGGAGGAGTCCTCCGCCTTCGGGTGGTTCGCGCCGAGCACGGACACGGCGGTGCGGCCGACGTCCATGGGGTGGCAGTCGGTGGGCAGCAGGTCGATGGCCTGCTTCACCTTCGGGTCGAGGGCACGGTGGGTGCGCTCGAAGCGCTCGAACGCGGTCAGCTCCTCGTCCGTGGGCAGCTCACCCGTCCAGAGCAGCAGCGCGACGGCCTCGAACGGCAGCTGCGCGGCCAGGTCCTGCACGGGATAGCCGCGATACAGCAGGGAGTTCGTCTCCGGGTTGACCTTGGAGATCGCCGTGGTGTCCACGACGACGCCGGCCAGGCCCTTCTTGATCTCGGTCTCGGTCATGGTGTCCCTCCTCGGGGAGTGGGGCCCGCCCGCGCACGGGCGGGCCCGGTGACGGGTCAGAGGTCGGCGTGGTTGGCGCCGATGTCGAGCGTGGGCACGTCGAAGTTGAAGATGCCCGTGTCGAAGGCGTTGTAGCCCTCGTAGTCCACCAGCTCGTACAGGCGGGCGCGGGTGAGCATCTGCTCCACCTGCGACTGCTGGGTGCCCTCCTCCTTGATGGCGTCGAGCACGCGCTCGGCGGCGCCCATCGCGGAGCGCAGCAGGGTGACCGGGTAGATCACCATCGCGACGCCGGCGTCGGCCAGCTGCTGGCGGGTGAACAGCTCGGACTTGCCGAACTCGGTCATGTTCGCCAGGACCGGGACCCCGAGGGGCTCCAGCTCGCGAGACACGGTCTCGAACTCGCCGATGTCCTTCAGGGCCTCCGGGAAGATCGCGTCCGCACCGGCCTCCACGAGCGCCTTCATGCGGGCGATCGCGGCGTCCAGGCCCTCCACGGCACGCAGGTCGGTGCGCGCCATGATGAGGAAGTTCGGGTCCCGGCGGGCGTGGACGGCGGCGGCGATGCGCTTGACCGCGGTGTCGAGCTCCACCATGTTCTTGCCGTCGAGGTGGCCGCACCGCTTGGGGTTGAACTGGTCCTCGATGTGGCAGCCGGCCAGGCCGGCGTTCTCGAACTCCTGCACCGTGCGGGCCACGTTCATCGGCTCGCCGAAGCCGGTGTCCGCGTCGATGAGGCACGGCAGGTCCGTGAGGCGGGCGATCTGCCCGCCGCGCACGGCCACCTCGGTGAGCGTGGTCAGCCCGACGTCGGGCAGGCCCAGCTCGTTCGCGAGCACGCCACCGGAGATGTACACCCCGGGGAAGCCCTTCTCCTGGATCAGCTTGGCGGTCAGCGGGGTGAACGCGCCCGGGAACTGCTGGGCGCCGCCTTGTTTCAGGGTCTGCCGCAGGTCGATCCGCTTCTGTTCGGCCGTCTTCGTCGAGTACAGCATCAGAACAGGCCCTTCGGGGCGGCGGCGAGGTCGGCCTCGGACAGGAACGCCGGGTCTGCCAGGATGTTCAGCTGGTCCAGCTCGCCGGGCTGCAGCTCCGCCACGCGCTCGGCGGCGGCCAGGAAGCGGTCCTGCTCCTCCTTCGAGACGATGCCCTCGGCCAGGGTGCGGAACTTCTGGATGTACTGCTCGCGGGCGAACGGCCGGGCGCCGAGCGGGTGGGCGTCGGCCACGGCGATCTCGTCGGTGATGACGGTGCCGTCCTTGAGGGTGATCTCCACCGCTCCGCCGAACGCCTTCTCCGCGAGGTCCAGCGAGTGGTACCGGCGGGTCCACTCCGGGTCCTCCACGGTGGTCACCTTGTGCCACAGGGCCACGGTGTCCTCGCGCTGGGCGCGCTCGGGGGCGTAGGAGTCCACGTGGTGCCAGGAGCCGTCCTGCAGGGCCACGGTGAAGATGTAGGGGATGGAGTGGTCGAGGGTCTCGCGCGAGGCCGTCGGATCGTACTTCTGCGGGTCGTTGGCGCCCGAGCCGATCACGTAGTGGGTGTGGTGCGAGGTCTTGATCAGCACCGACTCGACGTTCGCCGGGTCGGTGGCCTCCGGGTGCTCCCTGTGGAGCTTGCGGGCCAGGTCGATCCAGGCCTGGGCCTGGTACTCGGCCGAGTGCTCCTTGGTGTAGGTGTCCAGGATGCCGCGCTTGGGCTCGCCCTGCTCGGGCAGCGGCACCTCGTAGGAGGCGTCCGGGCCGTCCAGCAGCCAGGCGATCACGCCGTCCTCGCCCTCGTAGATCGGGACGGGGGAGGTCTGGCCGCGCATGGCGCGGTCCACGGCCTCGACGGCCATCTTGCCGGCGAACGCCGGGGCGTGGGCCTTCCACGTGGAGATCTCGCCCTTGCGGGACTGGCGGGTGGCGGTGGTGGTGTGCAGGCCCTGGCCGATGGCCTGGAAGATGGTCTCGGTGTCCAGACCGAGCAGGGTGCCGATGCCGGCGGAGGCGGAGGGGCCGATGTGGGCCACGTGGTCGATCTTGTGGCCGTACAGGTTGATGGACTTCACGAGGTCCACCTGGATCTCGTAGCCGGTGGCGATGCCGCGGATCAGGTCCTTGCCGGAGCGGCCGGCGTGCTGGGCGACGGCGAGGATCGGCGGGATGTTGTCGCCCGGGTGGGAGTACTCGGCGGCCAGGAACGTGTCGTGGTAGTCCAGCTCGCGGACGGCCACGCCGTTGGCCCACGCGGCCCACTCGGGGGAGACCTTCTGCTCCACACCGAACACGGAGGCGCCCGCACCGCCGGTGGAGACCGGGTGGGACAGGGCCTGGGCGCGGGCGGCGACGATCGGGCCGCGCTTCAGCGAGGCGACGGCGACGGAGGCGTTGTCGATGATCCGGTTGATGATCATCTCCTCGACCTCGGGCAGCACCTCGACGTCGTCGACGGCCACCTCGGCCAGCTTCCAGGCCAGCTGGTCCTTGCGCTCGAGGTTCTCCTCGGAGCGGTGGACGCGCACGTGATGGTTCTTCATGGTCGGTCTCCTTCGGTGGGGGTCAGCAGGGTCGGGGTCTCCTCGGCGCGGCCGCGCCGGGTCAGATGGTGGAAGGCGTGGTGCAGGTGGACCCGCGTGGTCGCCTCCGCGAGGTCCGCGGCGCCCGAGCCGACGGCGTCGGCGATGTCCGCGTGCTCCGCGGCGGAGGCCGCGAGGCGGGCCGGGTCGTCGGCGGCCAGTCGGCGCAGGCGCGCCAGGTGCAGGCGCAGGGTGCGCAGGGTGGAGACGAGGTAGGGGTTCGCGGCGGCCTCGTCCAGCCGGCTGTCCAGCTCGGCCGTCATCGCGTAGTAGTCCGCGGGGTCGGTCCCGCCGCGCAGGGCCGCCTCGGCCTCCTGGAAACGGCCCGCGAGGACCGTGAACCGCTCGGCCGCCTCCGGGGTGGCCCGCTGCGCGGCCCGGCGCGCCAGGAGGGACTCGAGGGCGATGCGCAGGTCGAACAGCTGGTCCGCCTGTTCGAGGGACAGGTCGGCGACGACGATGCCCCGGCCCGGGGCCTGCTCGGCCAGGCCGTCGGCCACCAGGCGGGAGAGCGCCTCGCGCAGAGGGGTGCGCGAGATGCCCAGGCGCTCGGCCTGCTCCACCTCGCCCAGGCCCGCGCCCGGAGGGAGGGACCAGTCGAGGATCTCCGCCCTCAGGGCCTGGTACGCCCGCTCACTCGCTCGCATGCCGCCAGTGTATACACAACAGTCCCGCCGAGGGCAGGGGGTGTGTCCGATGCGCGCGCCGGGCGACGCCGTCCACGGGGAGCGTCGCCCGGCGTGAGAGGGCTGGGTGGTGCGTCCCCGGCGCGGGACGCCCGCGCGCCGCCGCACCTCCCTCGCGGGGCAAGAAATGTATACAGATCCCTTGCCCCGTGTGATCCACGGCACTACCCTGGGCGCATGGCGACCCACGATGCCCCCACCGAAGCCCGCCCCTCCGGCGCGTACGCCGACGCCCACGCCCGCTCCCTCCGCGACCCCGAGGGGTTCTGGCTCGACGCGGCGCGCGCCATCGACTGGACCGTGGCGCCCACGCGCGCCCTCGACGACTCCGCCGCGCCCCTGTACCGCTGGTTCCCGGACGGCGAGCTGAACACCGCCTTCAACTGCCTGGACCGGCACGTCGAGTCAGGCCGCGGGGACGCCGTCGCGCTGATCCACGACTCCGCGATGACCGGTGAGGTCACCCGCTACACGTACGCCGAGCTCACGGACGCGGTGGCCCGCCTGGCCGGCGCCCTGGCCGCGCGCGGCGTCGGCAAGGGCGACCGCGTCCTCGTGTACCTGCCGATGATCCCGCAGGCCCACATCGCGATGCTGGCGTGCGCGCGGCTCGGCGCGGTGCACTCCGTGGTCTTCGGCGGCTTCGCCCCGCGCGAGCTCGCCTCCCGCATCGACGACGCCGCCCCCGACGTCGTGCTCACCTGCTCCGGCGGCATCGAGCCCAAGCGCCGGGTCGAATACCTGCCCGCCGTGGCCGAGGCGCTCGAGACCGCCGCGCACCCCGTGCGCACGGTGCTGGTCCACCACCGCGAGGGCTTCGAGACCGCGCTCGCGGACGCCGACGGGCGCGGGGGCGCGAGCTGGGAGGACTGGGGCGAGGCCGTCGCGGCCGCCGAGCCGGCCGACTGCGTCCCGGTGCAGGCCACCGACCCGCTGTACGTGCTCTACACCTCGGGCACCACGGGCAAGCCGAAGGGCGTCGTCCGGGACAACGGGGGCCACGCCGTCGCCCTGCGCTGGACCATGGAGCACATCTACGACGTCGGTCCGGGGCAGGCGATGTGCACGGCCTCGGACGTGGGCTGGGTCGTGGGGCACTCCTACATCGTCTACGGCCCGCTGCTGGCCGGGGCCACCACGGTCATGTACGAGGGCAAGCCCGTGGGCACGCCCGACGCCGGCGCGTTCTGGCGGCTGATCGAGGACCACGGCGTGCGCTCCTTCTTCACGGCCCCCACGGCGCTGCGCGCGATCCGCCGCGCCGACCCCGAGGGCGAGCTGCTCAAGGACCACGACCTGTCCTCCCTGCGGCACTTCTTCGCCGCGGGCGAGCGCCTGGACCCGGAGACGCAGCGGTGGATCGAGGGCCTGCTGGGCATGCCGGTGATCGACCACTGGTGGCAGACCGAGACCGGGTGGGCCATCGCGGCGAACCCGGTGGGCCTGGAGCAGCTGCCGGTGAAGATCGGCTCGTCCTCGGTGCCCTCGCCGGGCGTCGATCTCGTGGTCCTGGACGGCCTGGGCGAGCCCGTGCCCGCCGGGACCGAGGGCAACATCGCCCTGCGGCTGCCGCTGCCCCCGGGCACCCTGCCCACCCTGTGGGGCGACGACCAGCGCTACATCGACTCCTACCTCAGCGCGTTCCCCGGCCATTACGCGACCGGTGACTCCGGCGTCGTGGACGAGGACGGCTACGTGTTCGTGCTCGGCCGCACCGACGACGTCATCAACGTCTCCGGGCACCGGCTGTCCACGGGCGTCCTCGAGGCCGCCCTGGCCGCCCACCCGGCGGTGGCCGAATGTGCCGTGATCGGCATCGCGGACCCGCTCAAGGGCCAGCGGCCCTCGGGCTACGTGGTCCTCAAGTCCGGCGTCGAGACGCCCGAGGCCGGCTCCGAGGCCGAGGCCTCGCTCCTGGACGAGCTGCGTCAGGCGGTGCGCCGCGAGGTGGGCCCGGTGGCGGACTTCCGCGACGTCGTCGTGGTGGACGCGCTGCCCAAGACCCGCTCGGGCAAGATCCTGCGCAAGACCATGCGGCAGATGGCCGACGGCGAGGAGTACGCGGTGCCCTCGACCATTGAGGACCCCGCCGTGCTCGAGGCCCTGGCCGGGGTGCTGCGCCCGGCCCGCTGAGCCCCGCTCACGTGCGGCCGGCCCAGCGGTACTCCTGCTCGGGCCGGCCACGGCCGCCGTGCCGGGCCGAGCGCCGCACCCGGCGGATCCGCTCGAGGTGCTCGAGGTAGCGCCGGGCCGTCACGCGGGAGATGCCCAGGCGCTCGCCCACCTCGGCCGCGCTCAGGGCGGTCTCCGGGTCCGCCCCCAGCAGCTCCACCACCTCGCGCAGGGTGCTCTCGGTCAGCCCCTTGGGCAGGGCCTCGGCGCGCCGCTCGCGGGAGACGCGGAAGACGGCGTCCACCTGCTCCTGGCCGTCGAGGGCGCCGTCGCCGGCCAGCATCGCCGAGGCGGCGCGGAACCCGCCCAGCCGATCCGCGAACTCGTCGAACCCGAACGGCTTCACGAGGTACTGCGTCACGCCGTACGCGACGGCCCGGCGCACCACCGGCAGGTCGGTGGCCGCGGTGAGCGCCAGCACCCCGCCGTGGAAGCCCGCCGCGCGCAGTTGGTGCAGGAAGTCCAGGCCGTGCCCGTCCGGCAGGTTCATGTCCAGCAGCACGACGTCGAACGCGAAGCGCCCGTCCGCGTGCAGGCCCGCCGCGGCGACCTGCCGCGCGGCCAACAGGGAGCCGGCCACCGCGGCCACCTCGAAGCCCGGCAGCCGGTCCAGGTGCGCCACGTAGGTCTCGGCCGTCAGCTGCTCGTCCTCGACGACGAGCACCCGGTACGGGCGGGCGGTCATATCTCCTCCTGGGGTCGGGGGGTGCGGGGCACCTCGACGGTGAACACGGTGCCCGAGTCGGTCGCGACGTCCGCGACCCCGCCGGCCTCCTCCGCGATCCGCCGCGTCAGCCACAGCCCCATGCCGCGTCCGGCGGCGCCGACGGGCTTCGTCGACCAGCCCCGGTCGAAGAGTCGGCCGCGGTCCGCGTCGGAGGGTCCGGGGCCGCCGTCGGCCAGCTTGCACGAGCAGGCCCGCGGCGTCCGAGACCACCTCGACGTCGACCCACCGGTCTGCCGCGGACAGGTCGGGTGCGGCGGCCGCGTCGAGGGCGTTGTCCACGAGGTTGCCCAGCACGGTCAGCAGGTCGAGCGGGCGCAGCGGGGCGGGCGCGGTCAGCTCGGCGGACCAGGTCAGCGCCACGCCCCGCTCACGCGCCTGGGCGGCCTTCGCGTCGAGCAGGGCGGCGAGGACGTCGTCGGAGGCCTCCTCGTCCGGGGCGCGGCGGGACAGCACGGCCCGGGCGGCCTCCAGCCGGCCCGACTCGACGAGGGCGGTGTGCAGCTGGTTGGCGTGCTCATGCGTCTGCGCGCGCAGCGCCGTGGTCAGGGTGTGGGCCACGGTGAGCTCGTTGCCGAGCCGCTGCAGGTCGGTGCGGTCGTGCAGGACGAGCACGCGCGATCCCGCCGGGGCGGTGGTCACGCCCTCGCGGGCGGCCGCGGCGAGGGCCGTCGGCGGGACCGACCCGCCGGGGTCGGAACGGCCGGGCGACCGCACGACACGCTGCTGCACCACGAGGACCCGCCCGCCGGCGGCGAGGCTCGCCTCGCCGCTGACCGCGCCCGGCAGGGCCGCGGAGAGCTCGGTGGGCAGTCGAGGCTCGCCCGCGCCCTCCCAGCCGAGCAGGCGCGCGGCGGCGTCGTTGTGCAGGCGGGCCCGCCCGTCCGGGGCGAGGACCACGACGCCGGCCTCGAGCGAGTCCATGGCCGTCTCCGCCAGCAGGAACTGCTCGGCGATCTGCTCGGGGCCGCGTCCGAGCGTCACCCGGTTCAGATACCGGCCCACGAGCCAGGCGACGAGCAGGCCGACGGCGGCCACGGCGGCCGAGCCGAGCAGGATGCCGGGGATCTGGGCCTGGGCCATGATGGCGACATCGGAGATCTGCACGCCCGTCGTGACCACGCCCAGGACGGTGCCGTCCTCCGGGTCCACGACCGGTGCGAGCGCGCGCACCGAACGGCCCGCCGCACCGGTGCTCGAGAGCTCCACGACGGTGTCCCCGGCGACGACGGCGTCCACCGGCTTCGGGTAGCGGACACCGACCTGCTCGGGGCGCCAGCTCGCCAACCGCATCCCGTCCGGGTCCATCACGGTCAGCCACGAGACCTGTGCCTCGGCGATCCAGCCGTCGATCCCGGCCTGCAAGGCGGGGGCGTCGCCGGCCCGCAGGGCCGAGACGAGCGCGGGGTCGCGCGCCACGAGGGTGGTGACGCCCTGGACGTGGCGCTCCTCGACGCGCTGGGCCACCTCGCGGGCCTGGAGGTAGGCGCTCCACACGCTGAACAGGGCGATGGCCGCCACGAGCGCCACGTGGACCACGGCGATCCGCCGGGCGATCGACCACGGGTGGCGCATGCCTCTCCTCCCTCGGGCCGGCGACGCGCCGGTCCACCCCCACGATCCTGCAGTCCGTCGGCCGCCGTGACCACTATGACCGCAATCGTGACCGACACCACCCGGGGCCGCGAGAGTGGTCACATCCCTCCCGCGCCGTTGCGGACCGCTCGGCGGCGCCCCACCACCGCACAGAACGGAACGCCCGATGGCGCACACCCCACCGGCCGAGACCTCGGCCCCGCCGGCCCCGGCGACGAAGAAGGACCGCACCCACTGGCTGTACATCGCCGTGATCGCCTCGGTGGTGCTGGGCGCCGCCGTCGGCCTGTTCTTCCCCGAGTTCGGCAAGTCCCTCAAGCCGCTGGGCGACGGCTTCGTCTCCCTCATCAAGATGATGATCGGCCCGGTCATCTTCTGCACGATCGTCCTCGGCGTCGGCTCGATCGCCAAGGCCGCGACCGTCGGCCGCGTGGGCGGCATCGCCCTGGTCTACTTCATGGCGATGTCCACGTTCGCGCTGGCCATCGGCCTCGTCGTCGGCAACCTCATCCACCCCGGCGAGGGCCTCAAGCTGACGCCCTACGACCCGAACAAGCCCCAGGCCGCGGCGGACGGCACCGTCCAGTTCCTGCTGGACATCATCCCCGGCTCCCTGCCGGTGCTGCCCACCCTGTTCATCGCCCTGCTCGTGGGCTTCGCCCTGCAGCAGATGGGCCCGGCCGGCGCCCCGCTGCTGCGCGGTCTCACCCTGATCCAGGGTGTCGTGTTCCGCCTCCTCACGATGGTGATGTGGGTCGCCCCGATCGGCGCCTTCGGTGCGATCGCCGCCGTCGTCGGCTCCACAGGCTGGTCCGCGATCGGCGCCATGGCGCTGCTCATGGGCGCCTTCTACCTGACCTGCATCGTTTTCATCGTGGTGGTGCTCGGCACGATCCTGAAGGTCGTGACCGGCCTGAGCATCCTGGCCCTCATGAAGTACCTGGGCCGGGAGTACCTGCTCATCTTCGCCACCAGCTCCTCCGAGACCGCCCTGCCCCGCCTGATCGCCAAGATGGAGCACGCCGGCGTGGACAAGTCCGTCGTGGGCGTGACCGTGCCCACCGGCTACTCCTTCAACCTGGACGGCACCGCCATCTACCTGACCATGGCCGCGCTCTTCGTCTCCAACGCGATGGGCGCGGAGATGAACCTCGGCGAGCAGGTCGGCCTGCTGGTCTTCATGATCATCGCCTCGAAGGGCGCGGCCGGCGTCACCGGCGCGGGCATGGCCACGCTCGCCGCCGGCCTGCAGGCGCACCGACCCGAGCTGCTCGGAGGCATGGGAGTGATCGTGGGCATCGACAAGTTCATGTCCGAGGCCCGCGCCCTGACGAACTTCACCGGCAACGCCGTGGCCACGCTCCTCGTCGGCCGCTGGGTGGGCGAGCTCGACGGCGAGCGTGCCCGGCGCGTCCTCAGCGGCGAGCTGAAGTTCGACGAGGCGACCGTGGTCGGCCATGGCGGCGCCGCGCACGACCCGCAGCAGTCCCCGACGGTCGCCGAGCAGGCCTACGAGGGTCACCCCGACTCCAGCCTGAACTTCGCGATGGCCGCCGACGGCGACCGGAACCCCGCCCGCTGACGGAGGAGGCGGGCCCGCGCGGCACGCCGCATCGTCGACCACCGGCGACGCCGGGGACGAGCCTGGACACCGGCCCGTCCCCGGCGTCGCCGTCGTCCCGGGAACGCCAGGCACTAGGGTGGGGGAAGATCCGGACACGCCGACGACGGCGGCCGCGGCGCGCCGCGGCCCGCGGCCGGGCGTGCAGACCACCGTGGAAGGAGCCGGCGCCGCCGTGACCTCGAGAGAACCGATCCCCGTGATGACCATCCACGGCGAGCCCGTGCTCGGGCCCACCGGCCGGCCCAAGCACGACTTCCCCGAGCCCGCGCCCCTGACCTCGCACGGCCCGGCGCGGATCATCTCGATGGTGAACCAGAAGGGCGGCGTCGGGAAGACGACCTCCACCATCAACCTGGGCGCCGCGCTCGCGGGCTACGGCCGCAGGGTGCTCATGGTGGACTTCGACCCGCAGGGCGCCCTCTCGGCCGGCCTGGGCGCGAACCCGCACGAGCTCGACACCACGGTGTACAACGTGCTCATGGAACGGTCCGTGACCGCGAAGGACGCGATCCTGTCCACGGACTTCGAGAACATGGACCTGCTGCCGGCCAACATTGACCTGTCCGCGGCCGAGGTGCAGCTCGTCAACGAGGTGGCCCGCGAGCAGGTCCTCGAGCGCGCGCTGCGCCAGGTCCGCGACGACTACGACGTGGTCCTCATCGACTGCCAGCCCTCGCTGGGCCTGCTGACCGTCAACGCGCTGACCGCCTCGCACGGCGTGATCATCCCGCTGACCGCCGAGTTCTTCGCGCTGCGCGCGGTCGCCCTGCTCGTCGAGACGATCGAGAAGGTGCAGGACCGGCTCAACCCGGACCTGGAGATCGACGGCGTGCTGGCCACGATGTTCGACCAGCGAACCCTGCACTCCAAGGAGGTCGTGGGCTCGCTCGTGGCCGGCTTCGGGGACCGCGTGTTCGAGACCGTCATCAAGCGGTCCATCAAGTTCGCCGACGCCACGGTGGCGGCCACGCCCATCACCCTGTTCGCCGAGAACCACGACGGCGCCAAGGCCTACCGGCAGCTCGCCCGCGAGCTGATCTGCCGCGGCGGCGCGCCGTGACCGTCCGCTGACCGCCGACGACGCCGGCCCGGTCCCGTCGCGGGACCGGGCCGGTTTTCTCCGCGCTCGCGGCCGGGGGAGCGGTGGCCGGGAGACGCGACGCCGCCGATCTGCGAGAATGAAGCCGGGCGTGTCCGTCTCCGGACCGTCCCTCACCCCCTGACCCGTCCGCCGCCGGCCCGACCGGCGCCGTTGACGCGCACCCGAAAGGACGCCCTCCCCATGAACTCCCGCAAGCCGCGAGGCTCCGGACGCACCCCCGCCGTCGGTCGACGGGGCGGCCCGTTCCAGGAGCGCGACTTCCAGCGACAGATCGGTGCCCGCCGCGGCGCCGCCGCCCCCCGTGAGGAGGCCCCCTTCGACGAGGACGCCGTGCCGCGCACCCGCGGTCGCCGCGGCCGCGGCGCCGGCGCCGCCCGGGCCAAGGCCGCCCACCTCGACCGCATCCACGACGAGTCGGGCGAGCGCCTGCAGAAGGTGCTGGCCGCGGCGGGTGTGGCGTCCCGGCGCGTGAGCGAGGACCTCATCGCCGAGGGCCGCGTGGAGGTGGACGGCGTCGTCGTCACCGAGCCCGGCGTGCGCGTGGACCCGGCCACGGCCGTGATCCGGGTGGACGGCATCTCCGTGCAGACGGACGTGACCAAGCAGTACTTCGTCTTCAACAAGCCCCGCGGCGTGATCTCCACGATGGTGGACCCGGAGGGCCGGCCCTCGATCGCCACCTACCTCAAGCCCGGGCAGGAGCACCTGTTCCACGTGGGCCGTCTGGACAACGAGACCGAGGGCCTGCTCATCCTCACCAACGACGGCGAGCTGGCCAACCGCCTCACCCACCCCAGCTACGAGGTCCCCAAGACCTACGTGGTGCAGACCCGCGGCCCGCTGGCCAAGGGCGTCTCGAACCGGCTGCGCGAGGGCGTGGAACTGGAGGACGGCGTGGCGCAGGTCGACTCGTTCAAGCTCGTCGACTCGACGCCGGGCCACGTGCTCGTCGAGGTCGTGCTGCACTCGGGCAAGAACCGCATCGTGCGTCGCATGTTCCAGGAGATCGGCCACCCGGTCGAGCGGCTCGTCCGCGTCAAGGTGGGCCCCATCCTGCTGGGCGACCAGAAGCAGGGCACCGTCCGCGCACTCAACGCGCAGGAGCTGGGCCACCTCAAGGCCCTGGTCGGCCTGTGAGCGCGCCCGCCGAGTCCGCCGCCAAGCTCGGTGACGGCCCGGCCGGGATCCCGCAGCCCGTGCTCGTCCGGGGGACCGGTCTGCTGGGCGCCTCGATCGGCATCGGGCTGAGCGCGGCCGGTGTGGACGTGCGCCTGCACGACCCCTCGCCCGCCGCCCTGGCCGTGGCCGCGGACATCCGCGCCGGACGCCCCGCCCGCCTGGACGCCGAGGGCGACGACCTCGACGTCGCCCCGGGACTCGTCGTCGTGGCCGCGCCGCCGGACGTGACCGCCGACGTCGTGGTCGACTCGCTGCGCCGCTGGCCCGCGGCCGTGGTGGTGGACATCGCCTCGGTGAAGGAGGCGGTCGCCGCGGGCGTGCGCGCTGCCGTCGACGACGGCCGCCTGGCCCCGCAGGACGCCGACCGGTACCTCGGGACGCACCCGATGGCCGGCTCCGAGCGGTCCGGTCCCGTGGCGGCCCGCGGCACCCTGTTCACGCAGGCGCCGTGGGTGCTGTGCCCGACGGACACGACGCACCCGGGCGCCCTCGCGGCCGGTCGGGCCCTCGCGCTGACGCTGCAGGCCACCCCGTACCGGATGGCGGCCCGCGCCCACGACGAATCGGTCGCGCTGATCTCGCACCTGCCGCAGATCGCCGCCTCGCTCGTGGCCTCCCGCCTGCAGGACACCCCGGACCAGGCGCTCGCCCTGGCCGGCAACGGGCTGCGGGACACCACCCGGATCGCAGCGTCGGACCCGCAGCTGTGGGTGCAGATCCTCTCCGGCAACGCCGGGCGGATCGTGCCGGCGCTGCACGGGCTGCGGGCGGACCTGGACCGGCTGATCCGCACCCTGGAGGACCCCTCCGCCCCCGGGGCGCGGCTGGACATGGCGCAGCTGATCGCCGAGGGCAACGCCGGTCGGGCACGGGTGCCCGGCAAGCACGGGGCGCCGCCGCAGGCGTTCGCGGTGGTCACGGTGATCGTGGACGACGCCCCCGGGCAGATCGCGGCCCTCCTCGACGAGGTCGGCCGCACGGACGTGAACGTGGAGGACCTGCGGCTCGAGCACGCCTCGGGCCACCGGGTCGGCATGGTGGAGATCTCCGTGCTGCCCGGCCGCAGGGACGAACTCGTGGCGGCGCTGACCGCCGCCGGATGGAAGGTGGTCTGAGATGACCGAGCACACCCGCGACGACGTCGCACCCGCGCCGCTCGTGGTGGCGGTGGACGGCCCCTCGGGCTCGGGCAAGTCGTCCGTGTCCAAGGCCGTGGCCCGGCGTCTCGGCGCCGCGTACCTGGACACCGGCGCCATGTACCGCGCCGTGGCGTGGCACTGCCTGAACGAGGGCGTCGACCTGGCCGATGCGGAGGCCGTGGCGGCGGCCGCCGTCGCCATGGACCTGGACCAGTCCACCGACCCGGACGTCGAGGCCGTGCGGGTCGGCGGCACGGACGTCACCGAGGCGATCCGCGGCCCCGAGGTCACGGACACGGTCTCCACCGTCGCCGTGGTGATCCCGGTGCGCGAGGAGCTGCACCGTCGCCAGCGGGCGGCGATCGCCGCCGCGGGCCGGATGGTCGCCGAGGGCCGCGACATCACCACGGTGGTGGCCCCGGACGCCCACGCGCGCGTGCTGCTCACGGCGTCCGAGGCCGTGCGCACCGCCCGCCGCTCGGGCCAGCTGGCCGCGGCGGGGGAGACCGGCGTCGACGCCGGCACGCTGCACCGTCAGGTGGCCGGGCGCGACGCCCGCGACGCCACCGTGTCCACGTTCGACCGCCCCGCCGACGGGGTGGCGCTCGTGGACTCCACCGAGCTCGACTTCGAGCAGACCGTGGCGGCCGTCCTGGCCGCCGTCGAGGACCAGGCCGGCATCCCGGCCGTGAAGGGAGGCCGACGATGACCGAGAACCCCCAGCACCGCTCCGGTGAGGACGAGTTCGTCCCCGCCGGCGACGATCAGGTGGCCGAGCGGCTCGCCGCCATGACCGAGGAGGAGGCCGAGGCGCGAGCCGCATCGTTGCGCGCCGGCCTGGCCGACTACGAGCTCGAGGAGGACGACGCCGCCCTCCTCGACGCGTGGCAGCTCGGGCCCGACGAGGACGTCGACGCGCCCGTGCCGCCCGTGCTGGCCATCGTGGGCCGGCCGAACGTCGGCAAGTCCACGCTCGTCAACCGCATCATCGGCCGTCGTGAGGCCGTCGTGGAGGACGTGCCCGGCGTGACGCGCGACCGCGTCTCCTACGACGCCGAGTGGAACGGCCGCGAGTTCACCGTGGTCGACACCGGCGGCTGGGAGCACGACGCCAAGGGCATCCACCGCCGCGTGGCCGAACAGGCCGAGCTGGCCGTGGACGTGGCGGACGCCGTCGTGTTCGTGGTGGACGCCACCGTCGGCATGACGGCCACGGACGAGGCCGTGGTCTCGATGCTGCGCCGCAAGGACCGCCCGGTGATCGTGGCCGCCAACAAGGTGGACGACATGGTCCAGGAGGCCGACGCCGCCACCCTGTGGTCGCTCGGCTTCGGCTACCCGTACCCGGTGTCCGCGGTGCACGGTCGCGGCGTCGCGGACCTGTTGGACGCTGCGCTCGAGGCGCTGCCGGAGGAGTCCGCCCACGGCGGTCTCGTGCCGCGCGGCGGCCCGCGCCGGATCGCCCTCGTGGGCCGGCCGAACGTGGGCAAGTCCTCCCTGCTGAACAAGCTGGCCGGCTCGGACCGCGTGGTGGTGGACGACCTGGCCGGCACCACGCGCGACCCCGTGGACGAGCTCGTGGAGCTCGGCGGACGGCTGTGGCGCTTCGTGGACACCGCCGGCATCCGTCGACGGCAGCACATGGCCCACGGCGCCGACTACTACGCGTCGCTGCGCACGGCCTCCGCCCTGGACCGCGCGGAGGTGGCCGTGGTGCTGCTCGAGGCGCCGCACGTGATCTCGGAGCAGGACGTGCGCATCCTCCAGATGGTGCTGGACTCCGGTCGCGCCCTCGTGATCGCGTTCAACAAGTGGGACCAGGTGGATGAGGATCGGCGGCTCCAGCTGGCCAAGGAGATCGAGCGGGACCTGGCGCACGTCGCGTGGGCGCCGCGCGTGAACATCTCCGCGAAGACCGGCTGGCACAAGGACCGTCTCGTCCCCGCGCTGGACCTCGCCCTGGACTCATGGGACACCCGCATCCCCACGGGCAAGCTCAACGCGTTCCTCGGCGAGCTCGTGGCGGCCCACCCGCACCCGCTGCGCGGCGGCAAGCAGCCCCGCATCCTGTTCGCGACCCAGGTCTCGAGCCGGCCGCCCAAGTTCGTGCTGTTCACCACCGGGTTCCTGGACCCCGGGTACCGCCGGTTCATCGTGCGCCGCCTGCGCGAGACCTTCGGGTTCGAGGGCACGCCCCTCGAGATCGGGATGCGCGTGCGCGAGAAGCGCGGTCGCCGCCGCTGATCCGGCTCTGCCCCGACGACGTCCCTCGGCCTGCCGTGCCGGGGGACGTCGTCGTCCCGGCAAGCTCCCACCGTTCTTCCACCTTCGCCGCGTAGCCTGTGGGCATGAGCCTCATCCGACGTCGCCCCGCCGCCCTGTCCCTGGCCACCCTGGCCGCGCTCGCGCTGGCCGCATCCGGCTGCGCGGTCGACGACGGCGAGACCCGGGCCGCGCTGCAGAGCGCGGAGGACCGGCTCGCCCAGGCCGAGGACCGGATCAGCGAGCTGGAGGCGGACGCCTCGGACCGCGTGGACCTGGGGCAGCTGCGCCAGGAGGCCGAGGGCGCCCTCGAGGAGGCGGACCGGCGCGCCGCCGAGGTCGTCGAGGACCTGACGCGATCCCTGCCCTCCGGTTCGGACATCGTCGACGTCGAGGCGCTCCGGGAGGACGGAAAGGTGGTCATCGAGTACGGCCAGTCTTTGCTCGATGCCGATCCCCAGGTCCTCGAGGACACGATGCGGGAGGCGGCGGAGCGGGCGCGCAACGCCATCCCGGACCTGAAGGATGTCGAATTCCGCGTGGGGGACCGGACCTTCACGTACTGATCCTGCGACGGGGATCCGTGAGCCCCCCGACACGCCTCTTCGACCCGCCCGGAACGGCGGATCGGAGCGGCTCGACGTGTTACGCTTCACCCGTGCACGACTGCACCCTCAGTCATGAGAGGGTTCGTGCAGACCGCCAGGCCCACCGGTACGCCGGGGCCGCGGTCGCTGGGGGACTCTCGGTCGGGTGGCCCTCGGTCAAGGGATGAGGGGTTCACGTCTGTGAAGAGGACGTGGGCCCCTTGTTCACGTTTCGGGGGTGTCGCGCGGTTTGCCCCTGACAACGACGACCTGGCAGGCCCGCTTCCGATTCGCGCCCGGCGGTGCCGGTGGGGTATGCTCATCGGGTGCCGAAGCGCGGATGACCGCGATTCGCCACGGGCTATGGCGCAGCTTGGTAGCGCGCTTGACTGGGGGTCAAGAGGTCGTGGGTTCAAATCCCGCTAGCCCGACCACGTTCCCACGGGTCAGAGTCCGCATCTGACGAGGGAAAATGGAATGAGGCCCAGGTACTCCCTCGAGGGGAGCGCCTGGGCCTCTTTCCGTGCCTGACATATTCCTTAGCACAAACTGATCGAGACAGACCCTACGGTTCGGCGTTCGGCTCGACTTATATCCCCGGGAATTCAGAACTTCCTCAGTGGCCGAGCGGCTCGATCCAAAATCGATCTCGTCGGTGACCAGAGCGTTGGCCCTGAAGCCCCCTGGGTCTGATGGAGACTCGCGCTATTTGATTCCGACCAGCTGTTCGCGGCCGGCTTCGACAGCATAGAACGTGTCCTCGAACTCGGCGGGTGGGACGTCGCCGAGGTAGCCGTGGAGGCGTTGCGTGTTGTGCCAGGACACCCACCCGAGGGTCGCGAGCTCGAGGTCCTCGACCGTCCGCCAGGGACCTGGCCGTGCGGGTCCGCGGACGTGCTCGGCCTTGTAATAGCCGTTCACGGTCTCGGCCAGGGCGTTGTCATAGCTGTCCCCGACGGTCCCGATCGACGGTGTCGCTCCGATCTCGGCGAGGCGTTCGCCGTAGCGAATGGAGGTGAATTGAGACCCCGCGTCGCTGTGGCAGCGCAGGTCCTCGTGGCGAGCGCCGCGGGACCAGCGGGCCATCCCGATCGCGTCGAGGACCATCTCGGTGCGCATGTGTGACGCGCACCGCCACCCGACGATCATCCGGGAGAACGCGTCGACGATGAAGCAGACGTACGCGACGCCGGCCCACGTCGGCACGAACGCCAGGTCGGTGACCCAGAGCCGGTTCGGGGCAGGCGCGGTGAACTCCCGCTTCACGAGGTCCGGGTGCCGCGCTGCGGTCGGATCTGGCCGGGTCGTCTTCACCCGCTTCGACCTGGTCGCGCCCTTAATCCCTGCGGCGCGCATGAGCCGGCCCGTCTGATCTCGGCCGATGTCGATCCCGGCGCGACGCGCGGTCTTCCAGAGCTTTCTGACCCCGTAGACGCGGTAGTTCGTCTCCCAGAGCTCGACCAGCTGCGGGATCAGCTCCTCGTCCCGCACCGCGCGAGCCGAGGGGGCTGTAAGCGGCCATGAAAAGCTGCCCATAGGTGGCCAGGGAATGACCCGCTGACGGCCATGAGGACTGCCCAGTGATGGCCACGGGAACTGCCCGGTGCTGGCCATCTGGTTTGCCCGCGTTGCTCGT
>NZ_JABFBB010000013.1:31276-33488 GCF_017168555.1 Micrococcus sp. KRD012
TACAACCACCACCGCCGGCACTCCTCGCTCGGCTACCTAACCCCAGCCGAGTACGCTCGGCAGTGCACCCATCAAATGGAAACCGACGACTCACAGAACGTCCGGACCGAATGAAGGGGGCGGCTCAAACGCTTCACGCAGCGAAGAGGCGAGGCCGGTGGCGTGGATCGTGTCGGTCAGCAGCACCGCGCCCGCATGCGAGGCCGCCGGGACCTCAGCGACGTCCACACGCGGGCGGGGGTAGAAGAACACGGTAGGGTGGGACACCTGAAAGGTGCTCCTTCCGGCCAGGGATTACGAGACTCGACACCCCGTATCATCCCAGGCCAGGAGCACCTTTCTCTATGACGCCCACCCGTCGAGACCACACCCCAGTGAAATCTCGAGGTCAGCGGGTGCTCGTGGCAGGGCCTGAACTGTGGTCCGTACACTCCTACTCATGGATGCGCTTGATATTGGACGGATCGTGGCCGGACTGGTGCTGCTGGTCTTGGGTGGGGAATTTTTGGTGCGTGGGGCGTCAGCACTGGCCGGACGTTTCGGGATTTCGTCATTGGTGATCGGTCTCACCGTAGTGTCATCGGCGACGTCGGCACCCGAGTTCGCAGTGAGCGTCGGTGCTGTACTGCGTGATGAACCGGGGCTTGCCGTGGGCAATGCGGTTGGCAGCAACATCATTAATGTCCTGCTCATCCTGGGACTGTCCGCGCTGGTCGTTCCCCTCGCTGTAAAGCGGAGGCTGATCCGCTTTGACCTGCCCCTGATGGTCGTCTTGTCAGTTCTACTGCTCCTTGTGTCCCTGGATGGGAGGATCAGTGCGGTGGACGGGCTGATACTATTTTTCGGTGTGGTGGTCCACACCATAATGTCCGTGGTGATTAGTCGGCGGGACGCCAAGACCGCGGTGAATGCCCGGGAAGGGACAGGAGATTCGGCAACCGTCGATCCAGCCGACGAGGAAGGGGCTGCGCTAGGCGCCTCGGTCAGCAGGTCGCTCTTCTTTGTGCTGCTGGGGGTCGCGTTGCTGGTCGCCGGTGCCACGCTGCTCGTGGAAGGAGCAGTGAACATAGCCACCACGTTGGGCGTAAGCAGCCTCGTGGTCGGACTGACCGTTGTGGCTGTCGGGACATCGCTGCCCGAGCTGGCGACGTCCATCATTGCCGTGCGTCGCGGTGAACGCGACCTAGCGGTGGGCAACGTGGTCGGCAGCAATATCTTCAACATAGGGGTAGTGCTAGGACTAACCGCGCTCATCTCTCTTGAGGGCATTCCCGTATCCGGCGCCGCAGTGGCCTTCGATATCCCAGTAATGCTGGCGGCCGCAGTGGCACTACTGCCGATCGCGTTCACGGGCTTCGCGGTGGCGCGTTGGGAGGGCGGCTTGTTCGTGGTTTTGTACGCCGCCTACACCGGATACCTTGTGCTGGCTGCCACAGCGCACGATGCACTGGAGGGATTCACCGTAGCCATGGCGTGGTTCGTGCTGCCGTTAATCGCACTGACGCTCATTTCCTTTACAGCCTACGAAATCGGGCTCCGCAAGGGACGCCGAGACCTGGACCAGACCACGACTTCGACGTAGACCGTCGAGTGCATTCGGCTGCTGGCTTCATTCAGGTCGTCGGCTGAATGTAAATCGGCAAGAGATGACTGTCGGTTGGTGGTGTCATAGCGTCGTAGCAACACTCCCGGTCGGTGGGGGCTCGAGGCGAGGAGGCCTGGGATGGTGCGGCGGCGACTCACGTTCACGGAGCGGATGGAGATCTCGACGGGATCGAAGGCCGGGTGGGGAGTCCGGGAGATCGCGTCTCACCTGGGTAGATGCCCTTCGGTGGTCTCCAGAGAGCTTCGACCGAACTCGACGAAGACGCGCGGCTATCAAGCCGTGACCGCGGACGTGAAAGCGCAACGCCAGCGCTCTCGCCCACAGGTCCGGAAAGTGGCAAAGGACCCGGTACTCGAGGCCCGCGTCAACGCCGACCTCGCAGCGTCATGGATGCCGAACGAGATCGCGGGTCGCTTGCGTCTGGAGGCCGCAGACCCGACCGTTGAACGCATGGCGAACTCTCCCGACGCTCAGGGCCGTGAGCCGCCCCCTTCATTCGGTCCGGACGTTCTGTGAGTCGTCGGTTTCCATTTGATGGGTGCACTGCCGAGCGTACTCGGCTGGGGTTAGGTAGCCGAGCGAGGAGTGCCGGCGGTGGTGGTTGTA
>NZ_JABFBB010000014.1:0-14136 GCF_017168555.1 Micrococcus sp. KRD012
GAACCCGGAAGCTAAGGCCCACAGCGCCGATGGTACTGCAGCCGGGAGGTTGTGGGAGAGTAGGTCGCCGCCGGACATTCTTTGAGGGAGGGCCTCGCACCGTTGGGTGCGAGGCCCTTCCCGCATTCCCGGGAGGATTCACCGGGCGGCCCCGTGCGATCTGCACGGGGCTTTCTGCGTTCCCGGGTGCATTCCCCCGCGGCGCTCAGAGCTCCTCGCCGGCCCGCAGCCGTGCCGTGAGCGCGCGGGTGAGTCGGCGGTGCAGCCGGCCGTGCTCCGTGCTCTGCTCCCGAAGGCGCGCGTGCACGGCGTCGGCATGGGCGGGCTTCTCCGAGTCGGGGATCGCGAGGAAGTCGCGCAGCAGCGGCTCCAAGCGCCCGGTGAGGGCGAGCACGAGCTCCTGGGTCTCCACGGGTCGTGTGCGCTGCAGGCGAGTCCAGGCCGGCCCGTACTCGGCGGCGTGCTCGACCATCTCCCACGCGAGGGCCCAGCTGTCCGGGCGCAGTCGGTGCCGCTCCGCGCGCAACAGCCGTCGCAGGGCGGCCACGGCCTCTTCGAGCTCGGCAGCGGCCGGGGCGCCGTCGTCGTCGGGGGAGGGGCTGGCGGAGGAGTGCAGGAACGGCCACCAGCTCATGCCGGCCTCTCTCGGATTCGTCGGGTGCGCAGAGGTCTCACGCGTGCGATTCTGCCCCGCATCTCGGTTTGGCGGCACCCGGTGCGGCTGGTATAGTCGGTCTCTGTTGGATTCAGGTCTGAGACCTCCAACGGGGTGTGGCGCAGCTTGGTAGCGCGCGTCGTTCGGGACGACGAGGCCGCAGGTTCAAATCCTGTCACCCCGACCAGAAAGAGCCCCCGCCGGATCGGCGGGGGCTCTTCTCGTCTCCGGGTGCTCACCGGGTGCGGGCGTCAGTCCTGGCGGGACTCCAGGAACTGGAGATGCTCGGCGCGGGCCGGGTCCACTTCGCCGGCCACGTCGTCGTGTTCGTCCACCCAGTCCTTCACGTACGGGCACACGGGGACGATCCGGCGGCCCGCGGCCACGGTGTCCTTCAGCGCCTCGCGCACGAGGTTCGAGGCCAGGCCCCGGCCCTCGTACTCGTGGTCGACCTTGGTGTGCGGGAAGATTCGCTGGGCCGGGCCGTCGGCGGTGTCGTCGTCGATCGCCACCGTGAAGCCGGCCACCGTGCCCGCGTCATCGACGACGATCTCGTACCTCTCCCCGTTCTTGCGGACCTGCGGGTGCTCCAGGCTGGGGGTCTGCTCGGTCATGGTCGGTCCTCTCGTTCCTGGGTGGATCCCGCCGCCGGGCCGGCGACGGGGAGGAGGGTCAGCCGTCCCGGCGCCGCACGGGGTGATGGGACAGGATCGAGATGCGGTTCGTCAGGTTCATCACGATCGCGACCCACTGCACGGCCGCGTACTGGGCGTCCGTGAGCACAGCGGCCGTGGATGCCTGCACGTAGTTCAGCTGCTCCTGCTCGGGGAGGTCCGTGACCGCCTCGGCGAGCTCGAGCGCGGCGCGCTCCTGCTCCGAGTACACGGCCCCGGCCTCACGCCACGCCGGCAGCAGCCCCAGGCGCTGCACGCTCAGGCCGGCGTCGGCGCCCTGGCGGGTGTGCCGGTCCAGGCAGAACACGCAGCCGTTGAGCTGAGAGACCCGAAGGTTCACGAGCTCCACGAGCTGCCGGTCCAGCCCGGCCTGCTCGGCGGCGCCGCGCGCGGCCGAGGCCAGCGGCCCGACCGCGTGCCACGCCTCGGGCACGGCCTTGTCGAGGTAGAACGCGAGGGGGTCCTGGCGGGGTGCGGGGGTGTCAGCGGCGGTCATGGTCCTTCAATGTCTCGCAGAACGGGGCGGTGGGCCAGGGACCGGGTGCCCGGCCCGGACGAGCTTCCGGCTCAGATCCGGCCCCGATCAGTTCAGAATCGGCCGGACGAGCCCGCCCCGGAGAACGAGCCGCCCGAGGATCCGTAGCCGGTCCCGGAGGAGCTGGACTGCGCCTGGCGGTGGTCCTGGACGGACCGCTCGCCGGCCTGGTGGCCCGTGGTGAAGGCCACCACCGTCCAGTAGGCATCCGCCGGCAGCGCGGAGTCCAGGATCGAGCCGCGCGCGGACCGGGCCGGGCTACGGTGCGAGCGCAGCTCGTCGCGCAGCAGCTCACGCTCGGCCTCGTCCTTGCCGAACGCCGCCACCTCGGCGTCGGCGAGGGCGGAGACCAGCCCGGTCAGGCGACGCCGCAGCGCGTCCAGCTCGTCCAGCGCCGCGGCCGGGGTCAGGCGCTCGTCCTGCAGGTCCGCACCCAGCGCCTCGAGCCGGTCCTGGGCCTCGGTGCGGAAGGACTCCAGCGCGGCGACCGCGGACCGGACGGGTCCGGCGGAGCCGACGGAGGAGGCCAGCGTGCCGACGGCGTCCAGGTCGGCCCGCAGCGGGGCGGTCTGCTGATCCCACGCCGCCGGCCACCCCGGGTGGCGGTTGAGGAAGGTGTTCGCCGCGGCCACGGCGTCGTCGAGGCGGTCGAGCTCACGGGCGCGGTCCCGGACGTCCTCCGCGGCCCGGGCATGCTCCGTGCGATGCAGGCTGCGCTCCGGCAGGGCCTCGAGGCGGTCCAGCTCCGCCGACGCATCGAGCGCCTGGCGTCGGAAGTTGCGGAAGCGCTCCATCAGCGCGGCCGCGTGGGGCGAGTCCTCGGGCACCGTGGACGCGTTCACCTCGGTGGCGTCCATCTCCAGGGTGACGGAGGTCAGGTGGGTGCGGGCCTCGGCCAGCAGGTCGGCCGTCCGACGGCGGCGACGCCGTCGGCTCGCGAGCGCCGCGGCCGCGGCGCCGCCGCCCGCCACACCGACGATCCCCGCGCCGAACCACAGCTCGGGAGCCTGCCACCAGGGGCGCCCGATCAGCTCGGCGGCGGCGTCCGTCACCTCCACGACCGTGTCCGTCCACCGGGCCGCACGGGCCGCCTCGTGTCCGGCCTCGCGCACCTCCCGCAGCTCGTCCGTGCTGAGCATCCGGTCCTCGCCCACGTACACCCCGATCAACCGGTTGTCCGGGTCGAGCGCCACGATCACGAGGCCGTCGGCCCATTTCTGGCCGTCCGCGCTGATCCAGTCCGGGTGCTCCGCGCGAGCCCGCTCGAGCACCCGCCCGTTGAACGCCTGAGACGCGCGGTCGTCGTCCAGCGCGGACAGGTCCGGGCCGCGCTCGGTGACCACGGCGACGCGGGTCGGCTCCCGGAACTCGATCCCCGCCAGGTCACGGCGCAGCTGGGCGGGGTCGATCACGCCCGCGTCATCCACGAGCTCCACCTGGTCCCAGGCCACGGCGTGGGCCTGCGGCGCGGCGGCGACGACGGCGCCCGTCACCCCCGCCGTGACCGGCAGGGCGACGACGGTGGCGGACGCCGCCGGCCCGGTGAGGGCGGCGGCGGACAGGGGGACTGCGGCGAGCGTGCGGCGGGCGGTGCGGTGCGTCGGACGGGTCACGGAGGCCTCCTGGGAGGGTCGGCGGTCCCGCCCAGCCTAGGCACAGCCGGGCGGGTGGCGCCTCAGCCGGTGGGCGCGTCGGCGAGCAGCGCGGCGAGCCGGCCGGCGTCGTGCGCGGTGCCGAACCCCGCCGCCCCTGGCTCGAGGACCCCGGCCCGGTCGAGGCCGGTGTAGGGGACCGCGTCGAAGCCCATCGCGGTGACGAGGGCGACCACCGCGTCGCGCGCGGCGGCGACCGCGGCCGGGTCGGCCGCCGCGTCAGTCGGCTCGGTGCCCACCGCGAGGGCGCGGCGCGGGGCCGTGGCGCGCCCGGCGTCCTCCAGGTCGTGATGCGAGATCTCCGAGAACGCGCGCACGACGGGCACGCGCAGCCCCGCCGCGGCCCAGCGCGCGGCGATCCGGACGGAGCCGGGCGCGCCGTCGTCGTCGAGCCACGCCGGGACCGGCTCGTCCCCCCAGGTGTTCGTCAGGTCCACCACGGCGCGCGTCGCCGGCCCGGCGAGGGTGAGCGGGTCGACGTCGTCGAGCGCCTCGCGCGGCACGGCCACGACGACGAGCTCCGCCTCCGCCGCCAGGTCCTCGGCCGACACGGCGACGGCCTCGGGCGCGTAGATCGTCAGGTGACGCTGGACCGCCGCGGGGCGCCGCGTGCCCGCGACCATCACCCGCGGGGCGGCCGTGCCCGGGGAGAGGCGGGGGATGCGCGCGATCGCCCGTGCCAGCGCGGTGCCCGCCCGCCCCGCACCGAGGATGCCGACGACGCGGGGCAGGGCGTCCGCCGGCGCCGCCTCAGACGAGCTCATTGCGCTGGCGTCCCAGCCCGGTGATCTCCACCTCGACGACGTCGTCGGGACGCAGCCACGGGCGGCGGCCCTCGGCGTCCCGGCGGGCCAGGGCGACCCCCGCGGGCGTGCCGGTCAGGATCAGGTCGCCCGGGTTCAGGGTGATCAGCTGCGAGGCGTAGGAGACCAGCTCGGCGGGGGAGAAGACGACGTCGGCGACCCGGTCCTCCTGACGCAGCTCGCCGTTGACGTGCGTGAGGACGCGCGCGTCCGCCGGGAACTCGTCCGGGGTGACCAGCCACGGACCCACGGGCGTCGAGGCCTCCCACACCTTGCCCTGCAGCCACTCGGAGGTGCGGCCCTGGAAGCCGCGCATGGAGATGTCGTTGGCCACCGCGTAGCCCGCGATGTGCTCCGGGGCGTCCTCGACGGCGATGCGCCGGCCCGGCTCACCGACCACGATGCACAGCTCGCCCTCGTAGTCGACCCGGTGGTCCTCCTCGGGGACCTCGATCGGGTCCAGCGCACCCGTGAGGGACTGCGGGAACTTCGCGAACAGCGTCGGATGCTCGGGGCGATCCAGGCCCGTCTCGTCGATGTGGTTCGTGTAGTTTAGGCCCACGCAGAACACCTTGGTGGGGAAGGGCACGAGCGTGTCGTAGACGAGGCCGGAGGTGTCCAGCAGGAGGGACCGGTCGGCCTGCGCCGCGCGGAGGGCACCCTCCACCATGTCCCGCTGCTCCTCCGGCGTGGCGGTGAGGTACTCGCCGACGTCGCGACAGTCCGGCAGGGCGACGGCGCGCACGGCGACCTCGGGGTCCTCGGGGTGCACGGAGGTGATGACCGCGGCGAACGTGGCGCCGGGGTAGGCGGCGTCGGAGTCGGGCTGACGGAACGTGGCGAGCTTCATGGGCCCATCCCATCACAGGGCGGCGGGTCCGGGTCCGGCGCGGGCGGACGTGAGACGGTGAGACCATGACCACAGCCCCCACGCATCCGCCGCTCGACCCCGACCCGACCCCGGCCACCCCGATCGTCCTCGGGACCATGGCCTGGGGCTCCGTTCCCCCGCCGCCCCCGGACGCCGATCCGGGGGCGGTGCCGGAGGGGCCCGCGGGCGAAGCCCAGGCCGAGGCGGCCGTGGAGCGCGCCCGCCGCGCCCTGCGTGCCGGGATCGAGGCCGGCGTCGACCTGCTGGACACCGCGGACATCTACGGGGCCGGCCGCTCCGAGGAGACCGTCGGCCGGCTGCTGCACGAGCTGCCCTACGAGGAGCGCTCCGCCCTGAAGGTGCAGACCAAGTGCGGGATCGTCCTCCACGAGACGGACCCGGCCGGGCGGCGCCTGACCCGCTACGACTCCTCGCCCGAGCATGTGCGCGCCTCGCTGGAGGGCTCGCTGGCCCGCCTCGGCGAGCAGCGCGTGGACACCCTGATCATCCACCGGCCCGACGTCCTCACGCCCGTGGCCGACACCGTGCGCGCCTTCCTCGACGCGCGGGAGGCGGGCCTGGTCGGCAAGCTGGGCGTCTCCAACCTCGGCGTGGGCCGCGTCCTCGAGTTCCAGCGCGAGCTCGAGAGCCAGGCGGCGGACGGGACCGGGTTGGCGTGCGTCCAGGTCGAGCTCGGCCTGCACCACCGCACCCTCGTGGAGGCGGTCGTGCTCGCCAACCACCCGGACGCCCCCGCGGACGCCGACGCCGGGCGCCTCGGCCCGGTGTGCGCCGCGGAGGGGATCGAGCTGCAGGCCTGGGGTCCGCTGGGGCAGGGTCGGTTCAGCTCCGGCGACGACGGCGCGGCCGGCGTCGTCGGCGAGGTCGCGGCGGAGCTGGGCGTCAGCCGGGAGGCCGTGGTGCTCGCCTGGCTGCTGCGCCTGCCGTGGGGCGTGCGGCCCGTGATCGGCACCCAGGACCCGGAGCGCGTCGCCGCGTGCGCCGAGGCGGCCTCCGTGGCCGAGGCGATGGACTCCGCGCAGTGGCACCGCCTGTGGACCGCGGCGCGGGGCCGGCCGCTGCCTTGACGAGGCGCGACCGGCCGCGTGCCCTCCCGCCGGAGTGAGGCCTGTGTCACACTGGGACATGGACTTTGCGAACGTCGACCTCGTGACCCCCTGGATCCTCTACTGGCTGGCCTCACTGACCCTCGTGGTCGGCGGCACGCTCGTGGTCGTCGGCCTGTGGCGTGCCCGGCGGCACCGGCGCTTCGCCGCGACCCACGGCCGCAACCCGGAGATCGGACTCCTCGAGGACACCCGCACCCAGCGCGGGGTCGGGGCTGTCGCGCTCGCGGCCGCCGTCGCCCTCGGCGCGACGGGCGCCGTCCTGCACGTCCAGGGTCTGGACGCGTTCCGCGGCAACCTCGAGGCGAAGTACGGCTACACCGCGGTGGACCGCATCCGCCAGTCCGGCCCCGGCTTCGTGGCCGATCTGACCCAGGCCGACGGCACCGTGCTGCGCGACGAGATGGTCCTGCTGGAGTCCTCGGGCGAGCCCGTCGTCGGGGAGGACATCTTCGCCCGTCCGGTCGAGACGCGTTGACCTTCCCGCCCCGGCCCGTCGGGCCTGATGCCGCGTCGGGGGCCTCTGTTAGCGTCGCCGCGTGAGCACCTCGACCGTCCGTTCCGCCCCCGCGTCCACCTACCGGCTCCAGGTCAGCCCGGATCTGCCGCTGGAGTCCGTGGCCGGGCTCGTGCCCTATCTGCGGCGCCTGGGCGTGGACTGGCTCTACCTCTCGCCGCTGCTCGAGGCCGAGCCCGGCTCCGACCACGGGTACGACGTCGTGGACCCCACCCGGCTGGACGCCGCCCGCGGCGGGGCCGAGGGGCTGGACATGGTCGCGCGCGCCGCGCACGAGGCGGGCATGGGCGTGCTCGTGGACATCGTGCCGAACCACGTGGGCGTGGCCACGCCCCAGGCCAATCCGGCGTGGTGGGACGTGCTCACCCACGGTCCCGAGGCGGCGCATGCGGCGTGGTTCGACGTGGACTGGGCGGCCGGCGGCGGGTCCCTGCTCATCCCCGTGCTGGGAGACGGCCCTGACGGGGACGCGGACGCGGAACTGGACCGTCTCGTCGTCGACGCCGAGGGCGGCCGTCTGCGCTACTGGGACAACGTCTACCCCCTCGCCCCCGGATCGCTCGAGGCGGCCGAGGCGGAGACCGGGCTGCGCGCCGCGGAGGTCTTCGCGGCGGCGGACCCGGCGAAGGAGCCGACCGCGGAGCAGGCCCGCCTGGCCCGCGCCGTGCACGACCGCCAGCACTACCGGCTGGTCGGCTGGCGCCGCGGTGACGCCGAGCTGAACTACCGCCGGTTCTTCACCGTCACCACGCTCGCGGGCGTCCGGGTGGAGGAGCCCGAGGTCTTCGACGCCGTCCATGCCGAACCCGCCCGCTGGGTCCGCGAAGGGCTCGTGGACGGGCTGCGCGTGGACCACCCGGACGGCCTGGCGGACCCGGCTGGCTACGCGCGGCGCCTGCGCTCCCACGTGCTCCCGGAGGGCTACCTCGTGGTGGAGAAGATCCTCGAGCCCGGCGAGGCGCTGCCCGCGGACTGGCCCGTGGACGGGACCACCGGCTACGACGCGCTCGGCGAGGTCGAACGCGTCTTCATGCACCCCGAGGCCGCGGGCGATGCGGCCGAGGACGCGCGCCGTCGTCGGGAGTGGGACGAGGTCGTGGTGCGAGCCAAGCACGACGTGGCCACCGGCTCCCTCGCGACCGAGACCGCCCGGCTGGTCCGGGAGGTCCGCGCCGTGCACGCCCTCGGTGCCCACCCGGACGAGGACGTGGCCGCCGCGTTCGCCGCCGTGCTCGCCCGCCTGCCGGTGTACCGCACCTACCTGCCCGTCGGCCTGGCCGTGCTCGAGGGTGCGCTGGCGGACGCGGCCGCGGCGGAGCCGGGCCTCGCCGACGTGCTCGGTGACCTGCGGCCCGAGCTGACCGACCCGGACTCGCCCGTGGCCCGCCGGTTCCAGCAGACCTCCGGCATGGTGATGGCCAAGGGCGTCGAGGACCGGTCCTTCTACCGGTACACGCGGTGGGCCAATCTGAACGAGGTCGGCGGAGACCCCTCCCACGTCGCCCTGTCCCTGGCCGACTTCCATGCCGCCCAGCAGGCGCGCCAGGCCGCCTGGCCGACGGCCATGACCACCCTGAGCACCCACGACACCAAGCGCGGTGAGGACGTGCGCGCCCGCATCGCCGTGCTCGCCGAGGAGCCCGACCGCTGGGCCGCCGAGCTCGCGGAGCTGAGGCGCCTCCACCCGCTCGGCCACCCCGACGCGGAGCGGCTGCTCTGGGAGTCCATCGTGGGCGTCTGGCCCACGGACGGCACCGCGCCGGAGGAGGAACGGATCCTCGGCTTCTTGCAGAAGGCCTCCCGCGAGGCGGCCCTGGCCACCACCTGGACGGACCAGGACCCCGAGTTCGAGGCCCGGCTCGCCGCGCTCGCCGCCGCCGTCACCTCCCCCGAGGGGCCTGCGCGGGGCGTGCTGCAGGCCGTCGCGGACCGTATCGCCGAGCCCGGCCTCGTGGTCCAGCTCGGCCACAAGCTCGTCCAGCTCGCCGCCCCCGGCGTCCCCGACGTCTACCAGGGCACGGAGGTGCCCTTCCCCACCCTCGTGGACCCGGACAACCGCCGCCCCGTGGACTTCGCGGCCCGGGCCGACCTGCTGGACCGCCTCGACGCCGGCCACACGCCCGGCCTCGACGACCCCGCCGCCGCCAAGCTGGCCGTCGTGGCCGGCGTGCTGCGCGCCCGCCGCGACCGGCCCGAGCTGTTCACCGGCCACCGTCCGCTCGACGTCTCCGGCCCCGCCGCCGAACACGCGATCGCGTTCGACCGGGGCGGGGCGCTCGCCGTGGCCACCCGCTGGCCCGTCCGCCTGGCGGCCGCGGGCGGCTGGGGCGAGACCGTCGTGACCGTGCCGGCGGGGCGGTGGGAGGACGCCGTCACCGGCCACCCCGTCCACCCCGACGCGCGCGGCGCCGTGTGCCTCGACGAACTGCTCAGCACCCTGCCCGTCGCGCTGCTCGTCCCGGCGCACGACCCGTCCGACCGCCGAGAGAGGACCGCCCCGTGACCGAGCCCCCCTGGACCCCGCCGCGGCCGAGCGGGCCGCCGTCGACGCCGCGCGCGCCGTCCCCTACGCCGTGTGGGCGCCGCACGCCGAGAGCGTCGACCTCGTCCTCGTCGACACCGAGCCCGGCGCCCTGCATGACGCCGAGGACCGCTGGCCCGTCGCCGCCGTCGTGGCCATGGCCCCCGCCGCCGGAGGCTGGTGGACGCCCACGGAGGACCCGCTGGCCGCCCTTGGCCTCGACGCCGCCCAGCCGCCGGCCGACCCCGGCTACGGCTACCGCGTGGACGGGGCGGACCCCGTGCCGGACCCCCGCTCCCGCCGCCAGCCCGACACGGTCCACGGGCCCTCCCGCCGCGACGTCGCCGGCCGCGCCTTCGCGTGGCAGGACGAGGGCTGGGCCGGGCCGCCCGGGGTGGAGTCCGATCCGGCCGCGCCCCAGGGCGGCGGCCTGCGTGGCGCCGTCCTCTACGAGCTGCACGTGGGGACCTTCACGGCCGAGGGGACCCTCGACGCCGCCATCGCCCGCCTGCCGCACCTGACGGACCTCGGGGTCACCCACGTCGAGCTGCTGCCCGTGAACTCCTTCTCCGGGCCGCGGAACTGGGGCTACGACGGGGTGGCGTGGTTCGCCGTCGACGAGTCCTACGGCGGCCCCGCCGCCTACCGCCGCTTCGTGGCCGCCGCCCACGCCGCCGGCCTCGGCGTGGTCCAGGACGTCGTGCACAACCACCTGGGCCCCTCCGGCAACTACCTGCAGGTGTTCGGGCCGTATCTGGGTCAGGGCGGCACCGGCTGGGGCGACGGCCTGAACCTGGACGGCGCCGACTCGGACGAGGTGCGCCGGTTCGTCCTGGACAACGTCCGCTTCTGGCTCGAGGAGATGCGCGTGGACGGGCTGCGCCTCGACGCGGTGCACGCCCTGCGGGACACCCGCGCCGTGCACCTGCTCGAGGAGATGGCCGCACTCGCGGACGGGATCGCGGCCCGTGCCGGCCGACCCGTGCCCCTCCTGGCCGAGTCCGACCTCAACGACCCACGTCTGGTGCTGCCCCGCCACGCCGGCGGGCTCGGCCTCGCCGCGGCCTGGAACGACGACGTCCACCACGCCCTGCACGTGGCCGCGACGGGGGAGACCCACGGCTACTACGCGGACTTCGCCCCGCTGGAGGCTGTGGCCAAGGTCATGGAGCGCACCTACTTCCACGACGGCACCCGCTCCACCTTCCGCGGCCGCGACCACGGCCGGCCCGTGCCGGACGCCATCCCCAACCACGCGTGGGTGGCCAGCATCCAGAACCATGACCAGGTGGGCAACCGCGCCGGCGGCGACCGCACCGCGGCCGCGCTGTCCGAGGGCGCGCTCGCGGCCGAGGCCGCCCTGCTGCTGACCGGCCCGCACGTGCCGATGCTCTTCATGGGGGAGGAGTTCGCGGCCTCGACGCCGTGGCCGTTCTTCACCTCGTTCCGCGAGCCCGAGCTCGGGGACGCCGTCCGGCAGGGACGTCGCCGCGAGTTCGCCGCCCACGGCTGGGATCCGGACGACGTCCCCGACCCGCAGGACCCCGCCACGCGGGACGCGGCCGTGCTGGACTGGGCGGAGGCCGCGGGCGGCGCGGACGGCCACGGCCGGGGAGCGCGCGTGCTCGCCGCCTACCGCATCCTGATCGGTCTGCGCCGCACGCTGCCCCAGCTCACCGACCCCCGCCGCGACCGCGTCCGGGCCGAGGTGGACGCGGCCCGGCGCCACGTGCGCCTCACCCGCGCCGGCGCGGACGCCGACGTCATCCTGCTCGTCGCCCTCGGCGCGGACCCGCTGCCCGTGCCCGCGGACCTGGCGCGGGCCGAGCTGCTCACCGGCCACGGCGACGACGGCCCCCTCGGCCCCGGCACGGCGCCGGCGGCGGTCCCGGCCCCCGGCTTCCTGCTCCTGCGCCGCTGAGCCGCGGCCGGCGTCAGTCTGCGTCCGCGGGCGGGACGGCGCGCAGCATGGTGGTCGTGGGGTGCAGCGCCACCGCGTCCTCGTCGCGGCGGGCCCGCAGCACCGTGTCCACGTAGGAGTCCACCACCTCCTGCAGGGGCACGGCCTGGCCGCGGGCCTCGGAGAGGTACCAGCGGTGCTCGAGGAGCTGGTGCATCACCTCGGCGGGCTCGAGCTTGGCCCGCAGCTCGAGGGGCACCGAGCGGACCACGGGGTCGAACACTTCCACCACCCAGCGGTGCGCCGCGCCCTCGATGTCCATGTACGGGTCCCACTCCCGGCGGGCGGCCTCGATGTCCACGAGCAGCCGCCGGGCCTGGTTCTCCTGGACCTCGAGTCCCGTGAGGCGGGTCAGCCGACGGCGGTGGTAGCCCGCATGGACCTCGACGGGTCGGGCGATCATCATCCCGGGGGCGTCGGCGGCGCGCAGCGAGTACTCGGCCAGCTCGAAGCCGAGCTCCTGCAGGCGGCGGACGCGGCGGTCCAGGCGCCACGGCTCGGCGCGGGGGAACAGCAGGGGCCCGGTCAGCTCGTCCCACAGCCGCCGGTAGGAGGCCACGAGCAGGTCCGGCGTGGTGACGGGGTCCACCTCCGGGTCCAGCAGCCCGCTGGCCTGCAGGTCCAGCAGCTCACCGCCCACGTTCACGGCGGCCACGTCCAGGTCGTGCTCGCGCTGGCCGGTGGACAGCCGCTGCCGGAGCTCGCCGGTCTCGGCGTCCACCAGGTGGGCGGCGAACCCGCCCGCGTCGCGCCGGAACAGGACGTTGGACAGGGAGACGTCACCCCAGAAGAACCCCTCGAGGTGCAGCTCCACGAGCAGGGTCGCCAGCGCGTCCATGAGCCGCACGAGGGTGCGGCGCTCGAGGCGCTCCGAGAACACGGCGCGGTACGGCAGGGAGAAGCGCAGGTGCCGGGTGACGAGGGCGGCGGGCAGCGGCGTGCCGTCGTCGTGGGTGCGCCCGGTGACCACGGCCACCGGCACCACCGACGGCGCGGGGCCCCGCTCGAGCCGGCGCAGCAGCCGGTACTCGTGGAACGCGAGCTCCTCCGTGGTCTCCTTCACCGCCACGATGCCCCCGCCCATGCGGGCGAAGCGCACCACGTGACGGGAGATGCCCCGCGGCAGAGCCGCCAGCACCTCACGCGGCCACGTCTCGAGGGGGAGCGCCCAGGGCAGGGCGAGCAGCGACGTCGCCGGGTCCTCGGAGGCGTCCCCCGAGGGGGCCCCCGTGATGGTCAGTCGATCGACGGGGGAGGGGGTCTCGACGGTGTCCATGGTCACGATCCTTCCAGACAGGGCCGCTATGCTCGCCTGGCGCGGCGCGCCCGCTGCCCGCCGGCTCCGGTGCTCGACCCGGACCGACTGCCCCACGAGGAGGACCCTTGGCCCGGAACACGTCAGGCTCGCACACCTCGGCGAAGGACGCCCGTGCGCGTGCCCGCCAGATCCAGGAGGAGCAGCGCAGGAAGGACCGCCGCCGCCGCACCGGCGTCATCTGGGGCTCGGTCCTCGCGGCGGTGCTCGTGATCGGCCTCGTCGTCGCGTTCGTGCTCAACCGCAACGGCGACGACGCCGCGGCCGCCGGCCCCATCCCCGCCGTGACGAACGAGCAGGGCGGCATCGAGTTGACCTCGGCCACGGGCCTGGCGGAGGGCGCGGGAGAACGCGAGGTCGACCCCTCGAGGATCGAGGTGCCGAAGCAGTCCGCGAGCTCCCAGCCCGAGACCCTGCCGGACACCGAGGCCCGGGCGGACGGCGAGCCGACGCGGATCGTGCTCTACGCGGACTTCAACTGCGTGCACTGCGCGGACTTCGAGACCTCCAACGCGGACCAGATCGAGCAGTGGCTCGAACAGGGCGAGGCCACGGTCGAGTACCGGATGGTGGACTACCTGAGCGCCCCGAACAACCAGAACTACTCGGCCCGCGCCGCCAACGCCGCGTACTGCGTGGCGGACCAGAAGCCCGAGGCCTACAACGGCTTCGTGGCCGCCCTGTTCGCCACCTACGACGAGCACCAGGGCAAGGGCCTGGACAACGCGGCGATCACGCAGCTCGCGCAGGAGCACGGCGCGGACATCGCCTCCTGCGTCGAGGACGGCACGTTCCGCTCCGCGGTCGAGCACACCACCCGCCAGGCGCGCGTCGCCGGCGTGGCCGGCACCCCCACCGTGTTCGTGGACGGGAAGAACTGGGCCCTCGACGGCGAGGACAAGACCTTCGCCGATTGGGCGGGCGCCAAGATCGCCGGCTGACCCGGCTGACCCGTCGCCGAGGTCCGCGGGGCGTCCCCACGCAGGGGGCGCCCCGCGCCGTCCGCCCGGGCCTTGTACGCTGGAAGGGCCGGCCGCGGCGCCCCGGGCGCCGGCCGCAGGCCTCCTTAGCTCAGCTGGCCAGAGCAGCTGCCTTGTAAACAGCAGGTCGCCGGTTCGAATCCGGCAGGGGGCTCCACCCCACCGCGGGCCCGACGGCGCCGCGCACCTCCGCCGGGAGGGCGCGGCGCCGTCGTCGTGTCCGGCGCGGGCCGACGCTGGGGCGCCGCTGTGCGCGCCCGTGGCCATCCGCCGGGCTTGGCTGGCGGATCCGCCAGAGATGCCTCGACCATCCGCCAGACTTCGACCCTGGGCCTCGTCGTGACGGAATCGTGACCTTACCGTGATCCCAGTCACCCCGGCCCGAGCCCCTCGGGCACCCGCGTCCGGTGGCCCAGAACTCCGAGGAGATCCCGTGCAGTCCTCCCCACTCCGCAGCACCCGCCGCCGCATCGGCGCCCTCGTGGCCGGCGCCGTCCTCGCCGGAGGGGGCCGCGAGCGCGGGGGA
>NZ_JABFBB010000015.1:0-2474 GCF_017168555.1 Micrococcus sp. KRD012
GGCGTTCACGGGCGGGGTGGGGGCGGCGCGGTCCATGAGGACATCATGCCGTGGCGCCCCGCCGGCCCACCTGGATCGCGCAGCGGGTCAGCCGGCCAGCTCCTGCAGCTCGGCCAGGTCGAGGACGTCCTCCGAGGCGGGGGCCTCGGGCGCCTCGACCGCGTTCCACTCGGTGAAGGTGGCGTTCGCGTCCACGTCCTCGTCCTCCGAGTTCACGCCCTCGAGACGGTAGAGGGTCGTGCTCCCCGGGTCGATCAGCATCGTCCGGCCGAACTCGTGGTGCTCCTCGGGCAGCGCGTACTTGAGGTACTTCCTGCCCTCGAGCTCCACCTCCTCGGCCTTCAGGTCCTTGCCGTCGAAGGCGTCCGCGGCGGGCATGTCCTCCTCGAGGTCGGACATGATCTCCTCCAGTGAGATGTCCATCTGCGCGGCCTGCTCGGCGCTCGTCTTGATCCAGCGGTCGCCCACGAGGGTGGAGAACATGCCCATCTCCCGGGGCAGGTCGTCACCGTCGGCCTTGAGCTTGAAGAACACATCGGCGCCCCGGCGCAGGACCTCGATGTCCAGGGTGGCCGCCCCCATGTCCATGCTCATGGTGCCCTTGAGGTGGGAGTCGTCGGTGGCGCCGGCGAGGTCCACGTTCGCGGACTGGATGGCCTCCGTGCCCAGAGAGGCGGAGGGCGACGCCGATGCCGACGCGTCGTCCTTCTCCTCCTTGTCGGCAGCGGTGCCCTCCATCCTCAGGCGCAGGCTCTCGGCATCCACGGCCTTCTGGCGGATCTCGGGCCAGCTCTCGTCCAGCGTCGGGTCGGAGGCGCAGCCGGTGAGCAGCAGACCGGAGGCGGCGAGCATGCCGACGGCGAGGCGTGCGGGCGTCTTCATGGGGACTCCTTCACAGAGGTGCGGACGTGCCGGCGGCCGGAGACCGCCGGATGATGACCCCTCGACCGTCTCACGCCGCCCCTGGCCCGTCACGTCCTGAGCGGCAGCGGATCTGCGACTGTGCCGAACCTGTGCGGGTCAGCCGCCGGTGGTGCCGTCCTCGAAGATCTGCCCCGCCGGGGTCTGCTTCTCCGCCTGGAACACGTCCTCGGCGCGGCCGTAGGCCCAGTACGCGCTCACCGACAGCTGCCGCCGGTCCACGCCGCGCACGTCCGTGAGGTACGTCCGGACGCGCTTGACCTGCTCCCGCTCGCCGTGCACGAACGCGTGCACCCGTCCGTCCCGCCACCCCGCGTCCTCGACGGCTGCGGCGAACCGCGTCGTCTCCGGGGTGAAGGGGCCGCCGCGGTGCAGCCAGCGCACCTCGACGCCGGCCGGCGCGGTCAGGGGCACCTCGTCGCTTGCGTCGGTCACCTCGATCAGCGCGACACCGGCCGCCGCGGCGTCCGTGGCGGCAAGGTCCTCGAGGGCGGCGGCGATCGCCGGCAGCGCGGCCTCGTCGCCGGCGAGCAGGTGCCAGTCCGCGGTGGGGTCGGGTCGGTAGGCGCCGCCGGGACCCAGGAACGCGACCTGCTGCCCCACCGGCTCGGACGCCGCCCACGCCCCGGCCAGGCCGCCGTCGTGCCCGGGGGCGGCGCCGTCGCCGTCCGCGCCGTGGACCACGAAGTCGACGTCCATGGTGCGGGTGGCCGCGTCCATGCGGCGCACCGTGTAGGTGCGGCGGACCGGCAGCTGCTCCGGGGCGAGACGCTCGCGGAGGGCGTCCAGGTCGTACGGGGGTTCGAGGCCGAGCGCGGGGTCGGCGAAGAGCAGCTTCACGTACTGGTCCGTGGCGCCCTTCTCCGCCCAGCGGGCGTGGACGGCGTCGAACTGCTCACCGCCGAGGGTCAGGCGTACGAGGTGCGGGGTGAGCCGACGGGCGGCCACCACGGTGAGGACGGTCTGGGGCCGGGCCATGCGGGCCTCCTGGGGTCGGGGCGGGGTCTGCGCGGGTACGCGTCCCCCACTCTCCCACGACGAGACGGATTAGCGCACGTCAGCGTGACGTTTTCCGCGGCGTCGGGGTCAGCGGAACCGGGCCCCCCGGTGGTCCTCCGGCAGCAGCGGTCCCGCGCCGGCCGGGGCCGGAGTGGCGCGGCGCGCCCCTAGGCTGAGCCCGTGCGCCTCGTCCTGCTCGTCCTGCTCTCGCTGCTGAGCCAGCAGCTCGGCGCGTCCGTGGCGGGCCTGCTGTTCGACGACGTCGGCGCGTCCGCCATGGTCGCCCTGCGCGTGGTGTTCTCCGCGGCCGTGCTGCTGCTCGTCACCCGGCCGAGCCGCGCCGCCCTCGCCGGCCTGGGCCCCCGGGGGTGGGCCGCCGTCGTCGGGCTGGGTGCGGCCATGACCGGCATGAACCTGGCCATCTACGAGGCGTTCGCGCGAATCCCGCAGGGCGTGGCCGTGACGTTCGAGGTGCTCGGGCCGCTGGCGCTGTCCGTGGCGGCGCGGCCGTCGTGGCGGTCGGCGGCGTGGGCGGCCCTCGCGCTCGCCGGGAT
>NZ_JABFBB010000015.1:2574-5954 GCF_017168555.1 Micrococcus sp. KRD012
GCCGAGGAGGGCGCCTCCGGGGCCGTCCGCGGACCGAACGACGGCGTGCCCGCCGCGGCCCTCGCCACGCTGCCCGGCCCCCTCCCGCAGGCGCTCGTCGACGCCGCCGACCCGGACGTCCACCCCGGCCGCCCGGCGGACCGGCTGCACGGCGGGCGCGGCGACGGCCGCCCGGTGGCCGAGTCGGACCGGCTCGCGTTCTGGGAGGCGGCCGGCCGACGTCTGAGCTGGGAGCGGCCCTTCACCCGGACGCGCTCCCTCACCGCCCCGGACCCGGCCGCCGAGCGCGGCCCGGAGATCCGCTGGTACGAGGACGGCACCCTGAACGTGGCCGTGAACTGCGTGGACCGGCACGTGGCGGCGGGGCGCGGGGAGAAGGTCGCCCTGTACTTCGAGGGCGAGCCCGGCGACCGCCGCGCCGTCACCTACGCACAGCTGCAGCGCGAGGTCGCCCAGGCCGCGAACGCCCTCGAGGAGCTGGGCATCGAGGCGGGCGACCGCGTCGTCGTGTACCTGCCCGTGCTCGTCGAGACGATCGTCATCACGCTGGCGTGCGCGCGGATCGGCGCCGTGCACTCGCTCGTGTTCGGTGGGTTCTCGGCGGAGGCGCTGCGGTTCCGCGTCGAGGACACGGGCGCCAAGCTGCTCGTCACCACCGACGGCCAGTTCCGCCGCGGTGCCGCCGTCCCCGTGAAGGCCAACGCGGACGAGGCCGTGTCCGGGGACAACGCGATCGAGCACGTCCTCGTCCTGGACCGCACGGGCCACCGGGACATCCCGTGGACCGAGGGCCGGGACCTGTGGTGGCACGACGTCGTGGACCGCCAGCCGGACACCCACACCCCGCGCGCCTTCGACGCGGAGCACCCGCTGTTCATCATGTACACCTCCGGCACCACGGGACAGCCCAAGGGGCTCGTGCACACCTCCGGCGGGTACCTCGCCGCGGCCTCGTGGACGCACGACTTCCTGTTCTCCCACCCGGACCCGGCACGGCGCGACGACGACGTCCACTGGTGCACCGCGGACCTGGCCTGGGTCACCGCGCACACCTACGAGATCTACGGTCCGCTCTCGAACGGGGTCACGCAGGTGATCTACGAGGGCGTGCCGAACGCCCCGCACCCGGGCCGGCACTTCGAGGTGATCGAGCGCTACCGGGTGACGAGCTACTACACGGCGCCCACCCTGATCCGCTCGCTCAAGGGCTGGCATCCGGACGGGATCCCGGCGCACGCGGACGGCGGCCCGGACCTGTCCTCGATCCGTCTGATCGGCACCGTGGGCGAGTCCGTGAACCCGGAGGCCTGGACGTGGGCGCGGACCCAGATCGGCCGGGACACCCCGGACCTGCCGATGGTGGACACGTGGTGGCAGTCCGAGACGGGCGCCACCGTGCTCTCCCCGCGCCCCACGGACACGGCCTTCAAGCCGGGCTGCGGCTCCCGGCCCCTGCCGGGGGTGGACGTGGCCGTGGTCGACGACGACGGCGCCCCCACGCCCGAGGGCCTGCAGGGTCGGATCGTGGTCACCCGCACCTCGCCGTCGATGGCCCGGACCGTGTGGCAGAACCCGGCCCGCTACTTCCACTCGTACTGGGAGGACTACGCGGACCAGGGCGAGGCGGGCTGGTTCCTCGCCGGCGACGGCGCCAAGCGGGACGAGGACGGCGACGTCTGGATCCTCGGGCGCGTGGACGACGTCATCAACATCTCCGGGCACCGGCTGAGCACCATCGAGATCGAGTCCGCCCTCGTGGCGCACCCGGAGGTGATCGAGGCGGGGGTGTGCCCCGTGCCGCACGAGACCACCGGGCACGCCGCCGTCGCCTTCGTGGTGGCGCACGAGAGCTGGCTGGCCGGCGATGACGGCCCCGGCGCCTCCGCCGCCGACCGCGCCGAGGAGCTGCGGCGGCACGTGGGGCGGGTGATCGGGCCGGTGGCCAAGCCCGCCGAGGTGGTCTTCGTCCCCGACGTGCCCAAGACCCGTTCGGGCAAGATCATGCGGCGGCTGCTGACGCAGCTGCACCAGGGCACCGCGCTCGGGGACACCACGAGCCTGCAGAACGAGCCGTGCGTCGGGCAGATCGCCGAGGTGCTCCGGGCCGGCCGCCGCGCTCAGGACGCCGGCACCGGCGCCGTCCGCAGCGCCAGCTCGGCCAGCACCTGAGCGGCCCGCGGCACCACGGCGTCGTCGAACACGGCCTGCGGGGAGTGGTTGACCGGGGCCTCGTCCGGGTCCACGCCCTCCGGGACGGCCCCGAGCAGGACGTAGGCGCCGGGCACGCGCTGGAGGACCTCGGAGAAGTCCTCGCTGCCGGGCTCGGGCTCGGGCAGCTCCCGGTAGGCGTCGGCCCCGTAGAGGTCCTCCACGGTTCGGCGGACGAAGGCCACCGCGTCCGCGTCGTTGGCCGTCACCGGGAACGCGCTGTCCGTCCGGACCTGTGCGCTCATGCCGTGCGCCGCGGCGATCCCGTGCACCATGCGCTCCACGGCCGAGAGCAGCCGGGCGCGGGCGGGCGCGGAGAAGGTCCGCAGGGTGAGGGCGAGGGTGGCGCTGTCCGGGATGATGTTGGCCGCCGTGCCCGCGCTCAGGCGTCCGACGGTCGCGACCACCGGGTCGAAGGCGTCGAACTGCCGGGTGACCACGGACTGCAATGCCAGCACCATCTCGGCGGCCACGGGCACGGGATCCTGGGCCAGGTGCGGCACGGAGCCGTGCCCGCCCCGGCCGTGCACCGTCACCACCAGGTCGTCGCAGCCGGCCTGGATCGCCCCCGGGCGGCTGAGCAGGACGCCGCGCGGGTACGTGCCCGAGGAGACATGGATCGCGTAGGCGGCGTCCACCGGTCGCCCGGCCGCCTCCAGCAGCCCCTCCTGGATCATGTGCAGGGCCCCGCCGCCGGTCTCCTCCCCGGGCTGGAACATGGCCACCACGTCGGCGGTGAGCTCCCCGCGACGGCGCACCAGCCAGGCCAGCGCGCCGTAGAGGCCGGCGGTGTGCAGGTCGTGGCCGCAGGCGTGCATGGTGCCCGGCACGGAGGGGGCGTACTCCAGCCCGGTCTCCTCCGTGACGGGCAGGGCGTCCATGTCCCCCCGCAGCAGCACGACCGGCCGCCGGGCCCCCTCCGGCAGCGGGGCCCCGCCGCGCAGCACCACGACGACGGAACTCAGCGCCCGGCCCACGCCCGTCTCCAGCGCGGGGCGGCCGGTGGCGGCATCCTCCCCCGCCTCAGCACGCAGGGCCTCGAGCCGCTCGAGGACGGCGGCCTGGGTGCGGGGCAGGTGCAGGTCCAGCTCCGGATGCCCGTGGAGGAGGCGGCGGAAGGCGATCGCCTCCCGGGCGATGTCCTCCGGCAGGTCCGGGGCGAGGGCGTTCAC
>NZ_JABFBB010000015.1:6054-27196 GCF_017168555.1 Micrococcus sp. KRD012
GCCCCCGACGACGTCCCCGCCGCCGAGCGCGCCGCCCTGCGCCGTGGCCGGCTGCGTCCGTGGCTGCCGTTCCTGCTCGCGGCCGTGCTGTGCCTGGCGCTGCTGGGGTGGGCCCTCGTCGCCCTGCCGGGCCTGCCGGAGCGCGTGCCCACGCACTGGGGCGTCGACGGGCGGCCGGATGCGTGGGAGGACACCTCGTTCGGCACGGTGGCGGCGGGGCCGCTGATCGGCCTCGGCATGACGGGTTTCCTGGCGCTGGTCTCCGCTATGGTCACCGCCCTCACCCCCACGGATCCGGGACTGTCCCCGTGGCGGCGCGTGCGCCAGACGGGGGTGCACCGCGGGGTCCAGGAAAGCCTCGGCTGGTCGTGCGTGCTCATCGTGCTGGTGCTGGCCCCGACGACGGCCGAGGTGCTCGCCGCCGGGGCGTGGACGATGCCGTGGTGGCTCCTGCCCCTCACACTGACCGTGCTCATGGTGGGCATCTTCCCGGTACTGCGGGCCGGAACGCAGCGGTGGACGCGCTGGTCGGACCGCGTCGCGGCGGACCTCGAGTACCGGCCCACGGCCGCGGAACGCGCCGAGGACGAGATGTGGACGCCCCTGGGGCTCAAGCGCGACCCCGAGGACCCGGCTGTCTTCCCCGCCAAGCGTCCCGGCTACGGGGTGGGCGCGACGGTCAACCTCGCCACCCCGGTGGGCCGGTGGCTGGTGCGCGGATTCGTGGCCGTGTTCATCGTCGGCCTGCCGCTGGCGATCTGGCTCGGCGCGTACGCGGCACGGTGAGGCGGACCGTGCCCGACGACGACGCCGCCCGCCTGCTCCTGATCGCGGACACCCACATCCCGCGGCGCGCCCGCGCTCTGCCCGCGCAGGTGTGGGCCGAGGTGGCGCGGGCCGACGTCGTGCTCCACGCCGGCGACTGGGTGGCCGAGGACGTGCTCGACGACCTCGACGCGAGGGCCGCCCGGCTGGTGGGCGTGTGGGGCAACAACGACGGGCCTGGGCTGCGGGCGCGGCTGCCCGAGGTGGCGCGCGTGGAGATCGGCGGGGTGCGGATCGCGATGGTCCACGAGACGGGCCCGGCGGCCGGCCGCGAGCGCCGCATGGCCGCGGCGTTCCCGGACGCGGACGTGCTGGTCTTCGGGCACAGCCACATCCCGTGGGACACCGTGGCCGGTCCGGACACCGCGAACCCGGGGCTGCGGCTGCTCAACCCCGGCTCCTGCACGGACCGGAGGCGGCAGCCGGTGTGCACCCTGATGCGCGCGGTGGTGCGGGGCGGGCGGCTCGAGGACGTGGAGCTGGTGTCCGTGGACCGCACGCCGTGACCGACGGGCCGGCCGCTCCCCCCTGCAACGCTGGTTGAGTTATCACGGGTCCAGGCGGCTTGCACCCGTGATAACTCAACCCGCGTCGCGCCGGTGCCACCATGACCGGCGGGTCGGCCGCTCCTGCACAGCCACCACGACGACGGCGGCCCTCCCCAGGGCGCGTCGGTCCGGTCCGTCGCAGGGCCCGGGGGCGGCAGGCTCACCCCATGACCGCGCGCACGCCCCTGCCGTCCACCCTCGCCGCGGGCGCCTTCACGACGGCCGAGCTGCACGCCGCCGGCCTGCCGTGGCGCCGCACCCTCGCGGCAGACCTCGCCCGGATCTGCCGCGGCGTGCACACCGCGGGCGTCCCCGACCCGTGCGCCCCGGACGGCGCGGCCGCGCTGGTCCGCCTCACGGGCGGGGTGGTCTCCCACGTCTCTGCCGCCCTCTGGCACGGACTGCCGCTGCCGCCCCGCCTCGCGCGGCCAGCCGGACTGCACCTGACCTTCGACCGGTCCGCGCGCACGCACCGGACCGACCTGGGCGGCGTCGTCAGCCACCGGGTGCGACTGCCCTCCGACCACGTGCTCGAGCTTCCCGACGGCCAGCGCGTCACGACGGCGGCGCGCACCTGGTTCGACCTCGCCGGGATGCTCCGCCCCCACGAGGTGGACTGGCTCATCGCGGCCGGCGACCACCTGGTGCGTCCGCCGTGGACGCCGACGGGCCGGGCGCACCCCGTGGCCACCGTGCCCGGGCTGTCGGAGGTGCTCGCCCGCTGCCGTGGCCGGCCGGGTGTCCGTCTCGCACGTGCCGCGCTGGCCGAGGTGCGCGTCGGGGCCGACTCCCCGCCCGAGACCTTCCTCCGGCTCGCGCTGATCCGGGCCGGGCTGCCGGAGCCGGAGCTGCAGGTCGCCGTCGACCCGGCCGACCCGGCCTCGCCCGTCGTGGACCTCGGATACCGGGGGGCTCGCCTGGCCCTCCAGTACGACGGCGCCGGCCACCGCACGGCTCAGCAGCAGGCGAGGGACGCCCGTCGGGACGCGTACTGCCTCGAGCGGGAATGGACGACCCTGCGCTGCACCTGGGAGGACCAGCGCGCTGGGTTCGGGCGGATCGTGGGGCTGGTCCGGCGTCGGCTCGCCCGCACGCGCTGATCCGCCCCCGCGGCCAACACGGGTTGAGTTGTCACGGGTCCCGTCCAACGCGGGTTGAGTTGTCACGGGTCCAGGCCCGCGTAACCGGTGATAACTCAACCCGCGTTGCACGGCACCGGCCTGCGCCGCGTGACGCTCTGCGACGTGCCCACCCTGCCCCCGGCGCACCTCGCCCGGGACAATGGGAGGGACTGTCCCGAAGCCTCCATCGAAAGGACCCCCGTGGCTGACCACGAGTTCGGCTTCCGCACCCAGGCGCTGCACGCGGGCGCCGTCCCGGACGCCGTCCACGGCTCCCGCGCGGTGCCGATCCACCAGACCAGCTCCTTCGTGTTCGAGTCCGCCGAGGACGCCGCCAATCTCTTCGCGCTGCAGAAGTACGGCAACATCTACTCGCGGATCGGCAACCCCACGGTCGCTGCGTTCGAGGAGCGGGTCGCCACGCTCGAGGGCGGGATCGGGGCCGTCGCGACGGCGTCCGGCATGGCCGCCGAGTTCGTCACCTTCGCGGCCCTCGCCGGGGCCGGCGACCACATCGTGGCGTCCTCGAAGCTCTACGGCGGCACGATCACCCAGCTGGACGTCTCCCTGCGCCGGTTCGGCGTCGAGACCACGTTCGTGGACTCCGCCGAGGCCGCGGACTTCGAGGCCGCCCTCCAGCCCAACACCAAGGCCGTCTACACGGAGATCGTCGCCAACCCCTCCGGTGACGTCGTGGACCTGCCCGGCCTGGCCGACGTCGCCCACCGGCACGGCGTGCCGCTCGTCGTGGACGCGACCCTCACCCCGCCCTACCTGATCCGGCCGATCGAACACGGCGCGGACATCGTCATCCATTCGGCCACGAAGTTCCTCGGCGGGCAGGGCACCACGCTCGGTGGCGTCGTGGTGGAGTCCGGCCGCTTCCCGTGGGACAACGGCAAGTTCCCGTCCATGACCGAGCCCGTGCCCTCGTACGGCGGCGTCTCCTGGTGGGGCAACTTCGGCGAATACGGCTTCCTCACCAAGCTCCGCTCGGAGCAGCTGCGCGACTTCGGCCCGTCGCTGGCCCCGCAGTCGGCGTTCCAGCTGCTGCTCGGCGTCGAGACGCTGGCCCCGCGCATGGACGCCCACCTCGCCAACGCCCGCGCCGTCGCCACCTGGCTGGACGAGGACCCGCGCGTCTCCTGGGTCCGCTACGCCGGCCTGCCCGACCACCCGCACCACTCCCGCGCGCAGCAGCTGCTGCCCCGGGGCGTCGGCTCGGTGTTCAGCTTCGGCGTGGCCCCGGCAGTCACGGACACCGATGACGGCGCCTCCGGTCCGGAGGCCGGGCGCGCGACGGCGTCGCGCTTCATCTCCGCGCTGCAGCTGGCCTCCCACCTGGCCAACATCGGCGACGCGAAGACGCTGGTGCTGCACCCCGCCACGACGACCCATCAGCAGCTCACCGCCGAGCAGCTCGTGGCCGCGGGCATCCCGGCGGACCTGATCCGCATCTCGGTGGGCATCGAGGACCTCGAGGACATCCTCTGGGACCTGGACCAGGCCCTGACCGAGGCCACCGGCCGCACCCGCGACGGCGCCGTCGTCCCCGCAGAGCAGGAGGCCTGAGCCATGAGCACCACCCACCCCGAGCGCACCTGGACCGGCCCCGGCGCCCCCGAGCGCCTGGCGATCCTGCGGCGCACCCGGTCGATCGCGATCGTCGGCGCCTCGGACAAGCCGGCCCGTGCGTCGTACTTCGTGGCCACGTACCTGCTGAGCTCGACCACGTACGACGTCTACTTCGTGAATCCCGTGCTCGCCGCGGCCGGCAAGGAGATCCTCGGCCACCGCGTGTACGCCTCGCTCGACGACCTGCCCGTCACCCCGGACCTCGTGGAGGTGTTCCGCAAGTCCTCCGACGCCCCCGAGGTGGTGGCGGACGCCGCCCGCGTGGGCGCCCGGACCGTGTGGCTGCAGCTGGGCATCTGGAACGAGGACGCCGCGCGTCAGGCCGAGGCCGCGGGCCTGGAGGTCGTGATGGACCGCTGTGTGAAGATCGAGCACGCCCGCTTCCACGGCGGGCTCAACCTCGCCGGCTTCGTCACCGGCGTGATCAGCTCGCGGCGCCAGGAACTGGACCGCTAGGCGGGCGACGCCCCGTGTCGGGCGTCGTCCGGCCGTCGTTGCGCACCCGCCCGTCGATGGCGTGGGATGGTCCCATGACCTCCGAGCTCCCCTCCTCGTCCCTCTCCCCCGCCTGGACCGGCCGCACCGACGGCGACGCCCCCGAGCACCTGCGCTGGCACCAGGTCGTCCGCCCCGCCGACGGCCGCGGCGAGCCCACGACGACGCAGCGCCACCCCGGTGCCGGTGCTCCGACGTCGGGCGCGCGGTCCACGGCGCTCATCGGCTTCGCCTCGGACGAGGGCGTGCGCCGGAACCACGGCCGCGTGGGCGCCGAGGACGGCCCGGAGGCGCTGCGCGGCGCGCTCGCCTCGCTCGCGTACATCGAGGGCACGGGCGCGCTCGTGGACGCGGGCGACGTGTCCGTGGACCGCGGCGACGACGACGCCCCGGGCGAGCTCGAGGCGGGCCAGGCCGAGCTGGGCACGGTGGTCAGCGGGCTGCTGAACGCCCATGACCTGGCCGTGGTGCTCGGCGGCGGACACGAGACCGCCTACGCCTCGATCACGGGCCTGACCGGCTCCACGCGCGTGGGCGCGGGCACGCGCGTGGGCATCCTCAACCTGGACGCGCACTTCGACCTGCGCGAGGCGCCGCGGCCCAGCTCCGGCACCCCGTTCCTGCAGGCGCTGCGGGACGCCGAGGAGGCGGAGCATCAGCTCTCCTACGCGGTGGTGGGCATCAGCGAGGCCAACAACACCCGGGCCCTGTTCGACACCGCGCGCGAACGCGGGGTCACGTGGGTGACCGACGAGCAGGCCCAGACCGCCGACGTCACCGGCGTCCGCCGCTGGGTGCGCTCGTTCATCAACGCGGTGGACGTGCTCTACCTGACGATCGACCTGGATGTGCTGCCGGCCGCCGTCGCCCCGGGGGTGAGCGCACCGGCCGGCTTCGGCGTGCCGTACGAGGTGATCCACGCGTGCGCGCTGGAGGCCACCCAGTCCGGGAAGCTGGCCCTGGCCGACGTCGTGGAGCTCAACCCCGCCCTGGACGTGGACGGCCGCACGGCGAAGGCCGCGGCCCGGCTGATCCACACGATCGTCAGCCGTCACCGGACGGACGCGTCGCTGCTGGCCTGAGCGGGCCGGGGTCCATTCGGGCGCGGGGGCCGCACGCGTCAGCGTCCCTCCGCCCACGGGGCCGGGGGCTCGGCGCTGCCGTGGTCCGCGCGTCGGGCGGCGTAGTCCAGCGCCGAGCGTGCCAGGAAGTCGTGTAGGGCCAGCACCCCGGCCCGGGCTCCTGCCGCGTCCCTCCGGGTCACCGCCTCCAGCGCCGGGACGTAGAACGCCCGGCCGCGTTCGACCTCGTCGGGCAGGCCCTTCGTGGTGGCGAGCCAGAACCGCCGGGAGAGCCCCTGGAGCGGGACCAGGGAATCGGCGAGATAGCGGTTGTTCGCGATCGTGCGCAGGAGTTCGTGCGAGCGCCCGACGGCGGCGACGTACGCGGCCAGGTCCTCCACCGTGCGCAGGTGCCGCACGTGGGCCGCGACGGCGGCCAGCTGCTCCTCGTCCGCCCGCGCGCAGGCCAGTCCCACGGCCAGCGCCTCGAGCGACCGCCGCACCTCCAGCCTCTCCAGCTGGTCGTCCACGGAGATCGGGGGCACCTGCAGTCCCCGTCCCCCACCGACCAGGAGCCAGTGGTCTCGGATGAGGCGCTGCACGGCCTCGCGCAGGGGCGTGCGCCCCGTCTCGGCGACGTCAATGAGGTCCGCCTCGCTGAGGATGGCGCCCGGTGGCAGCTCCCCGGTCTCGATCTTCTGCATCAGGCGGGCGTAGGCCTCCTCCGACTTGTTCATGGGCCCAGCGTAGGCAGTGATCTGCCCCCAATCCGCTTGATATATCCGGAATATGCGACATAGCGTGGCCCACACACTGTTACCGGCATCACATGGAGGACTCATGAAGTACCGCCGCAGCACGAGGCCAACCCCCTGCCCTTCTCCCCCTTCAAGAGCTCCACCGTGCCGCGGCCCATCGGCTGGCTGTCCTCCGTGAGCACGGACGGCCGGGAGAACATCGCCCCCTACAGCCAGTGGCAGAACCTCACCTTCGACCCGCCCATGGTGATGTTCTCCGCGAACCAGTACCCGGACGGACGCCGCAAGGACACCGTCCTCAACGCGGAGCAGACCGGCTGGTTCGTGTGGAACATGGCCACCTACGACCTGCGCGAGGCCGTCAACGTCTCCGCCATGGCCCTGAAGCCGGGCGAGAGCGAGTGGGACCGCATCGCCGAGCACGGCGTCACCAAGGTCTACGCGGACAACCACCCCATCCCGATGGTCGCCGAGTCCCCCGTGCGCTTCGAGTGCCGCTACCACTCGACGCACCGCATCAAGGGCGACTCGAACGTCGGCACCATCGACGTGGTCTTCGCCCACGTGGACACCATCCACATCGACGACGACGTCATCACCGCCGACGGCCGCATCGACATCCCGCGCATCCAGCCGATCGCCCGCCTGGGCTACTTCGACTACACCGTGGTGCGGGAGACCTTCGAGATGCGGGTGCCCGGCGCCGACGGCGATGCCCAGGCCGGCCTCGAGGGACGGGCATGAGCACCGCGGCCACCGGCGCGGCCCGGCCCGCTCCCGTGCCCCGGGCCCGCCCCCGGAGCCTGAAGGACATGCTGGCCGTGAACTTCGGCAACGCGCTGGAGTGGTACGACTGGAACGTCTACACGATCTTCGCCCCGGTCTTCGCGGCGCAGATCTTCCACGCGGACAATCCCACCTCCGAGCTGCTCGCCACCCTGGCCGTCTTCGCGGTGGGCTTCGTCGCCCGCCCCATCGGCGGCTACGTGTTCGGCGCCTACGCGGACCGGGTGGGCCGCAAGCGCAGCCTCTTCGCGGCGATGATGATCACCGCGCTCGGCAGCCTGATCATCGCCTTCACCCCCACCTACGGCACGGTGGGCGTCCTCGCCTCGGTGATCCTCGTCATCGCCCGCCTGCTGCAGGGCCTGGCGCATGGCGGCGAGATGGGCACCTCCGTGACCTACCTCGTGGAGCGGGCGCCGCAGGGTCGGCGCGGGCTGTTCGGGGCGACGTCGTGGGTGTCCGTGGTGGTGGGCACGATCCTGGCCACGCTCGTGGGCCTGGCCATCAACACGCTGCTCTCTCCCGAGCAGGTGGCGTCCTGGGGCTGGCGCGTGGCGTTCGGCATCGGCGGCGTCCTCGGCCTCTACGCGCTGTACCTGCGACGGAGCCTGACGGAGTCGGAGCACTTCACGGCGGCGCAGCAGGTGGTGCCCACCGCCGACGACGCTCCCCGCCGGGAGCCGGGTGCGGTGTGACGCGGCCTGCTGACGATCTTCCTGGTCTCCGCGGGCGGCTCCCTGATGTTCTACACGTGGCTGATCTACCTGCCCACGCACGCGCAGGTGGCCCATCAGATGGACAAGTCCACCACCCTCTCGGCCTCGCTCGTGGCCCAGGTGATCTTCCTGGCCGCCATCCTCGGGGCGGGCCTGCTGGGCGACCGGATCGGCCGCCGTCCGCTGGTCATCGCCTTCGGCCTGCTCTTCGTGGTGCTGCCGTTCCCGCTGTTCGGCATGCTGGACGGCACCTTCGCCTCGTTCCTGCTCGTGCAGACCATCGCCCTGCTGGCGGTGGCGCTGCTGTTCGGCGTCAACGGCGCCGTCTGGTCCGAGGCGCTGCCCACGGCGGTGCGCGCCAAGGGCGTGGCCACCATGCTCTCACTGGCCACCGCGATCTTCGGCGGCACGGCGCCGTACCTGATCACGTGGCTGACGGCGCAGGGGTGGGCCAGCGCGTTCCCGATCTACCTCATGGTGGTCGGCGGCCTCACCGGCCTGACCGGCCTGTTCATGAAGGAGACGAAGGACGTGGACCTGGCGGCCTGAGCCGGGGCCAACCGACCCGACCCGCAGGCCGCCCCTCCACACACAGAGTGGTCACGACACGCCGTCTCGCGCAGACGCACGCGGCGTGTCGTGACCACTCTGTGGCGTCGGACGACGCTGCGGCGTCAGTGCCCCTCGGCCTCGGCGCCCTCGGACTCCTCGGCCAGGTCCTGCGGCTCGGCGTCGGCGGACACGCCCGCGAGCGCCTCCGCCACGGCGGCCAGCACGGACCCGTCGCGCAGGGCCTGCTCGGCGGCGGCCAGCTGCGGGGCCATGTACTGGTCCGGGCCGGGGCCGGGGACACCGGCCTCGCGGATCACGCGGACGGCGGCACCGGTCGCGGCGGAGGGCTGCAGCGGGGCGCGCAGCTCGATCGCGCGGGCGGCGGCCACGAGCTCGACGGCGAGCACCCGGCGGAAGTTCTCCACGGCCGAGCGCAGCTTGCGGGCGGCGTGCCAGCCCATGGAGACGTGGTCCTCCTGCATCGCGGAGGACGGGATGGAGTCCACGGACGCGGGCACGGCCAGGCGCTTCATGTCCGAGACGAGCCCGGCCTGCGTGTACTGGGCGATCATCATGCCGGAGTCCACGCCCGGGTCGTCCACGAGGAACGCGGGCAGCCCGTGCGAGCGGGCCGGGTCCAGCATGCGGTCGGTGCGGCGCTCGGACATGCTGGCGACGTCGGCCACCGGGATGGCCAGGAAGTCCAGCACGTACGCCACGGGCGCCCCGTGGAAGTTGCCGTTCGAGCTCACCCGGCCGTCGTCGAGCACCACCGGGTTGTCCACGGTCGCGGCGAGCTCGCGCTCGGCCACGGTGCGCACGTACGCGAGGGTGTCGCGGAGGCCGCCGGCCACCTGCGGGGCGCAGCGCAGCGAGTAGGCGTCCTGCACGCGGGAGTCGCCCTCCTTGTGGCTGGCCACGATCGGCGAGCCCGCCAGGATCTTCAGCATCCGGTCGGCGGAGGTCGCCTGGCCCGGGTGGGGGCGCAGCGGCAGGTGCAGCTCCGGCACGAACACGCGGTCGGTGCCGAGCAGCGCCTCCACGGACATCGCGGCGGTGAGGTCCACGGTGTCGGCGAGCTCCTCGAGGTCGGCCAGCGCCATGATCAGCATGCCGAGCATGCCCTCGGTGCCGTTGACGAGGGCCAGGCCCTCCTTCTCCCGCAGCTCGACCGGCTCGATCCCGGCCTCGGCGAGCGCCTCGCCGGCCGGACGCAGCGCGCCGTCCGTCCCGACGACGTCGCCCTCGCCCATCAGCGCCAGGGCCACGTGGGAGAGCGGTGCGAGGTCACCGGAGCAGCCCAGGGAGCCGAACTCGCGCACGGCGGGGGTGATGCCCGCGTTGAGCATGGCCATGAAGGTCTCGACCACCACGGGGCGCACGCCCGTGCGGCCGGAGGCCAGCGTGGTGGCCCGCAGGAACATCAGCGCGCGGACGACCTCGCGCTCCACCACGGGGCCCATGCCGGCGGCGTGGGAGCGGATCAGGGACTTCTGCAGCTGCGCGCGGGACTCGAGCGGGATGTGCTTGTCCGCGAGCGCGCCGAAGCCGGTGGACACGCCGTAGGTGGGGGTCTCGGCCTCGGCCAGCGCCTCGACGTGGCGGCGCACCGCGCCGACGGTCTCGAGCACGTCGTCGGCGAGCACCACGCGGGCGTCGTGGCGGGCCACGGCGACGACGTCGTCCAGGGTGGCCCCGGACGTGCCGAGCGTGACGGTGACGGGAGGGGTGGTCATGGTGATGCGTTCTCCTTGCTGTCGGTCGATCAGACGGCCCGGCGGCCCGCGCGCCAGACCGCGTGGGTCAGCGGCATGCCGGGGCGGTAGGCCAGGTGGATGGCGGCGGGGGCGTCGAGCACGTGCAGGTCGGCGCGCTTGCCGACCTCGAGGCTGCCGACGCGGTCCTGCGCGCGCAGGCCGAGGGCCCCGCCGAGGGTGGCGGCGCGCACGGCCTCGGCGAGGGTCAGGTGCATCTGCAGCACGGCGGTGCCCACGTTGAAGTTCATGGACGTGGTGTAGCTGGTGCCCGGGTTGCAGTTCGAGGCCAGGGAGACCTCGATGCCGGCGTCGAGCAGACGACGCGCGGGCGCCAGCGGGGCGCGGGTGGACAGGTCGCACGCGGGCAGGCAGCCGGCCACGGTGCCGGGCGTCCCGGTGGCGGAGGCGCGGTCCCAGTCGGCCCAGGTGCCGGCCAGGGCCTCGACGTCCGCGTCGGAGAGGTGGTTGACGTGGTCCACGGAGGCGGCGCCGAACTCCACGGCCACGCCCACCCCCGGGCCCTGCTCGATCTGGTTGCCGTGCAGGCGCACGCCCAGGCCCGCCGCCACACCCGCGGCGAGCACGCGGCGGGTCTGCTCGGCGTCGAAGGCGCCGGTGTCGCAGAACACGTCCACCCAGCTCGCGTGCTCCCGCACGGCCGCGAGCATCGGCCCGACGACGTCGTCCAGGTAGTCCTCCGCATCCCGGCCCGGGGGCACGAGGTGGGCGCCGAGGAAGGTCACCTCGTCCACGAGGCCCTCCTCGCGCAGCCCGGCCAGCAGGCGCGCGTGGCGCGCCTCCTCCTCCACGGTGAGCCCGTAGCCGGTCTTGGTCTCGAGGTAGGTGGTGCCGCCGGCCACCGCGTCGGCCACCCGGCCGCGGACCAGCTCGGCCAGGCGAGCGTCCGAGGCGGCGCGGGTGGCGGAGGTGGTCACGCCGATGCCGCCGGCCGCGTAGGACTCGCCGGCCATGCGGGCCTCGAACTCGGCGGAGCGGTCCCCGTCGAACACGAGATGCGTGTGGGAGTCCACCCAGCCCGGCAGCACGGCGCGGCCCTCGACGGACACCCGGTCGTCCGCCTCCGGGGCGTCCGCGGCGGGGCCGATCCAGGCGATGCGCTCGTCCTCGACGACGACGGCCGCGTCCGTGAGCACCCGCCCTTCGGGGTCGACGGTGGTCAGCTCGGCGATGTCGGTGATGAGCGTGGAGCGCATGGGGGCCTCTCTGCGGGACGGACGGGGGTGGGCCGGTGGGGCCGGTGGGGCGGGCCTCAGGTGAGCGCGGCCACCAGGTGGGCCAGCGGCGTGGCCAGCACGATGGTGAGCGCCACGCGCTCGACCCAGATCACCAGGAGGTGCCACATCTTCACGGGGATGTCCGTGGCCAGGATGGCAGGAACCACCGCGGAGAAGAAGATGATCGCGGAGACGCAGACGACGCCGATCACGAACCGGGCGACGAGGTCCTCGTGACCGGCCGCCATCGTGGCCGGGATGAACATCTCGGCGATCGAGGTGGCGGAGGCCGAGGCCAGCAGGCCGGGGTCGGAGTAGCCGAGCGCCCAGAACAGCGGGTAGAAGATCACGCCGATCCACTCGAACACGGGCGTGTACGTGGCCAGGACCAGGGCGATCAGGCCCACGGACATGATGGACGGCAGGATCTGGAGCACCATCACGAGTCCATCCCGGAAGTTGACCCAGATGTTCTTCGGCAGGGACGGGGCCTCGGCGAGGGTCTGCTCGGCGGCGCGACGGGCCACGCGGAAGCGGTCCCGGGTGACGGCCTGCTCGGGCGAGTGGGTGACGCCCGGGTAGCACTCGTCCGGGATGCGGCTCAGCGGCGGGATGCGCACCGTGATGGCGGTGACCGCGAACGTCACCGCGAGGGTGCCGAAGAAGTACCAGAGCCAGATGTCCATCAGGCCCAGCGTCTTGGCCACGATCACCATGAAGGTCGCGGACACCGTGGAGAAGCCGACGGCGATGATCGCCGCCTCGCGGGCCGTGTAGCGGCCGCCGGTGTACATGCGGTTCGTCAGCAGCAGGCCCAGGGCGTAGGAGCCCACGAAGGAGGCGACGGCGTCGACGGCGGCGCGGCCGGGCACGCGCCAGATCGGCCGCATGGCCGGGCGCAGGTAGACGCCCACGAACTCCATGAGGCCGTAGCCGATCACGAGGGCCAGGAAGACGCCGCCGATGGGGACGATCAGGCCCACGGGCACCACGAGCTTGTCCATCAGGAACGGGCCGATGCTCTCGTCCAGGATCCAGCTCGGGCCCACGCCGAACACGACCATCGCCGAGGCGACCAGGCCGAGCACGGCGAGGAAGGCGAAGACCGTCCGGGTGGTGCTGGTGCGCCAGCGGCCCGAGGCGAACGGGTACACGGCGCCGGCGGCGATGATGGCCATGCCCACCCAGCGGTCGGCCGGGCCGAGCAGCCCGCGCACCCAGGTCACCAGGTGGTCCAGCGGGATGGAGCTCGCCCCGTTGATCGTGACGGGCACGAAGAACATGACGATGCCGATCGCCGAGTAGACGATCATGCGCCAGCGCGCCGGCGGGCGGGGCGCGTCGGCCTCGATCGCGGCCATCGCGGTGGTGTCGGTGTGCAGCTCGTGGTCTGCGGGGCGGGACGAGTCCATCGTGGTGTCCTTTCGATCGCGAGCCGGACGGGCGTCCGCCCGTCCGGCTCGCGGCGGTGAAGCCGTCGGACGGCGACGGCGCGGCGGCACCGTCGCCGTCCGACGACGTGACCGGGGTCAGTCCCGGATCGTGGCCTCCATGGGCACACGGACGCCGCGCTCGGCGGCGACCTCGACGGCGCGGGAGTAGCCGGCGTCGACGTGGCGGATGACGCCCATGCCGGGGTCGTTGGTGAGCAGCGCCTCGAGCTTGGCCGCGGCCAGCTCGGTGCCGTCGGCAACGCCCACCTGGCCGGCGTGGATGGACCGGCCGATGCCGACGCCGCCGCCGTGGTGGATCGACACCCAGGTGGCGCCGGAGGAGGTGGCGGTCAGGGCGTTCAGCAGCGGCCAGTCGGCGATCGCGTCGGAGCCGTCCAGCATGGACTCGGTCTCGCGGTACGGGGAGGCCACGGAGCCGGAGTCGAGGTGGTCGCGGCCGATCACGATCGGCGCCTTGACCTTGCCCTCGGCCACGAGCTGGTTGAAGAGCAGGCCGGCCTTGTGGCGCTCGCCGTAGCCCAGCCAGCAGATGCGGGCCGGCAGGCCCTCGAACTCCACGAACTCGGCGGCGCCGTCGAGCCAGCGGTGCAGGTGCTCGTTCTCGGGGAACAGCTCCTTCAGGGCCTCGTCGGTCACGCGGATGTCCTCCGGGTCGCCGGAGAGCGCGGCCCAGCGGAACGGGCCGAGGCCCTCGCAGAACAGCGGGCGGATGTAGGCCGGGACGAAGCCCGGGAACTCGAACGCGCGGGAGTAGCCGGCCTTGCGGGCCTCGTCGCGGATGGAGTTGCCGTAGTCGAACACCTCGGCGCCGATGTCCTGGAAGCCGACCATGGCCTCGACCTGGCGGGCCATGGACTCCTGGGCCTTCTTGGTGAAGGTGTCCGGGTCGGCCTCGGCCTCGGCGTGCCAGTCCTTCTCGTCGATCTCGATCGGCAGGTAGGACAGCGGGTCGTGCGCGGAGGTCTGGTCGGTGACGATGTCGATCTCGACGGTGCCGGCCTTCTGGCGCTCGAGCAGCTCGGGGAACACCTCGGCGGCGTTGCCCACGAGGCCCACGGAGACGGCCTCGCCGTCGCGCTTGGCCTGCATGACGCGCTCGACGGCCTTGTCGATGTCCGTCTCCACCTCGTCCAGGTAGCGCTTGCCCATGCGACGGCGCAGGCGGTCCTCCGAGACGTCCACGATCAGGCAGACGCCGCCGTTGAGGGTGACGGCCAGGGGCTGGGCGCCGCCCATGCCGCCGCAGCCGCCGGTGAGGGTGAGGGTGCCCTGGAGGGAGCCGTCGTAGCGCTTGCGGCCGATCGCGGCGAAGGTCTCGTAGGTGCCCTGCAGGATGCCCTGGGTGGCGATGTAGATCCACGAGCCGGCGGTCATCTGGCCGTACATCATCAGGCCCTCGGCCTCGAGCTTGCGGAACTCCGGCCACGTGGCCCAGTCGCCCACGAGGTTGGAGTTGGCGATCAGCACGCGCGGGGCCCACTTGTTGGTGCGGAACACGCCCACCGGCTTGCCGGACTGCACCAGGAGGGTCTCGTCCTCCTCGAGGTCCTTGAGGGTGGCGACGATGGCGTCGTAGGCCTCCCAGGAGCGGGCCGCGCGGCCGGTGCCGCCGTAGACGACGAGGTCCTCGGGCCGCTCGGCGACCTCGGGGTCCAGGTTGTTCATGAGCATCCGCAGCGGGGCCTCGGTCTGCCAGGACTTGGCGGACAGCTCGGTGCCGCGCGGGGCGCGGATGGTGCGGGACGGGTCGTGCTGGGTGAAGCCCACGGCCATGGCAGTTCCTCTCGACGGGGTGCGTGCGCCGCCGGGACGAGTGGCCCCTGTGATTTCACGGCTCGGCATGCACTTTCCGAACATTGAAACAGTGACTCGGCTCACGCGCAAGCCCGATCCGTGTGTCCCGCACCCGTTACGCTCCCTCTCATGACCACCACCCCCACCGCCTCGACGCGCACCGTGGACCGGGCCCTGGACCTGCTCGCCGCCGTCACCGAGCAGCCCCGGCTGAGCCTGACCGAGGCCGCCCGCGCCACGGAGCTGCCGGCGTCCACGGCGCTGCGCCTGCTGCGCAGCCTCGAGGGATCCGGCTTCGTGGCCCGCGACGACGACGGCGCCTACCGCCCCGGCGTGCGCCTCATCCAGCTCGGGGCGCGGGCCTTCTCCCGAGACTCGCTCGTGCAGCTGGCCCGCGGGCCGATGGACCACGTCGTGGCCGCCACGGGCGAATCCGTCTACCTCTCGGTGACGACCCCTCCGGACTCCGCCGTCTACCTGGCGATCGTGGAGGGCACGCACTCCGTCCGCCACACGAACTGGGTCGGACGCACCGTCCCCCTGGCGGGCACGGCCGTGGGCGACGCCCTGCGCGGCAGCGTGGCCGCGGGGGACTACACGCTGCGCACCCGTTCCGTGGAGAAGGACGTCACCTCGCTGTCCGCCCCCATCAGCGTGGCGGGCACGGTGGTCGGTGCGCTCAGCACGCTCGTGCCGGCCTACCGCTGCACGGACGAGCTGGCGGACCGGTGCGGGGCGGCCCTCGTCGCCGCCACCGGCGAGCTCGCGCACCTGCTCGGGGCGGCCGACACTCCCAGGGAACGCCCAGCCGACTCCCCTGGAAAGCCCAAGGCGAGTTCGTAGGCTGAAGCCACCTCATCGAAGGTGCGAGTGATGACGGAGAAGGCCCCGGGCCCGGCGAGAGCCGGAACCGGGGCCTTTCTCTGCGGCCGGCGCCCGAGGCGCCGGTTGCGGGGATCAGCGGCGGGAGGAGACGACGCCCGCCCAGAGGCCGCCGAGCAGGCCCGCCACCGGCAGCATCCAGAACAGGTGCAGGCCCGCCCCGTAGAGGACGGTGTTGGAGAACACCGCGAACAGGCCCACGGCACCGAGGAAGCCGCCGACCACGCCACCGACCACGTAGCGCACGACGGAGCGGGCAGCCCCGCCCATCAGCAGCACGACCAGGTAGCCGGCCGCGCCCGCCAGGGCGCCGCCCACCAGGCCGAACATGAACGACTGCACCAGCACGACCCAGCCGTGGCCGGTCTTGCCCAGCGCCACGGAGCCGTTCGGATCACCCAGGTCGCCGGTGAGCACGCGCACGACGTTGCCGATGATCACGACGAGCACCGAGACGAGGATGACGCGGTTGGTGAAGCCCCAGCCCTCCACCGGGCCCAGCGGCTCGAGCACCTCCTCCTCCACCACGGCGTGGCGCACGGGGCGGGCCGGGGCGGTGTGGGCGTTCGCGGCGTGGGGCTGGACGGCGTGGCTGCCGTCGGCGTTGATGGTCATCTCTGATCTCCCGTCCCGCCCCGGGCGGGGCGCGTTCCGAGCGCCGGGGCGCCCGTCTGGTTGCACGTCTGACGTGATTTTAGGCTTTTCCCAGCCCGAGGGGGTAATGGTGACCCGTCCGCCGGGCGGGGACGGCTCAGAGGACGTCGGTGCGGCGGTTGGCGAGCGAGGGGAGGAACTCCCGGACCTCGTCGATCCGCTCGCGGGTGACCTCCGCGGTCGCCACGGCCTCCCGCTCGTCGGCGAGCTCGGCGACGGGCAGCGCCAGCGGGTCCACGATCATCGAGTGGCCCACGGTGCCGTCCGAGCACGTGTCCGCCGCGGCCACCCACACGGTGTTCTCCACCGCGCGGGCCTTGAGCAGGGTGCGCCAGTGCTCCACCTTGTGCTCGCCGGAGAACCACGCCGCGGGGATCACGAGCACGTCCGCGCCCTCCACCGCGAGACGCCGGGACAGCTCGGGGAAGCGCAGGTCGTAGCAGGTGAGCAGGCCCAGGCGGAGCCCGCCGAGCTCGATCGCGGCGACGCCGCCGTCGCCGGGGGTGATCCGGTCCGACTCGCGGTGCGCGAACGCGTCGTAGAGGTGGAGTTTGCGGTACGCGCCCAGCCGGGCGCCGTCCGCGCCCACCGCCAGCAGCGTGTTGTAGGGACGCCGGTCCGGTCCCGGCTCGTAGCCGCCCGCGACGACGGCGATCCCGTGCTCCCGCGCCAGCGCGGCCAGGCCCGCGGCGAACGGCTCCCAGGCCGCGGCGACGGCGTCGGGGAACTCCTCCCCCACCTCGCGGGCCCCGAGCATGGCCTCCTCGGGCAGCACCAGGAGGTCCGCCCCCTCGCCCGCGGCGCGGGCGGCGAGGCGGGCCATCACGGCCAGGTTCTCCTCGACGTCGCCCACGGGCCCGAACTGTCCGACGCTGATCCTCATGCCCCCAGGGTAGCCAGGCCCCTGCCGGTGGCCGTCAGCCCTGGTCAGCACCGAGGTCAGCCGCCACGCTAAAGACCGGACACGACGTCGGCCCGCATCGGCCGCCGTCGTCCTCCGCCCCGGATCCGCGCGGCACCGCGCGGCACGTCGACACCACAGGAGCAGACGCGATGACCACCCAGCAGCCCGACATCCCCGGCACGCCGGGGCCGATCACCCCCGACCTCGAGGAGCACACCGCCCTCACCCACCCGGACCAGCCCGTGGCCGTGCCGGCCCCGGACCAGCGTGGTCCGGCCCAGGTCTCCCCCACCGGCCAGGACACCGGCGCCGACCCCGCGACCGCCGCGCAGGGCTGCCCATACCTGACCACCGCGCACGGCGTGCGCCTGCAGGACTCGGACCACTCGCTCAAGGCCGGCCGCCGCGGCCCCACCCTGCTGCAGGACCACCACCTGCGGGAGAAGCTCAGCCACTTCGACCACGAGCGCATCCCCGAGCGCGTGGTCCACGCCCGCGGCGCCGGCGCCCACGGCGTGTTCCGCGGCTATGGCACCGCCGCGAAGATCAGCCGGGCCGGGCTCTTCGCCAAGGACAAGGAGACGGAAGTGTTCGTCCGCTTCTCCACCGTGGCCGGCTCCCGCGGCTCCATGGACCTGGCCCGCGACACCCGCGGCTTCGCCACCAAGTTCTACACGGACGAGGGCACGTGGGACCTGGTGGGCAACAACATCCCCGTGTTCTTCGTGCAGGACGCCATCAAGTTCCCGGACGTGGTGCACTCGGTGAAGCCGCACCCGGACCGCGAGATCCCGCAGGCGCAGTCCGCGCACGACACGTTCTGGGACTTCGTGTCCCTGCACACCGAGGCCCAGCACCACACCCTGTGGAACATGTCCGACCGCGGCATCCCGCGCTCCTACCGCATGATGGAGGGCTTCGGCGTCCACACCTACCGCCTGATCGCGGCGGACGGCTCCACCGTGCTGGTCAAGTTCCACTGGAAGCCGATGCTCGGCGTGCACTCCGTGACCTGGGAGGAGGCGCTGCTCACCAACGGCATGGACCCGGACTTCCACCGGCGTGACCTCGCCGACGCGATCGAGGCCGGCGCCTTCCCCGAGTGGGAGCTCGGCGTGCAGGTGTTCGAGGACAACGAGGAGCAGATGTTCGAGGGCATCGACCTGCTCGACCCCACGAAGCTGGTCCCGGAGGAGCTCGCCCCCGTGCAGCCCCTCGGCCGCATGACGCTGAACGCCAACCCGTCCAACTACTTCGCCGAGACGGAGCAGGTGGCCTTCAACCCGGCCAACCTCGTGCCCGGCATCGACGTCACCAACGACCCGCTCCTGCAGGGCCGCCTGTTCTCCTACCTGGACACCCAGCTCACCCGCCTCGGCGGGCCGAACTGGAACCAGCTGCCCATCAACCGCCCGCACGCCCCGGTCAACGACATGCTGCGTGACGGCTTCCACCAGAGCGCCGTGCATCGCGGCGTGGCGCCGTACCGGCCCAACTCGCTCGACGGCGGCCTGCCGTACGAGACCCCCGCGGACGACCACGCGTTCATCGAGCACCCGGAGCCGCTGCCGGCGTCGGTGAAGGAGCGCGCGCACGCCGCCTCCTTCGACGACCACTTCTCGCAGGCGCGCCTGTTCTTCCTCTCCCTCTCCGAGGTGGAGCGCGAGCACGTGGCGCAGGCGTACACGTTCGAGCTGGGCAAGTGCTACGAGCAGACCATCCGCGAGCGCCAGCTGGCCCACCTCGCCGCGATCGACACGCGACTGGCCCAGCAGGTCGCGGACGGCCTGGGCATCCCCGTTCCCGCGCCGACCGAGACCCCGGCCGAGGTGCAGCCCTCCCCCGTGCTGTCCCAGATCGGCGGCGCGTGGCCGCTCGACGGCCGTCAGGTCGGCGTCGTGGTGGGCGAGTCCGTGGACGAGAAGGAGCTGGACGCCCTCGTGCAGGGCATCCACGGTGCGGGCATGGTCCCGCTGGTCATCGCGCCGAAGGGCGGCCCCGTGGCCGGGGAGATCGTGGCCCAGCGGACCTACCTGACCGCCGCGTCCATCGAGCTGGATGCCGTGGTCGTGGCCTCGCCGGCGGCCCCCGCCGCAGACGCCGCCCCCAGCCTGGACCAGAAGGCCGGCGCCGCCGACTCCGAGGCGGTGGACCCGCGCGTCGTCAAGGTGCTGCAGGAGATGTGGCGCCACTCGAAGGCGATCCTCGCCCTCGAGCCGGCGGAGGCCGTCCTCGCTGCCGCCCAGGTGTCCGGCAAGGGCGTCGAGTCCGCGGCGGACGGCGCGGCCGCCGTGGCGGCGCTGAAGCAGCTCCTGCCCGCGCACCGCGTGTGGGACCGCTTCCCGACGACGGGCCGCCTGGCCGACTGACCGGCGGACCCCCGGGCGCTTTCGAACGTGAGATAGGGCCTATCTCACGTTCGAAAGCGCCCATTCGCCCTCTTTCACGTTCGAAAGTGCAGGCCAGGGCGGGCCGGGCCGGGGCGGCGGGCCGGGTCAGTCCTCGATGAGGTCCCGGACCTGGACCACCTGGTCGCGGCCCGGGCCCACGCCGATCGCGGAGATCCGGCACCCGGAGAGCTTCTCGAGGGCCTCCACGTAGCGCTGGGCGTTCAGCGGCAGGTCGGTGAACGCGCGGGCACCGGAGATGTCCTCGGTCCACCCGTCGAAGTGCTCGTACACCGGCTTCGCGTGATGGAACTCGGTCTGGGTCATGGGCATGCGGTCGTGGCGCACGCCGTCCACCTCGTAGGCCACGCACACCGGGATCTTCTCGATGCCGGTGAGCACGTCCAGCTTGGTGAGGAAGTAGTCCGTGAAGCCGTTGATCCGCGCGGCGTAGTGGGCCATGACGGCGTCGTACCAGCCGGTGCGCCGCGGGCGGCCGGTGTTCACGCCGAACTCGCCGCCGGTGGTGCGCAGCTGCTCGCCCATCTCGTCGAAGAGCTCCGTGGGGAACGGGCCGGCGCCGACGCGCGTGGTGTAGGCCTTCACGATGCCGATGGTGCGGGAGAAGCGGGTGGGGCCGATGCCCGCGCCCACGGCCGCGCCGCCGGCGGTCGGGTTGGACGAGGTCACGAACGGGTAGGTGCCGTGGTCCACGTCCAGGTAGGTGGCCTGGCCGCCCTCCATGAGCACCACCTTGCCCTCGTCCAGGGCGTCGTTGAGCAGGTTCACGGAGTCCACGACCATGGGGCGCAGGCGGTCCGCGTAGCCCAGGAAGTACTCGGCGATCTCGTCCACGGTGACGGCGCGGCGGTTGTAGAGCTTCACCAGCAGCTCGTTCTTCTGCCGCAGGGCGCCCTCGATCTTCTGGCGCAGGATCGACTCGTCGAAGATGTCCTGCACGCGGATGCCCAGGCGGGCCACCTTGTCCATGTAGGTGGGGCCGATGCCGCGGCCGGTGGTGCCGATCGCACGCTTGCCCAGGAACCGCTCGGTCACCTTGTCCATGGTCTGGTGGTACGGCGCCACGAGGTGGGCGTTGGCGGAGATCTTCAGGTGCTCGCACGAGTGGCCGCGGGACTCGAGCCCGTCGATCTCCTCGAACAGCGCCTCCAGGTTCACCACCACGCCGTTGCCGATCACCGGCACCGCGTTGGGCGAGAGGATGCCGGCGGGCAGCAGCTTGAGCTCGAACTTCTCCCCGTTGACGACGACGGTGTGCCCGGCGTTGTTGCCGCCGTTCGGCTTGACGACGTAGTCCACTCGCCCGCCCAGCAGGTCGGTGGCCTTGCCCTTGCCCTCGTCGCCCCACTGGGCTCCGACGATCGCGATCGCTGGCATCTGCATCTCTCCTCAGGGCGGCGGGTCGTCCCGGACCGGCCCGTACATGGAAAACGCCCCCTTGCGGTGCGCACGGAGGCCGTACCCCCGAATCCTACCAGCGTGACGGATGCCACCCTCTGGCTACGCTGACGCCATGAGCACCGCAGCGCCCCACACCCAGCACTCGGACTTCCCCTC
>NZ_JABFBB010000015.1:27296-29064 GCF_017168555.1 Micrococcus sp. KRD012
CCCCCACCCGCAAGGGTCCGAGCGTGGGCACGTGGCGTCCCTGGGCCGTGCTGCCGTGGGCGCTGGCCCTCCTCGCCCTGCCCTTGATCGCGCTCGCCCTGCGCTCCAACTTCGGCGCGAACGGCTGGATGACGGTCATCTACATGGTCTTCGGCGCCCTGCCCCACGAACTCGTCCTCATGGTCCTGGTGGGAAGCCTGTTCCTCCTGCCCCGCGTGAACCCGCAGGATGAGCAGCGGGGCGGCATCCGGCTGGGGCGCCTGCTGCACACGCTGCTGGGCGTCTCCTGGGGGTCCTTCGCGCTGGCCGCGATCATCTTCCCCGACGGCGGCGACCACCCGGACTCCGGCGCCACGACCCCGGTGCTCATGGACCTGCTCGGCAAGAGCACCGCGATGGACGTCGGCATCGTGGGCGGCCTCGCCCTCGTGGCCGTCAGTGCGCTCACCGGTCTCGCGGTGATCGTGGTGTGCGTGGTGCGGCGGATCCGCGCCGTTCGCTGAGCACGCTCCCGACGACGGCGGTCAGCGCGCCGACATGACGCGCTGACCGTCACGGTCACGGCGCGCTCAGGCGTTGGCGGGCTCGGCCGTGCCCGCGCCCCGGCGGCGCAGCTCGGGCTTCACGGCGCCCTCGGCGCCCGTGTCGGGGCGGACGTCCTCCGCGGCGACGGCCGCACCGGAGCCGCACGGGCCGGCGTCGTCCGTGCCGGCGCAGCAGCCGCCGGCCGGGGCGCCGTCGTCGGCCGTGGCCCGCCGCGCACGCTCCTCGGCGCCGAGCACGGTGAAGCCGGCGTCGGCGATCATCTGCAGGTCCGCCTCGGCGTCCTGGCCCTCGGAGGTGAGGTAGTCGCCGAGGAAGATCGAGTTGGCCACCTGCAGGCCGACCGGCTGCAGGGAGCGCAGGTGCATCTCGCGGCCGCCGGCGATGCGCAGCTCCTTGTCCGGGCAGGCCAGGCGGACCATGGCGAGGATCCGGAGGCACTCGAGCGGGGTGAGCTGCTGGTGGCCCTGCAGCGGGGTGCCGTCGAAGGGCATGAGGAAGTTGACGGGGATGGAGTCGGAGTCCAGGTCGCGGAGCGCGAGGACGGCCTCGACGAGCTGCTCGTGCGTCTCCCCCATGCCCGCGATCAGGCCGCTGCAGGAGGACAGGCCGGCGGCGCCGGCGCGCTGCACGGTGTCCACGCGCTGCTCGTAGGTGTGGGAGGTGCAGATGGACTCGTAGTGGGACTCGGCCGTGTTGAGGTTGTGGTTGTAGGCGTCGACGCCGGCGTCCTTGAGCTTCTCGGCCTGGCCGTCCTTGAGGAAGCCGAGGCACGCGCACACCTCGACGTCCGGGTGCTGGGCCTTGAGGTCGCCGACCATGCCGGCCACGCGGTCGACGTCGCGGTCCGTGGGGCCGGTGCCGGAGGCGACCATGCATACGCGCGAGGCGCCGCCGGCGATGCCCAGGCCCGCCTGGCGGACGGCCTCCTCCGGCTTGAGCCACGTGTAGCGCAGGATCTCGGCCTCGGTGCCGAGACGCTGGGAGCAGTAGGTGCAGTTCTCCGGGCAGAGGCCGGTCTTGAGGCTGACCAGGTAGTTGACCTTGACCGTGCGGCCGAAGTGCTTCTCGCGCAGGCGCGAGGCCGCCGCGACGATGCGGAACGTGTCCGCGTCCGGGGCGTCCAGCACAGCGACGGCCTCGTCAGCGGTGAGGCGGTGGCCCGCCTCGATGCGGTCCACGAGGGCCTCGGGGTCGAGGGCGGCGGCGGGGCGGGGGTCGACGG
>NZ_JABFBB010000015.1:29164-35060 GCF_017168555.1 Micrococcus sp. KRD012
GCCGCTGTCCCGGTGAAGGATCGGCTTGCGGAACGTGAGCCTCACTCGCAGCGCCCTCTTGCCCGCGTGCTTGGAGGCCGCCACTGAGCTCCGACAGAACCCCGCCATATAGCGGCGCAAGCCACACCGAGAGACGCGCCCCCGCTAAGGACGGCGATGGGCCACTGCCTTTATCGGTCGTTTGTGGCGAGGGGTCCCGCCATGCGTCGTGTGCGCTACCTCCGGCCCTGTCCGCCCGCCACATGACTCGCCACAACCAACCCGCCAGAGCGGCAACCGCCCCTACGTTTCTGGCGATCCCTGGGGCCCGCGGGGGCGCCCACCTGGACACCCAGTTTTCACGCCGACCGGATCCCGCCTGATATGCGAAGAGTTCACCGCGCGTCGTGTGAACTCTTCGCTGCATCTCGACAACCGCGCCGAGCAGACCGGCCACGACCGCCCGGACGCCGGCGTCGTCGATCGCGTTCAGCACCAGCCCCGGAATGACCGCGGCCCCCATCAGCAGCATCACCCACGCGGTGGAGCCGGCTCCGGCGTCAAACACGTTGCGGCGAGCCTGCTCCGCCTCGACCCGGTGATGCACCCCTCGCAAGGCGAGCATCGCCCCGAGGGCCGTGACGGCCACCAGCGTCAAACCCCACCCCAGTCCCAGATCCTGCCGCAGCCCCGCGAACACACCAGCCGAACCCACCAGGGGAGACGCCACACCGATGCGCCACCGCCACTCACGCTCATTCCCCACCCCGCTCACAGCCCCCTGCTGGCACACGGCCCTCGGAGGCGGAGCGGCAGATCATGCGGTCGTGGCCGCCGGGATCACTCCTGCGTAAGGGGCGAATGGAACTCCGAGGCGAGCATCGCGTAGGTGGCGCCATCCACCCAGCCGCGCGTGAGATGCAGAGACTCCTCCTTGAACGTGCCCTCGTGACGCATCCCCACCTTCTCCATGATGCGCAGACTCGGAGCGTTGTCCGCGAAGGCATGAGCCTCCACGCGCCGCACACCCAGATCGTCGAACGCGAAGCCCAGCAGGGCTCGCGCAAGCTCGGTGCCATAGCCCTGCCCCGCCTGGCGCGGATCGATCGTCCAGCCGAGCTCGGCCTGGGCGTCCCGGGCTTCCTCCCGCGGGCCGCCCTGACTCCACGCGTCCTGCACCGCGACCTTCCCGACACCGACGATGACGTCTCCGGCCCGCACGGTGAGGCGGTCCCCCGCCCCGAGGTAGGACTCGCGCAGCGCGCCCTCACTCTCCGGACGGCCCGAGGTCCACGTCCACACCTGCTCGAGACGGCAGAAGCCCCACACGGCGGGTGCATCGAGACCCCGGAACGGGGTGAGGGTCAGCCGGCGGGCTCGCAGCGGGAAGCAGACGCCTCGACTCGCGGCGAGCTCCAGGAGAGGGGTGGCCATGACAGACAGGGTACGAACAAAAGTCCTCGAGTCAGCCCCCGGACAGACCAGTGCCCACACCCTGCGTCGATGTCAGATCCACGCGGCCTCTCAGGGCCCGTTGACCTCGGGCAGATCCCGCCACGGAGTCCCGCACCTGCACCGGCAGATGATCGCTTCGACCATCGTGCGGGCATCCGAGAAGGGCCGGCCCTGCCGGCCCGTGCGATCTGGAGCAGCGGGGCGATCAGCTCCGATCGGGCGTCGAAGACGACCTGGAACCGGGACATGGCTCCCCGGATCTCAGCGGGTCCCTGGAGCCATTCTCAGACACGCCCTAGGCCATCTCCAGCGCCGAGGCCCGCCTCACATCCGAGGAGGTCCTCCACGCTCAGGTGACGCGGCTCAGACACGATGCAACAGTCGATCGAGGGCCTCTCGCCCGGCGGCCCGCTCACGGACGTCGTCGGAGTCCATGAGGTCCAGCGCCACGACTGTTTCAGTGCGAAGCAGGGCGGAGGGATCCACGGGGGCAGGTATGTGTCGGATCACCACTTCCCCCGCCGCCGAGGCGTCGAGGCGGAGCCGCGACTGGAGAGCCTCCAGGTCGCCGAGCAGATAGCCCTCCTCCCGCTGGTTCCCTTCGACAGCGGCGAGCCCGAAGCGGCGGGCGAGATCCGACTGATCCAGGGCGGACACCCCCGAGGGCACGAGAACGTCGGCGAGCTTGGCTCGGGCTCGAGGCGAGGCGTGGAACCGGTGGGGCCGGGCCCTGTTCTCAGCCAGTCGGTGCATCTCGGCAGCGGTGAGCGTTCGCAGCCGGGAGCGCAGACGGGAGATCCGCGGCTGGTCGAGGAAGGCCCGTCCGTTTCCTCCGGCAAGGAGGTCGACGGCGGCCCAGGCGGTCCGCGGAGCCCAGGTGCGGCCGATACCCGGCGCCCTGCGGGCACGACGGGCCAGGGCACGCTCATCGATGAACCAGGATTCTCCGAGGCGGCGGGCCGGCACATCACCGTCCTCGACGAGGCGCCGCACATAGCGGTCGGAGACCTTGAGGCGCTCGGCGGCCTCCCCCACCGTCAGAAGAGTCATGCAAGAAGAGTACCGGAGCCGGACCTGTTCATGCATGCCCGGGGAGCCCTGACTTTGAGACCCTGTCATGCCATGCACCGAGAGCGCGTGGCCCTCTCACCAGAGCCGTACTCCACCAGAGCGGAGACGGAAGGGCCATCGACAGCAGCGCCTGGAAGGGGGCAACACACCCTGGGGCGATCCCTTCGGCCTGACGCTCCTTGATCCTTCGACGCTCGAACTCAGCGAATGCGGCCTTGATGCCGAGCATGAGTCCGGCTACGGGGGAAGTGCCGGGCCTGGGCACCGTGATCCCACTCGGTCGAGACCCGTACGGTGCATCCCTTGTCGGTGAGCTCGTCCACGCTCGCGTACAGATTCCGGGTGACCCGGCCGAGCCGGGCCACGACGTCGTCGACCGCTGGGGAATCGACCGCCGACGCACTCTCGTCGTCTAGCGCCCGGCCAGAGACGTGGCCCAGGCCCTGCCCACGACGATCGAGCGCCTAGAGTGATCCACATCACTCTCGCCGTGGCCTCTCACCCTGAACAGGAGCCTCATGTCCGCCACGTCCACACGTCCGCCCACACCCGGACCCTCGGGCCGTACCGCCCGCGAGGGCACGTTCTTCAGCCGCGCCATGCGCCCGCTGAACACGACGATGGAGCGGTTCATCCCGTCCTCGCTCGTGTTCACCATCGTGCTCACGTTCGCGGTGGCAGCCCTGTGCCTGCTGCTCACTCCGGCCGGGCCGGCCGACGTCGTCGTGGGCTGGGGTGACGGTCTGTCCGGACTGCTGGCGTTCATCACGCAGATGGCGCTCGTGCTCATGCTCGGACACATCCTGGCGAACACCGGCCCGGTGCGCCGTCTGCTCGCCAGGCTCGCCAGCATTCCCCGCACGCCCCTGGCCGCCTACATCTTCGTGTTCGTGGTGGCGGCGGCGGCCTCCCTCATCACGTGGGGCCTGGGCCTGGTGGTCGGTGCGCTGCTGGCCAAGGAGGTCGCGGCGCAGGCCCGTGAGCGCGGGCTGGTCCTGCACTTCCCGATGCTGGTGGCCGCCGGGTTCTCCGGGTTCGTGGTGTGGCACATGGGGTACTCGGGCTCCGGCCCGCTGACGGCCGCCACCCCCGGTTCGTTCCTCACGGAGAGCCTGGACGGCCGGAGGGTCCCGGTCTCGGAGACCACCTTCTCCTGGTGGAACATCACCGCCGCCGTGGTGACCGTGCTCGTCGTGGCCCTGGCCCTGTTCCTCGTCGCCCCGCGCGCCGGGGACCGGATCGTGGAGCTGGAGATCGACGCGCGGGACCAGGACGCCGTGCCCGCACCGGAGATCGAGACGCCGGCGGACCGCCTCGACGCCTCCCGTGTCCCCACGCTCCTCGTGGGCGCCATGCTCGTGGTCTATCTGGTGATGCACTTCGTCGGCGGCGGCACCCTCACCCTGGACATCGTCAACTGGTCCTTCCTCGCGCTGATCCTGCTGCTGGTGCGCAGCCCGCACGAGCTGATCGGCCTCACCCAGTCGGCCGCGTCCAACGTGGGCGAGATCCTGCTGCAGTTCCCCCTCTACGCGGGCATCCTCGGCATGATGACGACCACCGGCCTGGTGGCGGTGCTCTCGGACGCCTTCGTGGCGATCTCGAACCCGGTGACGTTCGGCCTGCTGGCATTTCTGGCCGCGGGCCTCGTGAACTTCTTCGTCCCCTCCGGCGGCGGACAGTTCGCCGTGCAGGGCCCGATCATGCTCCAGGCCGGCGACGCGCTCGGCGTGGACCCGGCCATCACCATCATGGCCGTCTCCTACGGCGACCAGTGGACCAACATGATCCAGCCGTTCTGGGCAATCCCCCTTCTGGCGATCGCCGGGCTGAAGATGCGCGACATCCTGGGGTACACCACGGTCGTGCTGCTCGCGTCGGGGCTCGTCTTCGGCGGCACGCTCCTGCTCGTCTCGCTCTGACCCGATCGGCCGATGCCGGACGTGGCAGGACAGACGAAGGGCCCCGGGATCACCGGGGCCCTTCGCCTGTCATCACTCGCACCTTCATCACTCGCACCTCGATGAAGTGGTTCCACCGTACGAACCGAGCATGGGCGCAGCCGTCACGCAGCCTGGCAGTTGCCTGGCAATGGCCGCCTCAGCCCAGGGCACCGCCGGACTCGGCCAGGTAGCACGTGCCGCACAGAGACTCGTAAGTCACCTGAACACCGTCGATCGCCACCTGGTCCCCCTCGAACACGAAGTGCTCGGCGCCCGTGGTCGGGTCCACGACCTTGCGCGTGTTGAACACCGCCTTCCGGCCGCACCGGCAGATGGTCTTCAGCTCCTCGAGGGAGTGCGCCAGCTCCAGCAGCCGCGCGGAGCCAGGGAAGGAGCGGGTGCGGAAGTCGGTGCGCAGCCCGTAGGCGATCACGGGGACGCCGTCGAGCACGGCGATGCGCAGCAGGTCGTCCACCTGCGCCGGCTCGAGGAACTGTGCCTCGTCCACGAGCAGACACGCCACGGGCGGAGCCTCCACGTGCCCCACGAGGGCGTCCGGGTCGTCACCGGTGGCGTGCCGGCGGAACAGCTCCCGCACGTCCGCTCCCGCCGGGACGAGGAAGTCCACGGCGCGGGTCACACCGAGGCGGGACACGACGTCGCCCTCCCCCTTCACGTCCACCTCCGGCTTGGCCAGCAGCACCCGCTGGCCGCGCTCCTCGTAGTTGAAGGCGGCCTGCAGCAGGCCCGTGGACTTGCCGGAGTTCATGGCCCCGTAGCGGAAGTAGAGCTTGGCCACGGCTCCGCTCAGCCCCGGGCGCGGCCCTGGTCGGCCTCAATCTGCTCCTCGGCCGTGGGGTCCGAGTCCCGCAGGAAGGTGCGGATGCGCTCGACCTCCTCGGACTCCCCGATCCCGGCGGCCGCGCGGCCCAGCGCGTACAGGGCGCGCAGGAAGCCGCGGTTGGGCTCGTGGGCGTACGGCACCGGGCCGGCACCGCGCCACCCCGCCCGGCGCAGCGCGTCCAGGCCCCGGTGGTAGCCGACGCGGGCGTACGCATAGGAGTCCACGGTCCGGCCCTCGGCCCACGCGTCCTCCGCCATGAGCGCCCACACCAGGGAGGACTCGGGCGCCACCGGCACGATGTCCTCGGGCAGGTCACCGGCCTCGAGCCGGGCAAGCACCTCCGGCTCCTCCGGCAGGCGCGTGGCCGGCGGCTCCATCAGGTTCTTGCCGATCAGGGACTCGGACATGGGATGCCTCTTCTCCTCGCGGACGATGCGGTCGCGGCCGAGTCTATCGACGGCGCCGGACGCCGGACGGGTCGCCGTCGCCGTCCCCGCGTCCAGGACGGTCCGGTACCGTAGGCGCAGCGTCCGTCCGCCGCCCCACGCTCCCGGGGCCGGGCCGCCGATGCCGTCGAAGGAGCCTCCATGACCCACCCCGCGCC
>NZ_JABFBB010000016.1:0-346 GCF_017168555.1 Micrococcus sp. KRD012
GCTGCAGGCTCACCACCGTGACCAACACCGGAGACGAGGTGGACCCCGACACCGAACTCACCCTCGGCCTCAGCGCCTGACCCCCATGAAGGATCAGACCGCTACACCATCACGAGGGGCTTGACCCCTGCCCGAGAAGACCCACTCATGACTCACGCTAACGCACCCCTGACCCCGACCGGCCGTCTCAGGATGGTCCACCGCCACCTGCACGACGGCATCCCGCAGGCACACGTGGCAGCCGAGTTCCGGGTGAGCCGGCCCACGGTGGCCACCTGGGTCGCCCGCTACCGCGCCCAGGGAGAAGCCGGCCTTCAGGACCTGCCCAGCCGGCCGCACCGTTCAC